>NZ_JBJGYM010000018.1:0-100206 GCF_054049995.1 Geodermatophilus sp. SYSU D01106 | reverse complement strand
GCGCGCCACCCCGCTCCAGCGTCCGCCCCGGGGCGGCCCGCGCGCGCCCCCCCCGCGGCCCCGCCCCCCGCCCCCCCGCCACGGTGAGCCCGCCTGATCGTGCGGGGTCCGCTCGGGGACCAGGCCCCGACCGCGGGCCGTGGTGCCCGCCCTCGTGCTGTAGCGCGAGGTCGGGCACCGCACGACGAGGTCAGGCCAGGCCGCGGGTGGTGCGCGCGGGCGGGCGGTCGCCGCGGATCGACGCCACCATGTCCAGCGTCTGCCGGGTCGCCGCGACGTCGTGGGCGCGGAACACCCGGGCGCCCAGCCACGCGCTCACCGCCGTCGCCGCGAGCGTGCCGGTGAGCCGCTCCTCCAGCGGGACGTCGAGGGTCTCGCCGACGAAGTCCTTGTTCGACAGCGCCACCAGCACCGGCCAGCCGGTGGCCACCAGCTCGTCCAGCCGCCGGGTGGCCTCCAGGGAGTGCCGGGTGTTCTTGCCGAAGTCGTGGCCCGGGTCGACCAGCACCCGCTCGCGCTCCACGCCCGCGGCCACCGCCGCCTCGGCGAGCGCCGTCGTCCGGGCGACGACGTCGGCCACCACGTCGTCGTAGCGCACCCGGTGCGGGCGGGTGCGCGGCGGCAGCCCGCCGGCGTGGGTGCACACGATCCCCGCACCCGCCTCCGCGGCCACCTCGGCCAGCTCCGGCTCCACGCCGCCCCAGGCGTCGTTGACGACGTCGGCGCCCGCGGCGAGCACCTCGCGGGCCACCTCGGCGCGCCACGTGTCGATGGAGATGGGCAGCGCCGGGTGGGCGGCGCGGATGGCGGCCACCAGGTCGGCGGTGCGGCGGATCTCCTCGGCGGCGTCGACCTCCTCGCCGGGCGCGGCCTTGACCCCGCCGACGTCGACCATGTCCGCGCCCTCGGCCACCACCCGGTCCACCCGCTCGACGGCGGCGGCCAGCTCGTAGGTGGCGCCGCGGTCGTAGAACGAGTCGGGCGTGCGGTTGACGATGGCCATCACCACCAGACCGCCGTCGGGCACGTCCAGCCGGCCCAGTCGCAGCACCCGTGGCCCCCGTCCCCGTCAGCGGTGTGGTGGAGTCAGCCAACCAGACCCCCAGCGGACACAGGAGGACAGGCGATGGCGCAGACCACCGTGGACGGCGTCGAGGGCGTGCAGTCGCTCGTCGGTCAGCACCTCGGGTACAGCGACTGGGTGCAGGTGACCCAGGAGCAGGTGCAGCAGTTCGCCGACGCGACCGGCGACCACCAGTGGATCCACGTCGACGTGGACCGCGCGAAGCGGGAGAGCCCCTTCGGCGGGCCGATCGCGCACGGCTACCTGACGCTGTCGCTCATCCCGTCGCTGCTGCCGGAGATCGTCGAGATCAGCGGCTTCCGGATGGGCGTCAACTACGGCACCGAGAAGGTGCGCTTCCCCTCGCCGGTGCCGGTGGGCAGCCGGGTGCGCGCGGGCGCCACCCTCGCGTCGGCGACGCCGTTCGAGGGCGGCATCGCGATGAACATGGACGTCACCGTGGAGATCGAGGGCGGCACCAAGCCGGCGATGGTCGCCACCGTCGTCTACCGCCGCTACCTGTAGGCGCCCAGGCATTGGAGGCTATTCGCACGTCCTGAGCGCGGATACGTGCGGATAGCCTCCAATGCCTCAGGCCGTCAGGCGATGATCGCCTGGTTGACCAGCGCCCGCAGGTACGCGCGGATCGGCAGCGTGCTCGAGGGCAGCAGCTGCGTGTAGAAGGTGACGACGACGTCCTCGACCGGGTCGACGTAGAACGCCGTCGACGCCGCCCCGCCCCAGCTGTAGTCGCCGGCGCTCGCGACGCCGCCGTAGCGCGCCGGGTCCAGCACCATCGAGAAGCCCAGCCCGAAGCCCACCCCGCGCAGCGGCGTCTCGGCGAACAGGGGCCGGCCGAAGGTCTCCAGGTCGGCGTTGCCGGGCAGGTGGTTGCGCACCATGTGGGCGAGCGTGCGCGGGCCGAGCAGCCGGCCGCCGTCGTAGGAGCCGCCGCGGCGCAGCATCTCGCAGAAGCGGAGGTAGTCCGCCGCCGTCGAGACCAGCCCGCCGCCGCCGGACAGGAACGTCGGCTTGCGGTGCGCCGCCTCGCCCATGGCGTCGATCGGGGCGAACGACGTCGGCGCGCCGGCCGGCTGCCCCGGGACGGCGGCGTAGAGGCGGGCGAGGGAGTCGACGTCGTCGCCCTCACGCAGGCCGAAGGACGTGTCGGTCATCCCCAGCGGGCCGAACACCCGCTCCTGGAAGAAGACGTCGAGCGTCTGGCCGGACACGACCTCGACCAGCCGGCCGAGGACGTCGGTGGAGACGCCGTAGTTCCACTCCGAGCCGGGCTGGAACACCAGCGGCACCGACGCCCACTGGCGGCAGGCCTCGGCGGAGTCGACGCCGGGCGGGGTGCCCCACTCGTGGCCCATCGCCCGGTACATCGCGTCGACGGGGTGGGCGTGGTGGAACCCGTAGGTCAGCCCGGACATGTGGGTGAGCAGGTGCCAGATCCGGATCGGCTCCACCTGCGGCTGGGTGACCGGCTTCTGCGCCGAGCCGGCCACGTACACGCGGGTCTCGGCGAACTCCGGCAGCCAGCGGGCGATCGGCTCGGTGAGCTCGAAGGCCCCCTCCTCGTACAGCATCATCGCCGCGACCGAGGTGACCGGCTTGGTCATCGAGAAGATCCGCCAGCGGGTGTCCTCCTCGACCGGCCGGCCGTTCTCGACGTCGCGCGCGCCGTACCGGCCCACGTGCGCCAGCCGGCCGTGCCGGGACACCGTGACGAGGAAGCCGGGCAGCTGACCGCCGTCGACCCAGCGGGCCAGCCGCCGGTCGAGGCGCTCGAGCCGGGCGCCGTCGAGGCCGACCTCCGCCGGGTCGGTGTCCAGGGTCAGTGCGCTGCTCACGCGTGCCTCCGTCCCGGTGCCGTCCCCGTCGGGCGGCGCCTGCCTGCGCATCCTGACCCACCGGGCGTGGGCGGGGTCACAGGGGGGCAGGCGCCACCCCGGGCGGGCGGCCGGTCAGGCCGGCGCGTCGCCGGGGCCCGGCGGATCACACCGGGACGTTGGAGGCGGCCTTCTTCAGGTTCGAGCCGGCGGTGACCTTGACCGTGTTGGCGGCGGGGATCTCGATGGACTCGCCGGTCTGCGGGTTGCGGCCGGTGCGGGCGGAGCGCTGGGTCCGCTCGACGGTCAGCAGCCCGGAGACGGCGACCTTCTCGCCGCGGGTGATCGCCTCGACGAGCTCCTCCTGGAGCCCGGACAGGACGGCGTCGACGGTCGCGCTCGGGACGTCGGCGCGCTTGGAGATGGCGGTGACGAGTTCGGCCTTGTTCACAGAGGTTCCTCTCGGACGTCGCGGCCGCGCGGTCTCGGCGGCCGCAGGATGGGGTCCCGGGCGGTCGCCCGGGACGGACCGTTCCCCCTGCGGGGTCCGGCCCGGGGCACCGTGACACGCCGACCGGACATCTGGCCAGTCCACGGGCCTGCTGCCGACCCTACGGACCCGCGGGTCCCACCCGTCCCGGGGGCGGGGTCGCGGCCCCCGGCATAGCGTGGGCGCGTGCCGCAGCTCCCCGGGACCGACCTGACCGTCAGCGACCTGTGCCTGGGCGGCAACGTCTTCGGCTGGACGGCCGACGAGGCGACGTCGCACGCGGTGCTCGACCGCTTCGTCGACGCCGTGCCCAGCACGCAGAGCCCGTTCGTCGACACCGCGGAGATGTACGGCGACGGCCGCTCCGAGCAGATCCTCGGCGGCTGGATGGCCGAGCGCGGGCTGCGCGACCGGATGGTGGTGGCCACCAAGGCCTCGCCCGGGCAGAAGGAGCACCCGCTGTCGTCCCGCGAGGTCAAGGCGGCCGCGGAGCGGAGCCTGCGCAACCTGCGGACCGACCGGATCGACCTCTACTACGCCCACTACGACGACGCGACGACGCCCCTCGAGGAGACGCTCACCGCCTTCGACGAGCTGGTGCGCGAGGGCAAGGTGCGCCACGTCGCGGCGTCGAACTACTCGCCGGCGCGGCTGACCGAGGCCCTGGAGACCTCCGAGCGGCTCGGACTCGCCCGCTACGTGGCGCTGCAGCCGCACTACAGCCTGGTCGAGCGCCCGGCCTACGAGGACGGGCTGCGCGACGTCGTCGCGGCCAACGGCCTGGGCTGCCTGCCCTACTTCGCGCTGGCCAAGGGCTTCCTGACCGGCAAGTACCGCGCCGGCGAGCGGGTCGACTCGCCGCGGGCGCAGGGCGCGCAGGCCTACGTGGGGGAGCGCGGCGACCGGGTGCTCGCGGCGCTGGCCGAGGTGGCCTCCGCGCACGGGGTGAGCCAGGCCGCGGTGGCGCTGCGCTGGCTCGCCGACCAGCCCACCGTCACCGCGCCGATCGCCAGCGGCCGCGACGTCGACCAGCTCGCCGACCTGCTGCCCATGCAGGACCTCGTGCTCACCGACGACGAGCGCGCGGCGCTCACCGCCTCCGCCGGGTAGCCCGCCCGCGTCAGCGGACGGCGGCGGCCGAGGCCAGGTCCTCCACCCGCAGCAGCCCGAGGACCGCGCCGTCGGGCCCGGTGCACACGACCGGGTCGAAGCGGTGCGCCGGCGGACGGGTGAGCGCGCGCTGCAGCGTGGCGACGACGGCGTCGCCCGGGGCGGCGCACAGCGAGACCGGCGCGGTGTGCACCGACCCCGTCCGCGGGTCGGACAGCCGCAGGGCCAGCGGTGCGCCGTCGGGCGCCACGAGCGCGACGGGCGGGACGCCGGGCAGCGGGTCGCCCGCGTCCACCTGGCGGACGGGGCGCACCAGGCCGGCGACGGTGTGCGCGGAGCGGGCGCGGGCGGTGCTGCTGCGCACCAGCGCGGCGACGTCGGCGTCCAGCGGGGCGAAGCCCGGCGCGGGGCGGCCGAGCAGCCAGCCCTGGGCGAGCGGGACGCCGAGCCGGGCGAAGGCGGCCAGCTCGCCGCGCGTCTCGATGCCCTCGGCGACGAGCAGGGCGTCGATGCGGGCGGTGAAGGCGCCCACGGTCTCGGCCAGCGCCAGGCGCACCGGGTCCGCGTCCGCGCCGCTGACCAGCGAGCGGTCGAGCTTGACGAGCTGCGGGCGCAGCGCGGCCAGCTGGCGCAGCCCCGACCAGCCGGAGCCCGTGTCGTCGAGCGCGACCACCGCGCCGCGGGCCCGCAGTGCGGCCACCTGCACCCGCAGCGCCCCGAGGTCGGGCACGGGCACGTGCTCGGTCAGCTCCACGACGACGCCGCGCAGGTCCGGCCGGCTCGCCAGCGCGGCCTGGACGGGGGCCGAGCCGAGCAGGTGCGGGCCGACGTTGACCGTGAGGAAGGTGTCCGCGGGCAGCGCCGGGACGGCGTCGAGCGCCTTCCGCACGGCCAGCGCGTGCAGCTCGGCGGCCACGCCGGAGTCCTCGGCGGCGGCGAACCACACGTCGGGCCCGGCGGTGCCGGGGAAGCGGGCCAGTGCCTCGTACCCCGCGACGCGGGCGCGGGCGAGGTCGACGATGGGCTGGAAGACGAGCGTCAGGTCGTCCGGGTCGGCCAGCAGCGGACGGCAGTCCGGCAGCCGGCGGGTGAGCATCGCCGTCATGGAGGGGGGATCGGCGTCCGGCGGCGAGGGGTGCAGGCCGCCGGCGCCGGCCGTCACCCGGCGGGGTGACACTTCCGTCACCGGACGGTTCCGTCTGTTCAGGGGGTGCCCCGTGGCACCATGGTCGGGCGCGGCCGCCGGGGCCGGGTGCGCTCGAGGAGGAACCGTGACCGTTCCTCCGTCCCCGACCGCTGCCGGTGCCCTGCGCGACGCCCACCGCGTCGCCGCCGCTCGCCGCCTCTTCCTGGAGGTGTCGGGCCCGGCCGCCTACGACCGGCTGTCGGCGCTCGCCGCGCGGCTGCTCGCGGCCGGACACGCCAAGGTCACGCTCTTCACCGACCAGGACACCGTCGTCGGCGGGCACGGCCTGCCCCCGGGCGTCGTCGGCGGCCGGGCGCTGCTGACCGGCGCCCTGTCGGCAAGGGTCGTCGCGGACGCCCGGCCGCTGGTGGTGCCCGACGCCCGGCTCGACCCGTCGCTGGCGGACCTGCCGGCGGTCACCTCCGGGCAGGTGGTCGCCTACCTCGGCACGCCGCTGGTCGCGGCGTCCGGGCTGGTCGTGGGCGTCCTCGCCGTCTACGACCCCGCGCCGCGGGAGTGGCACGCCGACGAGGGCGAGCTGCTCGAGCACCTCGCCGCCTCGGTCGTCGCCGAGCTCGAGCTCTCCGCCGCCCGCTCGGTCATCGGCGCCTCGCGGACCCGGCTGGAGGTCGCGCTCGAGGCCAGCTCGGTCGGCATCTGGGAGCAGGACCTGCGCACCGGCGTCCTGCACTGGGACGAGCGCGGCGCGGCACTGCACGGCCTCGAGGGCCCGCTGGAGATCACCGACGTCGACGCCATGATCGCGGCGAGGCTGCACCCCGACGACCGGGACGCCGTGCGCCGGGCGATGGCCGACGCGCTGGCCGGCTCCGGGGAGTACGTGGCGGAGGCCCGGGTCCTGCACGCCGACGGCAGCACCCGGTGGACGGTGTCCCGCGGCCGCGTCGTCCGCGACGCCCAGGGCAGCGCCGTCCGGGTGCTCGGCACCGTCGTCGACGTCACCGACGCCCGCGAGGAGGCCGCCCGGCGCATGGCCGCGACGCAGCGGGCCGCGGCCGTGGCGGAGGTGGCCGCCCAGCTGGCCAACGCCACCGCGCTGTCGGAGCTGGCCGAGATCACCCTGCGCGGCGCACGGGTGCTCGGCGCCTCCTCCAGCGCGCTGGCCGCCTTCGACGCCGACGGCGCGCTGCGCCTCCACCTGGGCCGGCGGCTCGCCGACACCGTCGCCGCGGCCGCCGCCGAGGCCGACGTCGCGCCGCCGCAGGACATCGTCGTCGAGCTCGACGACACCCTCCCCACGCAGTACACCGCCCGGCACGGCGAGCGGTTCCTGTTCGCCGACCTCGACGACGCGATCGCCCGCTTCCCCGCCATGGCCGAGGTGGGCACGGCGCTCGGCCTGCACGCGCTGGCCTCGCTGCCGCTGCGGGTCGAGGGGCGGCTGCTCGGCAGCTTCGTCGTCATCTGGGACACCGCGCACGTCTTCGACGACGACGACGCCGAGCTGCTCGACGCGCTCACCGCCCAGATCGCGCTGAGCGTCTCCCGGCTGCGCGCCGACGCCGAGCGGGACGCCGCGGTGGCGGCCATGGCCGAGGCCAACCGGCGGCTGCAGCTGCTCGCCGACGCCGGCCGGGTCCTGTCGGGCAGCCTCGACACCGCCGAGCAGCTCGACCGGCTGGCCGACCTGGTCGTGCCGGCGCTCGGCGACTGGTGCTGGATCGTCGTCACCGACGACCACCGGCGGCTGCACGACGCCGCCGTCGCCCACCGCCACCCCGAGCGGCGGGCGGACGTCGCCGCCTACGTGCGCGCCATGGCGCACGCCATGACCAGCGAGCACGCCGCGCAGGTGGTGCTGCGCACCGGCCGTCCGCTCGTGGTGCCCGAGATCGACGCCGACCGCATCACCGCGGCGCTCGCCGACCCCGCGGCGCGGGAGGCGCTGTCCCGGCTCGAGCCCCGCGCGGCCGCCGTCGTGCCGCTGCTCGCGCGCGGGGAGGTCGTCGGCGCGCTCGGCCTGGCCAACGACGCCGGCCGCGGGGCCCACACCCCGGCCGAGGTCGAGGCGGCCGTGGAGATCGGCCGCCGCGTCGGCCTGTCCCTGCAGGCGGCGCGGCTGTTCGCCCAGCAGCGCGACCTCGCCGAGGCGCTGCAGCACAGCCTGCTCACCGAGCCGCCGCGCCTGGAGGGCTGCGAGGTGGTCGTCCGGTACGTCCCGGCGTCCGAGGGCGCCGACATCGGCGGCGACTGGTACGACGCGTTCCCCGGCGGCGACGGCGAGACGGTGCTCGCCATCGGCGACGTCGTCGGGCACGACCGGCACGCCGCCGCCGCGATGGGACAGCTGCGCGGCCTGCTCCGCGGCATCGCCTACGCCGACGCCGCGACGCCGGCCGAGCTGCTCACCCGCCTCGACCGCGCCGCCTCCGGCCTGGCCGTGGGCGCGATGGCGACCGCGCTGCTGGCCCGCCTGTCCCGGCCCGGCCCCGACGGCGCGGTGCTGCACTGGTCGAGCGCCGGGCACCCGCCGCCGGTCGTCGTCGACCCCGGCGGGGACGTGCGCGTCCTCGCCGCGGAACCCGCCGACCTGCTGCTCGGCGTCGAGCCGGGCCGCCCGCGCACCGACCGCGTCGCCGAGCTGCCGGCCGGCAGCACCGTGCTGCTGTACACCGACGGGCTGGTCGAGCGGCGCGACCGCGACCTCGAGGCCGGCACCGCCGACCTCGTCGCCGCGTTGCGCGGCTGCGACGGGGCGCCGCTGGACGAGCTGTGCGACGTCGTCCTGCGGCGGATGTTCCTCCCCGGCGCCGAGGACGACGTCGCCCTCCTGGCCGTGCGGGTGGGTCAGGCCTACACGGCCTCGACGTCGTAGGTGTGGCCGGCGGCGCGCAGCCGCTCCACCAGCACGTCCCCCAGCGCCGTCGACGGGGTGAGCGAGCCCGCCCGGTCGGGCAGCCGGTCGCCGTCGAGGGCCAGGCCCAGCGCCACCTGGCCGAGCATCACCGACGTCGCCTTGTAGCCGGGGTCGCCGGGACCCGCCGCCGTCGCGCGGTAGTGCCGCCCGCCCTCGGTGTCGGCGTCGACGACCATCCGGAAGAAGCCCTTCTCCCGGGCCGCCTCCGACGGGCCGGTGCCGGGCGCGGGCAGCACCCGGTCGACCAGCGCCCGCGTCGGCCCGAACGCCATCGCGCCGAACGCCGCCGCCAGGCCGGTGGTGATGCCCGCGGCGGTCAGGGCGCCGGTGACGCCGCGGCCGGCGCTCATCGACTCGCCGTAGCGCAGGCCGTGCCCGTAGGCCCAGTCCTGCAGGGCGTTGCTGCGCCGCACGATCCGGGTGTTGAACGGCGCCATGACGAAGGGCGCGGTCCAGCGGCCGTCGGCGGCCAGTGCGGGCGGGGCGACGTCCGGGGGCTGGCGCGTGCCGGGCTCGGCGGCGCGGTCGGGGGAGAGGGCGTACGGGTCGCCGATGACCCGGCGCAGCGAGCGGTCGGTGGCCATCTGCTCGATCTGCGCGCGCATCGAGTCGACCGTGCCGCCGCTGAACCCGCCCTTGAGGCTCGCGACCAGCCGGACGTCGGTGAGCCCGCCGGCGCCGTCGGCCCGGGCGCGCTCGGCGAGCAGGAACACCGAGAGGTCCGAGGGGATGGAGTCGTAGCCGGCCGCGTGCACGAGCCGGGCCCCGGTCTCCCTCGCCACGGCGTCGCAGCGGTCGATCGCCTCGCGGACGAAGAGCACCTCGCCGGTGAGGTCGGCGTAGTGCGTGCCGGCGCGGGCGCACGCCTCGACCACCGGCAGGCCGTAGCGCTGGTAGGGGCCGACGGTCGTGACCAGCACCCGGGTGGACGCCGCCAGCCGCTCCAGCGACGCCGCGTCGCCGGTGTCGGCCTCCAGCAGCGGCCACCGCTGCGCCGCGCCCGGCAGGTCCGCCGCGGTGGCGGTCAGCTTCTCCCGTGACCGGCCGGCCAGCGCCACCCGCAGGTCGGGCGGCGCGGCCTCGGCGAGGTAGGCGGCGACCAGCCGGCCGACGAAGCCGGTGGTACCGAAGAGGACGACGTCGTGCTCCCGCTCGGACATGCCGGTCATCCTCCGGGCGGCCCCGCCTCAGCGCATCCGGCGGCGGAGGACGCGTCGGCGGTCCCCGGGACGGGCGGACCGGTCCCGCGCGGCCAGCCGGCTGCGGGCGCGCCCGGGGAGGTCGACGGCCACCGGCGCCGCCCAGCCGCGCCAGACCGACAGCACCCGCAGCGCCGCGACGAAGACGATGACCAGCAGGGCCACGGGGATCGGGTCGAGGCCGGCCGGCCCAGCCAGCAGCGTGAGCAGGGTGGCGCCCAGCAGCGCGGCGACGGCGTTGTAGGGGCCCGGCTGCACGATGTCGGCGCGCTGGGCGAGCAGCATGTCGCGGATCACCGCCCCGCCCACGGCGGTGAGCGTGCCGATGAAGACGACCGAGGCGCTGGGCAGTCCGGCCAGCTGCGCCTTCTGCGCGCCGATGACGGTGAACAGGCCGAGGCTGAGCGCGTCGAGCCCCACGAGCAGCGTCGTCAGCCGCGACAGCCAGCCGGAGAAGTAGAAGGTCACCATCGCGGTGATCGCGACGGCGGGCAGGTAGGCGCGGTTGGTCAGCGCCACCGGCGCTCCCTGCGCCAGCAGCACGTCGCGGATGAGCCCGCCGCCGAGGCCGCCGGTGACGGCGAGCAGCAGCACGCCGGAGATGGCGAAGCCCTCCCGGGCCGCGAGCAGCCCGCCCGTGAGCGCCCCGACCACGATCGCGGCGAGGTCGACGGCGGCCGGCACGCGGAGGGTCTCGACGGTCGCCGCGAGGGTGCTCACGGCCGACCATCCTCCCGCGCTCGACCCTGCCGTCCGGGACGTCCCACCCCGACGGGTGAGACCACGGTTGACCTGCGGGCCCGCCCAGCCGATCAGGGGGCATGACCCGGTCCCGCAGCGCCACCGCGGCCGGCACCCGGCTCTTCGCCGCCTACGCCGCGGCCAGCCTGGTGCCGGTGGTCGTGCTGGGCGCCGTCCTGTCCAGCGGCTCCCGTCAGGACGCCGTCGACCGCGCCCTGGAGTACGGCCGCGCCCAGGCCGCCGTCGTCGAGGAGACGGCGATCGCCCCGGCCCTGCGCGGCCAGGACCTCGGCACCGGGCTGACGGCCGCCGAGCGCGAGCGCCTTCAGATGGCCACCGACCTCGCCGTCTTCCGCGGGTCGCTGCTGCGGCTGCGGCTGCGCGACTTCACCGGCGTGGTGCTCTTCGCCGACGACGGCGCCACCGGCCCCGAGGCGGCCCTGCCCGACTACCCCGCCGGGGAGGACGTCTCCCCGTCCACCGGTGCCGCCTTCACCACCGCCGCGGCCGGCGGCACCGACGTGACCCTGCTCGACGGCGACGGCCTCGCGGTCGGCCGGATGATCCGCGTGCTGCAGCCGATCGTGGCCGACACCTCGGGCCGCTCGATCGGCGTGCTGGAGCTGCTGCTGCCCTACGACACCGTCGCCGCCGAGGTCGAGGCGGCCACCACGCGCACCCACTGGCGCCTCGGCGCCGGCCTCGGCGCGCTGTACGTGGTGCTCGCCGGGATCTCCTGGTCGACCACGCGCCGGCTGCGCCGCCAGGCCGCGCAGGCCGAGCACGACGCGCTGCACGACCCGCTGACCGGCCTGGCCAACCGCGAGCTGTTCGCGCGCCGGGTGGCCGCCGAGCTGGAGCGCGGCGCGCCGGGCGCCGTCGTCCTGGTCGACCTCGACCGGTTCAAGGAGGTGAACGACACCCTCGGCCACCACGCCGGCGACCAGCTGCTCGTCGAGGTCGGCCGGCGCCTGGCCGCGACCGTCCGCGCCGAGGACACCGTCGCGCGCCTCGGCGGGGACGAGTTCGGCCTGCTGCTGCCCGGCATGGACGACGGCGCCGCCGCCCGCGACCTCGTGCTGCGGGTGAGCGACGCGCTCGCGGCCGAGACGGTCGTCGAGGGCGTGCCGCTCGCGGTCGAGGCCAGTTGCGGGATCGCCGTCTTCCCGGCCGACGCCACCGACGTCGAGACGCTGATGACCTGCGCCGACGCCGCCATGTACCAGGGCAAGCGCGGCGCGACCGGCGTCGTCGTCTTCGACCCGCGCGCCGCCGTCCCGACCGCGCACTCGCCGTCGCTGCAGCACGACGTCCGCCGCGCCCTGGAGGACGGCGACCTGCGCCTGCACTACCAGCCGCAGGTGGACCTGGCCTCCGGCCGGACCGTCGGCGTCGAGGCGCTGCTGCGCTGGCAGCACCCGGTGCGCGGGCTCATCGGCCCCGGGGACTTCCTGCCGGCCCTCGAGCAGTCCGGCGTCATGGGCGCGCTCACCGGGTGGGTGCTGCGCCGGGCGCTCGCCGACTGCGCCGCGTGGACGGCGGCCGGCGAGGACTGGACCGTCTCGGTCAACGTCTCGGTGCGCAACCTCGAGACGCCGGGCTTCGCGGCCACGGTGGCGCGGCTGGCCGCCGAGGCCGGGGTGGCGCCGTCGCGGCTGCACCTGGAGGTCACCGAGACCGCGCTGCCGGCCGACCTGGCCGCCGCCGCGACGTGCCTGGCCGAGCTCACCGCGGCCGGCTTCGGCGCCGCGCTGGACGACTTCGGCGTCGGCTTCGCGAGCCTGTCGCACCTGCGCTCGCTCACCCTCACCGAGGTGAAGGCCGACCGGGCCTTCGTCACCGGTGTCGACGTCTCCGCCGAGGACGCCGCCGTCGTGCGGGCCCTGGTGGAGCTCGCGCACGGCCTGGGTCTGTCGGTCTGCGCCGAGGGCGTGGAGACGCCCGAGGTCGCGGCCTGGCTCCGGGCGGTCGGCTGCGACCGCGCCCAGGGCTGGTTGTTCTCCCGGCCGCGCCCGTGGCCGGAGCTCTCGCGCGCGGCCGCAGGGGTGTCCGCGCCCTCCGTGGAGGTCCTCGCGTGACCCGCACCCGCACCCGCCGCGCCGTCCCCGGCGCCGTCCTCGCCGTCGCCGTCCTGCTCACCGCCGGGTGCGGCGCGGGGGAGGAGGCCGCGGCCGCCGCGGGCCCCACCGCCGACGTCGCCGTGGACGAGGCGCTGCACGCCGCGCTGCCCGACGACGTGCGGGAGGCCGGCGTGCTGACCGTGGCCAACGACCCGTCCTACCCGCCGGCGTCCTCGTTCGGCCCGGACGGGCGCACGATCGTCGGCTTCGAGCCCGACCTCGGCGCCGCACTGGGCGACCTGCTCGGCGTCGAGGTGCGCTTCGAGGCCTCGCCGTTCGACGGGCTGCTCGACGAGCTCGGCGCCGGCCGCTTCGACCTGGTGATGAGCGCGGTCACCGACACCGCCGAGCGCGAGCAGCAGGCCGACTTCGTCAACTACTTCCGCGCCGGGTCCTCGATCGTCGTGGCCCGGGGCAACCCGCTCGGCGTCCACGACCTCGCCGGGCTGTGCGGCCGCAGCGTCGCCGTCGAGGCCGGCACGGTGCAGGTCGGGCTGCTGGAGCGGGCGCAGGCGTCGTGCGCGCTGCGCATCGACGTCCACGAGCTGCCCACCAACGACGACGCCCTGCTCGAGCTGCGCACCGGCCGGGCCGACGCCGTGCTCGCCGACTACCCGCCGGCGGTCTTCGTGACCACCGACCCGCGGACGCAGAACAGCTACCAGCTCGTCTCCGACACCCAGTACGAGCCGGGCCTCTACGGCATCGCCGTCGCCCCGGAGCGCACGGAGCTGCGCGACGTCGTCACCGAGGCCCTGCAGCGCCTGGTCGACGACGGCGTCTACCAGGAGCTGCTCGACCGCTGGGAGGTCGGGCACGGCGCCGTCGCCGCGGTGACCGTCAACGGCGCCCTGCCCGCCTGACCCACACTGCCCGCCTGACCCACACTGCCCGCCTGACCCACACTGCCCGCCTGACCCACACTGCCCGCCTGACCCACACTGCCCGCCGGGTCACTGTCCCGGCGGCACGTCCACCGCGACGGCCGTGTCGTCCGGCGCGGCCGAGCCCGCCTCGGTGGTGATCCGCGCGTCCTCCGCGGCCATGGCCTCCTGGCGGGCGGCCTCTTCCTCGAGGACCGCCGCGTTCTTCCACGCGTGCGGGATCCCGAAGCCGTCGACGAGCGTGACCGCGTGCGGCCGCAGCTCGCCGAGCAGGGCGTTCACCGTGCCGGTCAGCGCCTTGGACCGGGCCGGGGTGAGCTGGCCGTGCTCGAGGAACCAGCCCTTGTCGGCCTCGATGGTCGACAGCGCGTAGAGGTCGCACAGGACCTCGAGCAGGGCCCGCGCGGCGGGGTCGGTCGTGCGGTCGATGCCCGCGACGAACGCCTCGAGGACGACGCGGTCGATGTGCGTGGACGCCGTCCGCAGCACGTGGTCCTGGACGCTGTTGAACACCGCGAAGGGCTCCATGCCGTCGGTCGCGGCGTTCCGGCGCAGCCGGCGGATGGCGCCCTCGAGGGTGTGCCTCTCGCGGAACTCGAACATCCGCAGCTGCCAGCCGCGGTCGCGCAGCGGCACGTCCTCGTCGCGGCCGGGAACGGCGTCGACGAGCCGGGCGATCAGCCCGCGGGCCGCCGTCCGCTCCAGCACCGTCTCGCGGACCATGTCGGCGACGAACGCCACCCGGCCCCAGCCGTCGAGCGAGCCGAACGCGTCGCGGTAGCCGGTGAGCAGGCCCTTGGCGACCAGCTGCAGCAGGACGGTGTTGTCGCCCTCGAACGTGGTGAAGACGTCGGTGTCGGCCTTGAGCTGCGGCAGCCGGTTCTCCGCCAGGTAGCCCGCGCCGCCGAGCGCCTCGCGGCACGTCTGGATGGTGCGGGTGGCGTGCCAGGTGGTGGCGGCCTTGAGGCCGGCGGCGCGCGACTCGAGCTCGCGCTGGGCGGCCTCGTCGACCTCCTCGCCGTGCTCGTGCACCGCCGTGTGCAGGTCGTGCATGGTGCCGACCAGCTCCTCCTGGGCGAAGGCCAGGGCATAGGAGGTGGCCAGCGCGGGGAGCAGCTTGCGCTGGTGGACCAGGTAGTCGTTGAGCACGATCTCCCGGTCGCGGCCCGGGGCGGCGAACTGGCGGCGCACCTCGCCGTAGCGGACGGCGATGTCGAGGGCCATCCGGGTGGCCGAGCCGGCCGAGCCGCCGACGCTCACCCGGCCGCGCACCAGCGTGCCGAGCATGGTGAAGAAGCGGCGCGTCTCGTTGGCGATCGAGCTGCTGTACGTGCCGTCCTCGGCCACCTGGCCGTAGCGGTCGAGCAGCATCTCCCGCGGCACGCGGACGTGGTCGAAGGACAGCCGGCCGTTGTCGACGCCGAGCAGCCCGGCCTTGGGGCCGTCGTCGCCGATGGTGACGCCGGGCATCGCGTTGCCGTCCGCGTCGCGGATCGGCACCAGCCAGGCGTGCACGCCCTGCTTGCGTCCCTGGGTGACCAGCTGCGCGAAGACGACGGCCATCCGCCCGTCCTTCGCGGCGTTGCCGATGTAGTCCTTGCGGGCGGCCTCGTGCGGGGTGTGCAGGTCGAAGGTCCGCGTCTGCGGGTCGTACGTGCAGGTGGTGCGCAGCTGCTGCACGTCGGAGCCGTGGCCGGTCTCGGTCATGGCGAAGCAGCCGGGCAGGGCGAAGCTCATGATGTCGGGCAGGTACGCGTCGTGGTGGCGCTCGGTGCCGAGGAGCTGGACGGCGCCGCCGAACAGGCCCCACTGGACGCCGGCCTTGACCATCAGCGACAGGTCGCCGTAGGCCAGCATCTCGATGGAGGTCACCGAGCCGCCGGCGTCGGCCTCGCCGCCGTACTGCTTGGGGAAGCCCAGCCCGACGCGGCCGGTGGCGGCCAGCTCGCCGGCCAGCCGGGTGATCCGCTCGCGGGCCTCCTGCACCGACTCGCCGTAGACCGGCGCGTACTTCGGGTCGCCGAGCTGCTCGCGGGCATCGCGGCGGACGTGCGCCCACCGCCCGTCGAGCACCTCCTGCAGGCGCGCCGGGTCCACGGTGCGGGGGAGGGTGGAGGTCACTTCTTCTCCTCGGGGGTCGCTCCGGCCGGGTCGAGGCTCGAGAGCCCGGCCCAGGCGAGGTCGGTGAGGTGGGCGGCGAGGGCGGCGCGGGGCATCGGGCGCTCGGCGCGCAGCCACCAGTCGGCGGCGGCGCGCACGAGGCCGACGAGTCCGTGGCCCCAGGGGGCGGCGGCGGCCGGGTCGCGGCCGGCCTGCTCGAGGGCGACGGCGACCAGCGCGGCGGCCTGGTCGCCCACGAGGTCGGACAGGGTGCTGACCGGGTCGGCGTCGACCGGCCGGTCCAGCAGCGGGTGGGCGACGACGAAGCGGTACAGCTCCGGGTCGGCCTCCAGGAACGCCAGGTAGGTCTCGACGGCGGCGGCCACCATCCGGTGCGGGTGGTCGGTGCTGGTCATCGCCGCGCGCAGCTTCTCGGTCAGCTGCGCCGCGACCCGGTTGCAGACGGCGACGTAGAGCTCGCTGCGGTCGGCGAAGTGCCGGTAGACGACGGTCTTGCTCGTGCCGGCCTCGGCGGCGATCTCGTCCATGCCGACGCCCGCGCCGTACCTGCCCACCGCGGCGACGGTGGCGTCGACGAGCTGCTCGCGGCGAGCCCGGCGGTGTTCGTCCCACCGCGAGTCCCGGCGGTCGCGCCGCGATGTCGTCTCCGCTTTCATGTAACCGACGGTACCGTGTACCGTCGGTACCGGCCACTCCGTCAGCCGTTCGCGTGCGCACGGCGCACCAGGGACCCCTGGAGGTCACCGATGAGCCCGACCCAGCCCCGCCGGGCCGCCGTCCTCGGCGGCAACCGCATCCCCTTCGCACGGTCGAACTCCGCCTACGCGCAGGCCTCCAACCAGGACATGCTCACCGCGACCCTCGACGGCCTGGTCGCCCGCTTCGGCCTCCAGGGCCGGCAGGTCGGCGAGGTCGTCGCCGGCGCCGTCCTCAAGCACGCGCGCGACTTCAACCTGACCCGCGAGTCGGTCCTCGGGTCGAGGCTGTCGGCCGCCACCCCCGCCTACGACGTGCAGCAGGCCTGCGGCACCGGCCTCGAGGCGACCGTGCTGGTCGCCAACAAGATCGCCCTGGGCCAGGTCGAGTCCGGCATCGCCGGCGGCGTGGACACGACGTCGGACGCCCCGCTCGCTGTCGGCGACGACCTGCGCCGCGCGCTGATCGCGCTCAACAACGCGAAGACCCTCGGGCAGCGGCTGAAGGCGCTCGGTCGCATCCGCCCCGGCTCGCTGGTCCCGGAGATCCCGCGCAACGCCGAGCCGCGCACCGGCCTCGCGATGGGCGAGCACCAGGCGATCACCGCCCGGGAGTGGGAGATCGGCCGGGAGGAGCAGGACGAGCTGACCGTCCGGTCGCACCGCAACCTCGCCGCCGCCTATGAGCGCGGCTTCCTCGACGACCTGGTCACGCCCTACCTGGGCCTCACCCGCGACCAGAACCTGCGGCCGGACACGACCGTCGAGAAGCTGGGGAGGCTGAAGCCGGTCTTCGGCACGGACGACCCCGCGGCCACCATGACCGCCGGCAACTCCACGCCGCTGTCCGACGGCGCGTCGGCCGTCCTGCTCTCCTCCGACGAGTGGGCCGCCGAGCACGGCCTGCCGGTGCTCGCCCACCTCGTCGACGCCCAGACCGCCGCCGTCGACTACGTCCACGGCGGCGAGGGCCTGCTGATGGCGCCGGCCCACGCCGTGCCGGTGCTGCTCGCCCGCAACGGGCTGACGCTGCAGGACTTCGACTTCTACGAGATCCACGAGGCCTTCGCGTCCACCGTGCTCGCCACCCTCAAGGCGTGGGAGGACCCGGCGTTCTGCAAGGAGCGCCTCGGCCTCGACGCCCCGCTCGGGCCGATCGACCGGTCGAAGCTGAACGTCAACGGCTCCTCGCTCGCGGCCGGGCACCCGTTCGCCGCGACCGGCGGCCGGATCGTCGCCTCGCTGGCCAAGCAGCTGCACGAGGCCGGTCCCGGCAGGCGCGGGCTGATCTCCGTCTGCGCGGCCGGCGGCCAGGGCGTCGTCGCGATCCTCGAGTCCTGAAGGAGCTGCACCCCGTGAGCGACTGGTACACGTCCTTCGCCAACTCCGGCGTCGGGTCCTCCCTCGTGCGGCAGCTGGGCCTGCCCCGGCCGGCCGTGCTGCGCCGGTACGAGCCGGGTCAGCCGGTGCTGCCCGGGCCGGCCGTCGTCGGCTCGGCGGGGGAGGGGCGGCTCCGGGAGACGCTGACCGCCGTCCTCCGCGACGCCGGCGTCGCCGTCCTGTCCCCGGTCACGGCCGACGGGGCGGACGACGGGGCCGCCGACGGCGAGCGGCCCGCGGCCGTGGTCCTCGACGCCACCGGCGTCACCGGCCCGGCGCAGCTCGCCGCCGTGCACGACCTGCTCGCCCCCGCGGTGAGGCGGCTGCGGCCCACCGGCCGGGTGGTCGTGCTCGCCGACCCGCCCGCCGACGCCGGCTCCCCGGCCCCGGCGGCGGCCCGGCAGGCGCTCGAGGGCCTGGTGCGCTCGCTGGCCAAGGAGCTGCGCGCGGGCTCCACGGCCAACCTCGTGTACGTGCCCGGGGGCGCCGAGGCGTCGGTCGCGAGCCCGGTGCTGTTCCTCCTGTCCGGGCGGTCGGCCTACGTGGACGGCCAGGTGCTCACCGTGTCGCCGGCCGACGTCCCCGCCGGGGGTGGCAGCGAGCGCCCGCTCGCCGGCAAGGTCGCCGTCGTGACCGGCGCCGCGCGCGGCATCGGCGCCGCGATCGCCCGCGTCGTGGCCCGCGACGGCGCGCACGTCGTCGCCGTCGACGTGCCCGCGGCGGGCGAGGCGCTCGCCGCGGTGGCCAACGAGATCGGCGGGACGGCGTTCCAGCTCGACATCACCGCGCCCGACGCCGCCCGGCGGCTGGTCACGCACCTGCGCGAGCGGCACGGCGGGGTCGACGTCGTCGTGCACAACGCCGGCATCACCCGCGACAGGCTGCTGGTCAACATGGACGCCGCCCGGTGGGACGCGGTCATGGCGGTCAACCTGCAGGCCCAGCTCGACCTCACCCAGGCGCTGCTCGACGCCGACGGCGTGCTGCGGCCCGGCGCCCGCGTGGTGGCGGTCAGCTCCCAGTCGGGCATCGCGGGCAACCGCGGCCAGACGAACTACGCGGCGAGCAAGGCCGGCGTCATCGGCATGGTCCGCGCCTGGGCGCCCGCCTTCGCAGAGCGCGGCGCCACGATCAACGCGGTCGCGCCCGGGTTCATCGTCACCGAGATGACGGCGAGGATGCCCTTCGGCACCCGCGAGGTCGGCGCCCGGATCAACTCGCTGCAGCAGGGCGGGCTGCCGGTCGACGTCGCCGAGACGATCGCCTGGCTGGCGCAGCCCGGCGCCGCCGGCGTGAACGGCCAGGTCGTGCGGGTGTGCGGCCAGTCGATGCTGGGGGCCTGATGGCGGCCACCGTGCTCGACGCCGCGCCGGACCTGGGCGCGCTGTACGCCCGGGCCGCCCTGACGGCGTGGGGCCGCGGCGGCGACCTGCCGGCCACCCGGCTGGCGCGCACCGGCGTCGCCGTCGACCGCGGGCACCTGGCCGCGTACGCGCGGGTGTGCCGGCTGTCGCTCGCCGACGTGCTGCCGGCGACCTACCCGCACGTGCTCGCGTTCCCGCTGCAGATGGCGCTGATGGCCGACCGCGCGTTCCCGCTGGCGCTGCCCGGGCTGGTGCACGTGCGCAACACCGTCGAGGTGCTCGCCCCGCTCGGCGCGGACGCCCCGCTGGACCTCGAGGTGTGGGCCGAGCGGTTCGCCGCGCACCGCAGCGGCGCGACCGTCGACCTGCGCGCGAGCGTGTCGGCCGGCGGCGCGGAGGTGTGGCGGTCGCGCTCCACCTACCTCGCCCGCGGGGCCCGTGCGCCGGAGGGCGCGCCGGCGTCCGACGTCGAGGTGCCCGTCGGGGACCTGCCGCGCGCCGTGGCCACCTGGCGGGTGCCCGCCGACGCCGGCCGGCGCTACGCCCGGGTCTCCGGCGACGTGAATCCGATCCACCTGGGGCGGCTCCCCGCGCGGGCGTTCGGCTTCCCGCGCGCCATCGCGCACGGCATGTGGACCGCGGCGCGGGTGCTCGGGGCGCTGGCCGGGCGGCTGCCCGACGCGTTCGTGTACGACGTCGCCTTCCGCAGGCCGCTGCTGCTGCCGTCGACGGTGCGGCTGGCCACGTCGCCGGCCGGCGGCGGCTGGGACGTGGCCGTGCGGGACGTGAGGGGCGGCGAGCACCTGGCCGGCACCGTCCGGCCGCGCTGATCCGTTGCTCCCGGAGCCGCCGTCCCCTCCCCGGGGCGGCGGCTCCCTCCGTCGGCGGCCAGGTCACCGTCCGGTCTCCGGGACGCCACCCTCTTGACACGGGATATGTAAGTAACCTTTCCTGACAAATGTGACCGCCGACGCAGCGCCGCCCGTCCCGCGTCGCCGTCCGCTGCGCCCGACGCGCAAGGTGCTGCCCGAGCACGCCCGGGCGCACCACCGCTCGATGGTGCTGCAGCACCTGTTCCACTCGGGTCCCCGGTCGCGCGCGGACCTCGCCCGCGCGACCGGGTTGACCCGGGTGACCGTCTCCGACCTCGTCTCCTCGCTGCTCGCCGAGGGCCTGGTCTCCGAGCTCGGCGTCCGCGCCGAGGCGCGGGTGGGCAAGCCGGCCACCCTGGTCGGCCTGCGCACCGACGCGTTCTCCATCGTCGCGGTCGACCTCGCCGACGACGAGCGCATGCACGGCGCGGTGCTGGAGCTGTCCGGCACCGTCCGCGAGCGCCGGTCGGCGGCGGTGCGGGGCCTCACCGGCGCCGCCGCCGTCGAGGCGCTCACGGCGCTGTGCCGGGAGCTCGCCGAGGCGTCCCCGCTGCCGGTCCTGGGGGTCGGCGTCGGCTCGCCCGGCGTCATCACCCCCGCCGGCTGCGTCGTGCAGGCCCCCAACCGCGGCTGGTACGACCTGCCGCTGGCCGCCCGGCTCACCGAGGAGCTCGGCCTGCCGGTGCACGTGGCCAACGACGCCAACACCGCGGCGCTGGGCGAGCTCACCTACGGCGACGCCACCGGCGGCGGGCTCATGGTGCTCACCGTCGGCGGGGGCGTCGGCGCCGGCATCGTCCTCGACGGGGCGCTGGTGCACGGCGACTCCCACGCGGCCGGCGAGCTCGGCCACGTCACCGCCGTCGACGAGCGGGACGACGTCGACGGCGCCCCGCTCGGCCGGCCCGCGCCCTGCGCCTGCGGGCGCACCGGCTGCCTGGAGACCGTGCTCTCGGTCCCCGCTCTCCGTCGTCGCGTCGAGGGCCTGGCCCCGGCCGACGCCGCCGCGGCGCTGGCCCAGGTGGGCCGGCGGCTCGGCATCGTGCTCGCCCCCGTGGTGAGCGCGCTCAACCTCCCGGAGGTCGTGCTGCGCGGCCCGCGGGAGCTCCTGGACGGCCCCCTGCGGGAGGCGGCCCTGGCCGCCCTCCGCGAGCGGACCATGCCGGTCATCAGCGGCACGGTGCAGCTGCGGATGACCTCGCTCGACGAGGACGGCGCCCTCTCCGGGGCGGCCGTGCTCGTGCTGTCCGGCCAGCTCGGGGTGACGTGACCACCCCGAGCCGGCCAGGTGCACGTCGGAGGACCCAACCCGCGCGAACGAGGAGGAACCCCAACATGAGAAGAGTACGCACCGGCGGGCTGGCCGCCGCTGCGGTCGCCTCGCTGCTCGCCGTCTCCGCCTGTGGCGGAGGCTCGACGGCGGAGGCGTCCGGGGACACCGAGGTCCGGCTCTGGCTCAACGGCACGGACACCCCGCAGGAGCTGCGCGACTACCTCGTCGAGACCTTCGAGGCCGACCACGAGGGCATGACGCTGGTCATCGAGGAGCAGGACTGGAGCGGCCTCGTGCCGCGCCTGCAGACGGCGCTGGCCAGCGAGGACCAGACGCCCGACCTGGTCGAGATCGGCAACACGCAGAGCCCGACGTTCACCTACGCCGGCGCCTTCAGCGACCTGTCCGACATGTACGACGAGCTCGGCGGCGACGACCTGCTGCCCGGCTTCGTCGAGGCCGGGACCGTCGACGACACGCTGTACGCGGTGCCCTACTACTCGGGCGCCCGGGCGGTCTTCTACCGCAAGGACCTCTTCGAGCAGGCCGGTGTGGCCGTGCCGCAGACCCTCGCGGAGTTCCGCACCGCGGCCATCGCGCTGCAGCAGGCCAACCCGGCGCAGGACTTCAGCGGGTTCTGGTTCCCCGGGCAGGACTGGTACAACGGCATCGCCTGGCTGTTCACCGGCGGCGGCGAGCTCGCCGTGCAGGAGGGCGACCGCTGGGTCGGCGCGCTGTCGAGCCCCGAGTCGCAGGCGGCGCTCACCGAGGTCCAGGACCTGTTCACCAACGCCACCCGCGCGCCGCGCGACGCCGACTCCAACGAGCCGTGGGTCGCGTTCAACAACGGCCAGGCCGCCATGTTCTCCGCGCCCACCTGGGCCCGGTGGAGCATCGCCCTGCCCGAGTGCGACGAGGGCGTCGACCCCGACGACACCTCGCCCGAGGCGGAGGCGCTGCTCGCCGAGCAGCAGGCCTGCAACGAGGAGCGCACCGGCGTCTTCCCGCTGCCCGGCGCGCAGCCGGGCACCCCGGCCACGGTCTTCGCCGGCGGCTCGAACATCGCCGTCCCGACGATGTCCCAGCACCAGGAGGAGGCCCGCGACCTGCTGCGGATCATCTACTCCGAGGAGTTCCAGACGATGCTGGCCGAGAACGGGCTCATCCCCGGGAACAGCCAGTACGCCGGCGCCCTCGGGGACGACCCGTACGCGCAGGCCGCGCTCGCCGCGGCGGTCGACGCGAAGCTGACGCCGGCCGCCGAGCGGTGGGCCGACGTCGAGGGCGCCCGGATCCTGGAGGACTTCTTCCAGCAGATCGCCAGCGGGGCCGACGTCGCGCAGGCCGCCGCCGAGGCCGACCGGCTCCTCGAGGAGACGCTCAACTGACCGCCCGACCGGGGAGGGCGCGGCCCGCGCCCTCCCCGGTCCCGGACGCCCGGAGCGCCCCCATGGCCGCACCACCCCTGCCGCCGGAGACGGCGGCGCCCCCGCGCGACCCCGCGCCCCCCGGCCCCGCCCCGGCGCCGCCCCGCCCGGTGCCCCGGCGGGCCCCCTGGCGGGCGCGCCTCAACCCCTACCTGCTGCTCGTCCCCGCGCTGGTGCCGATCGCCGTCGGCCTCGGCTACCCGCTGGTCCGCCAGTTCCTGCTGTCCTTCCAGGAGTACGGCCTGGCGCAGCAGTTCGGCCGGCCCGCCGAGTGGGTGGGCCTGCGCAACTACACGGAGCTGCTGAGCGACCCCTACGTCTGGGGCGTCATCGGCCGGTCGGTGGCGTTCTGCCTGGTCAACGCCGGGCTCACCATGGCCGTCGGCGTCGGGCTCGCGGTGCTGATGAGCAAGGTCGGCCGCGCCGCCCGGATCACCCTGCAGGTCGGCATGCTGCTGGCCTGGGGCACGCCGGTGCTGGCCACCCTCACCGTCTGGCAGTGGCTGTTCGACTCCCAGTACGGCGTCGTCAACTGGGTGCTCGCCGGCCCGCTCGGGCTCGCCGAGTTCCGCGGCCACTCCTGGATCATCGAGCCGGCGTCCTTCTACCTCGTCGCCACGGTGATCGTGGTCTGGATGAGCGTGCCGTTCGTCGTCTTCACCACCTACGCCGCCCTGCTGCAGGTCCCGGCCGAGTGCGTGGAGGCCGCCCAGCTCGACGGCGCCAGCGCCTGGCAGCGCTTCCGCCACCTGTCGGTGCCCCTGATCAAGCCCGTGCTGCTCATCGCCGCCCTGCTGCAGGTCATCTGGGACCTGCGGGTCTTCACCCAGATCCACGTGCTGCAGAAGGCCGGCGCCCCGACCCGGGAGACCCACCTGCTCGGCACCTACGTCTACTCGCTGTCCCGGGAGTTCTCGATGGCCGGCGCCATGGCCACGGTCATGCTCGTCCTCACCCTGTGCCTCACCGGCTTCTACATCCGCCGCATGCTTCGGGACGAGGAGCTGTGAGCGCCGCCGTCCCGCCGGCGGTCGCCGTCCCGCCGGCCGCCCGCGGCGCCCGGCCCGCGCCCCGCCCGCGGCGGCGGGTCCGCCCGCGCACCCGCGCCGCGCGCTGGCTGCTCGGCGGCCTCGCCGTCGCCGTCGCGCTCGTCTGGGCGTTCCCCATCTACTGGATGGTCAGCAGCGCCTTCCTGCCGACGGCGCGGCTGCAGCGGCCAGAACCGACCTTCGTCCCCGTCGACGGGACGCTGGCCAACTTCCGGCAGGTCCTGACCGACGAGTCCTTCTACGCCTCGTTCCGCGTCTCGCTGGCGGTCACGGCGATCACCCTCGCCGGCGCGGTGCTGTTCGCGTTCGTCGCCGCACTCGCGATCAGCCGATTCCGCTTCCGCGGCCGGAAGTCGTTCATCGTGACCATTCTCGTGGTGCAGATGATCCCCGCCGAGGGACTGTTCATCTCGCAGTACGCCGTGCTCGACGGATGGGGTCTGGTGAATTCCGTCCTGGGGCTCTCCATCGTCTACGTGGCCGCCATTCTGCCGTTCACCGTATGGATGCTGCGCGGATTCGTGAACGGCGTCCCGCTGGAACTGGAGGAGGCGGCGATGGTCGACGGGCTGTCGCGCACCCGCGCCTTCTTCCGCATCACCTTCCCGCTGCTCGCACCCGGCCTCGTCGCCTCCGGCGTCTACGGGTTCCTGCAGGCGTGGAACGAGTACACGCTCGCGCTGGTCGTCATGACCGAGCCGGGCGAGCGGACCCTGCCGCTGTGGCTGCAGGGCCTGGTCGAGGCCAACCGGGCCACCGACTGGGGCGTGGTCATGGCCGGCTCGACGCTCATCGCCGTGCCGGTCATCGGCTTCTTCCTGCTCGTGCAGAAGCGGATGAGCGCCGGTCTGGTGGCCGGGGCGGTGAAGGGGTGACCGGGACCGCGGGGAGCTGGTCGGCGGGTCTGGACATCGGGGGCACCAAGGTCCTCGGCGTGCTGGTCGACGACGCCGGGACCGTCCGGGGCAGCGTGCGGGTGCCCACCCGCCGCGGCACCGACGGCGTGGTGGCCGCGGCCGCCGAGGTGGTGGAGCGGCTGTGCGCCGACGCCGGCCCCGGCGTGGGCGCGCTCGCGGCCGTCGGTGCCGGCGTCCCGGGGCTGGTCGACCCCGTGTCGGGGGAGGTGTCGCACGCGGTCAACCTCGGCATCGACGACCGCGGCGTGGCCCTGGCGCCGCTGCTGTCCGCCCGCCTCGGCGGGGTGCCGGTGACGGTGGAGAACGACCTCAACGTGGCCGCCGTCGGGGCCGCCCGGGTGCTCGGGCTGCGCGGCGACCTCGCGCTGCTGGGCCTGGGCACCGGCGTGGCCGCCGGCCTGCTGCTGGGCGGCGGGCTGCGGCGCGGGCACGGCGGCGGGGCGGGGGAGATCGGCCACGTGCCGCTCGACCCGCACGGCCCGCCCTGCCCGTGCGGCCAGCGCGGCTGCCTGGAGCTCTACGCCTCCGGCTCGGCGCTCGACGCCGCCTGGCCGGCGCCGGACGGGGTGCCCGCCGCGGCCGCCGTCTTCGCCGCCGCGGGGGCGGGGGACGCCGCGGCGGTGCGCGTCCGCGACCGGTTCGCCGGCGCGGTGGCGGCCGCCGTGCGCCTGCTGGTGCTCACCTGCGACGTCGAGCACGTGGTGCTCGGTGGCGGCGTGGCCGAGGTGGGGGAGCCGCTGGTCGCCGCGGTGCGCGACCGGCTGGAGCGGCAGGCCGACGGGTCGCCGTTCCTGCGCAGCCTGGGCATGCCGGCGCGGGTGCAGGTGGTCCCGCGCGGGGTGCCGGTGGCCCCGGTCGGGGCCGCGCTGACCGCCCGGGAGGCGGCCGGCCCGCGGCTCGCCGAGCCGCTCGCCCTGTGAGCGCCGGGGAGGTGGGCGCGTGGAGGTGATCGTGCTGCCGGGGCCCGACGACGTCGCCCGGGTGGCCGCCGACGTCGTCGCCGACGTCGTGCGGCGGTGCGCGGACGCGGTGCTCGGGGTGGCGACCGGCTCCTCGCCGGTGGGCGTCTACGCCGAGCTGGCCCGCCGGGTCACCGCCGGCGACCTGGACCTGTCCGGCGTCACCGCCTTCGCCCTCGACGAGTACGTGGGCCTGCCGGACGGGCACCCGGAGTCCTACGCGGCGGTGGTCGCCCGCGACGTCACGGGGCCGCTGCGGCTGGACCCCGCGCGGGTGCACGTGCCCGACGGCCGGGCGGCCGACCTGGAGGCCGCCGCGGAGGCGTACGAGCGGGCGATCGCCGGCGCCGGCGGGATCGACGTGCAGCTGCTGGGCATCGGCGCCAACGGGCACGTCGGGTTCAACGAGCCCACGTCGTCGTTCGGGTCGCGCACCCGGATCAAGACGCTCACCGCCCGCACCCGGGCCGACAACGCCCGCTTCTTCGCCTCGCCGGAGGAGGTGCCGCTGCACTGCCTCACCCAGGGGCTGGGCACCATCCTCGAGGCCCGCCGGCTGCTGCTGGTGGCGCAGGGGGAGGCGAAGGCCGACGCGGTGGCGGCCGCCGTCGAGGGGCCGCTGACCAGCATGTGCCCGGGCTCGGCGCTGCAGCTGCACCCGCGGGCGACCGTCGTCGTCGACGAGGCGGCGGCCGCGGGGCTGACGCTGCTCGGGCACTACCGGGAGGTGTACGCGGCCAAGCCGGCCTGGCAGCGCCCCTGACGGCAGGGGCTCAGCGCACGCGCGCGCCGGCCGCCCAGACCGCCGTGACGGACCGGTCCGGGTCGAGGGCGACGACGTCGGCGGCATAGCCGGGCGCCAGCCGCCCGAGCCGGTCGCCCAGGCCCAGCGCGCGGGCCGGCACGCTGGTCAGCGCCGCCACCGCCGGCACCAGGCCGATGCCGGCGGCGAGCGCGTTGCGCAGCGCCGCGTCCTGGGTGAGCGTCGAGCCGGCGATCGTGTCGGTGCCGGCGAGCACGGCCCGGCCGCCGCGGACGGTGACGTCGAGGGCGCCGATGCGGTGCGCGCCGTCGGGTCCGCCGGCCGCGGCCATCGCGTCGGTGACCAGCGCGACCCGGCCGGGCGCCCCGGCCACCAGCAGCGCCGCGACGACGGGGTGCACGTGCACGCCGTCGAGGACCAGCTCGAGGGTGACCCGCGGGTCGGCCAGCGCGGCGCCCACCGGACCCGGCTCCCGGTGGTGCAGGCCGGGCATGGCGTTGAGCGCGTGGGTGAGCAGCCGGGCGCCGGCGTCGACGGCCGCGGCGGTGAGCACGGCGTCGGCGTCGGTGTGCCCGACCGCGACGACGACCCCGGCGGCGCTGAACGCGCGGACGGCCTCCAGGGCGCCGGGCAGCTCGGGCGCGACGGTGACCTGGCGCAGCGCGCCCCGGGCGGCGGCGAGCAGCCGGGCGACGTCGTCCGGCGCGGGCGCGCGCAGGTGGCGCGGGTCGTGCGCGCCGCAGCGGGCCGGCGCCAGGAACGGGCCCTCGAGGTGCGCGCCGAGCACGGTGGGGTCCTCGGCGGCGAGGTCGGCGACGCCGGCCAGCGACGCCTCGAGCTCCTCGAGCGGGGCGGCGACCAGGCTCACCACCGACCGCGTGGTGCCCGCCGCCCGGTGCGCCGCGAGCGCGGCGCGGACCGCGTCGGGGCCGTCGTCGAAGGCCGCCCCGCCGCCGCCGTGGGCGTGCAGGTCGACGAAGCCGGGGACCAGGTCGGCGCCCGGGAGCTCGACCGTGTCGTCGGCCGACGGCGGGGGACCGGTGCCGGTGGCGGCGATCGTCGCGCCGTCGAGGAGCAGCCAGCCGCCGTCGACGGCGCCGCCCGCGTCGACCAGCCGCGCGCCCCGGACCAGCGTGGTCATCCGGCCAGCACCTCGGCTGCGGCCTCGGTGAGCACCCGCGCGGCGCCGTGCGTGACGACCGCCGGGCCGGGGGTGAGGGCGGCGTCGTCGGGCATGCCGAGCGCCACGACGACGGCGTCGGGCCGGTGCGCGAGCAGGCCGGCCAGCCAGGCGCGCTCGGTGGGGTGCCGGTACGCGTCGCGGACGGCGACCACCAGCGGCCGGCCCTGCGCCCGTGCCACCACCGCGGCGGCGCCCGGGTCGCCGTCGCGCACGGTCAGCGTCTCTGCGAGCAGGCCCCGCCGGGCCAGCGGCCCGGCGAGGTCCCACCGGGCGTCGCCGACGGCCATGTTCGCCTCCCCGCGCACCTCCACGACCACCGCCGGCGCGGCCAGCGGGACGACGTCGCGGCAGCGCAGCGCCCGGCGCGCGGCGGCCGCGCCGGGGTCGCCGTCCGGCGCCGGGCCGGCGACGCGCGCCGCCTGGCGGGCCCGCAGCGCCCGCACCCGCCCGGCCGCCTCGTGCAGCCGTTTCTCGGGCAGCGTGCCCGCGCGGACCGCGTCGGTCACCGCCCGGCGGAGCGCCGCGCAGTGCTCCTCGCCGTCCTCGGCGCCGACCAGCAGCAGGTCCGCGCCCGCCGCCAGCGACAGCGCGCCGGCCCCGGCGATGCCGTGCGCGGCCCGCACGCCCGCCATGTCGAGCGCGTCGGTGACCACCACGCCGTCGAAGCCGAGCTCGCCGCGCAGCACGTCGACCAGCCAGCGGCGGCTCAGCGTGGCCGGCTGCCCGTCGACGGCGGGGAAGACCACGTGCGAGGTCATCACCAGGTCGGCGCCGGCGGCCACCGCGGCGGCGAACGGCGGCAGCTCCCGGGCCCACGCGATCGCCGGGTCGACGTCGACCACCGGCAGGCCGAGGTGCGAGTCGACGGTGGTGGCCCCGTGGCCGGGGAAGTGCTTGGCGCAGGCGGCGACGCCCGCGGCCTGCAGCCCGGCCACGAACGCCGCGCCGTGCCGGGCGACCAGCGCCGGATCGGCACCGAAGGAGCGCACGCCGATCACCGGGTTGCGGGGGTCGCTGTTCACGTCGACCGACGGCGCGAGGTCGACGTCGACCCCGGCGGCCCGCAGGTCGGCGCCGACGGCCGCGGCGACCGCGCGGGTGAGCTCGACGTCGTCGACGACGCCGAGCGCCAGGTTGCCGGGGTAGCCGCTACCGACCAGGTAGTCCAGCCGGGTGACGTCGCCGCCCTCCTCGTCGAGGGTGACCAGCGCGTCGGGGGCGGCCGCGTGGACGGCGTCGCTGATGGCCCGCACCCGCTCGGGCGCCGGCTGCGCGGGCCCGGCGGTGAGGTTGGCGCCGTAGACGCAGACGCCGGCCATCCCGCGCTCCAGCGCCGCGCGGACCCAGCCGGGGACGGTGTCGCCCGCGAACCCGGGCACGAGGCAGGCGTCGACCAGGTCGTGCAGTTCCGGCATCGTCCCGCCGTTCTCCGAGGTGCGCCGGGAACGGTCCCCGGGCGGTCCGGGAATGGCGCGCGGGCAGCCTATCGGCGACGGGTGGAGCGGGGCCAGCGGCGCCATTCCGGCGCGCTCGGGGAAATGGTGGCGGGCGGCCCGCCGGGCCCTTTTCCGGCGTGCCCGGCTGCACTACTGTCGCGGCGTGCCGGGCGCCGTCCCGGCGTGCGCGGGGAATGGCTGCCCGTGCCCGTTCCCGCCCCCGGAGGCCCCGCGATGGCGACCGTCACCTACGACTCCGCGACGTGCGTCTACGACGGGGCCGACCGCCTCGCCGTCGACGCGCTCGACCTCGAGGTCGCCGACGGCGAGTTCCTCGTCCTCGTCGGGCCGTCCGGCTGCGGCAAGTCCACGTCGCTGCGGATGCTCGCCGGCCTGGAGCGGGTCGACGCCGGCCGGATCCTCATCGGCGGCCGCGACGTCACCGAGGCGGCGCCCAAGGACCGCGACGTGGCGATGGTGTTCCAGAACTACGCGCTGTACCCGCACATGACCGTCGGCGACAACATGGGCTTCGCGCTCAAGATCGCCGGGGTGCCCAAGGGGGAGATCCGGGAGCGGGTGGCCGAGGCGGCGCGGATGCTCGACCTCGAGCAGTACCTCGACCGGCGGCCCAAGGCGCTGTCCGGCGGGCAGCGGCAGCGGGTGGCCATGGGGCGGGCCATCGTGCGGCGGCCGCAGGTCTTCCTCATGGACGAGCCGCTGTCGAACCTCGACGCCAAGCTGCGCGTGCAGACCCGCACCCAGATCGCCTCGCTGCAGCGCCGGCTCGGGGTCACCACGGTCTACGTCACCCACGACCAGACCGAGGCGATGACCATGGGCGACCGGGTCGCGGTGCTCAAGGACGGCCTGCTCATGCAGGCCGGCCGCCCGCGCGAGCTCTACGACCGGCCGCGCAACGTCTTCGTCGCCGGCTTCATCGGCTCGCCCGCCATGAACCTGTTCACCCTCCCCGTGGCCGACGGCGGGGTGCGCCTCGGCGACCAGCTCGTGCCGGTGGCTCGCGAGGCGCTCGGCTCGGCCGACGCGGCGGAGGTGGTGCTCGGGGTGCGCCCGGAGGACCTCGAGCTCGCGGCGGAGGGGCTGGCGGTGGAGGTCGACGTCGTGGAGGAGCTCGGCGCCGACGCCTACGTCTACGGCCGCGCGCGGCTCGGCGGCGAGACGCACGTCGTCACCGCCCGCGTCGACGGCCGCCGCCCACCGCAGAAGGGCGACGTCGTCCGGGTGGCCCCGCGGCCGGGCTCGGTGCACCTGTTCCGCGCCGGCGACGGGGAGCGCATCGCCGCCTGAGGCAGCCGGGTGGCGGAAACGTAACGATCACCGTTTCGGTTCGCGGGGGCGCGCGGTCGGGGCCAGGGTCGGGAGGACGACGCCGACGAGCTCCGGAGGTCCCCCGTGCGCACGAACCGGCTCCTGCCCCTCGCCGCGGCCGCGGCCCTGCTGCTGTCCGCCTGCGGCGGCGGGGAGAGCGTCGACACCGGTGGCGGTGGCGGGGGGAGCGGCGGCGAGGGCGGCACGCTCGTCGCCGCGGTCGCGGCCCAGCCCGACCAGCTCGACCCGCACCAGACGACGGCCTATCCGAGCTTCCAGGTGCTCGAGAACGTCTACGACACCCTCGTGGTCCCGAACGCCGAGGACCTGACGATGGAGCCGAGCCTGGCGGAGAGCTGGGAGACCAGCGAGGACGGCCTGACCTGGACGTTCACCCTCCGCGAGGGCGTCACGTTCCACGACGGCAGCGAGTTCGACTCAGCCGACGTCGTCTACTCCTACCGGCGGATCATCGACGAGGAGCTGCAGAACTCCTACCGCTTCGCGACCGTCACCGGCGTCGAGGCCCCCGACCCGCGGACCGTCGTCCTGACGCTCAGCCAGCCCACGCCGAACCTGCTGGAGCGGATCGGGGCGTTCAAGGGCATGGCGATCCTGCCCGAGAACGCCGCCGAGGACATCGACCTCGTCACCGAGGCCAACGGCACCGGGCCCTTCCGCCTCGAGAGCACCGACGCGAGCAGCACCGTCCTCACCGCGTACGAGGACCACTGGGGCGGCGCCCCGAGCGTGGGCGGCGTCGAGTTCCGCTACATCACCGAGCCGGCCGCGGCGCTCACCGCGCTGCAGAACGGCGAGGTGCAGTGGACCGACAACGTCCCGCCCCAGCAGATCGAGTCTCTGGCCGACGACGACAGCGTCGAGCTGCAGACGACGCCGAGCGTCGACTACTGGTACCTGTCCATGAACTACGCCCGGCCGCCGTTCGACAACCGCGACGTCCGGCGGGCGATCTCCCTGGCCGTCGACCGCGAGGCCGTCGCCGAGGCGGCCTGGTTCGGCGCCGCGCAGGCCAACCAGACGGCGATCCCCGAGGACAGCTTCTTCCACCTCGACTACGCACCGTTCGAGCGCGACGTCGACCAGGCCCGGCAGCTGCTGTCGCAGGCCGGCGTGCAGACGCCGCTGACGATGGGCCTGATGGTCACCGACGAGTTCCCCGAGACCGTCACCGCCGCGCAGGTCATCGCCAGCCAGCTCGAGGAGATCGGCGTGACCGTCGAGATCGAGACGCTGGACTTCGCCACCTGGCTCGACCGGCAGGGCCAGGGCGACTTCGACGCCTTCTACCTCGGCTGGCTCGGCAACCTCGACCCGGCGGCCTACTACCAGGAGCAGCACCAGACCGACGGCCCGAACAACTACCAGGGCTACAGCAACCCGCAGGTCGACCAGCTGCTGCAGCAGGGCGCGGTGGAGACCGACGAGGACGCGCGCAAGCAGCTCTACGACCAGGCGGCGCAGATCATCGTCGACGACGTCTCCTACCTGTACCTCTACAACCCCGACGTCGTGCAGGCCTGGGCGCCGGGGCTGCAGGGCTACCGGATCCGCGCGGACAAGGCGATCGACTTCGCGACGGTGGAGCTGCCCTGAGCGGCTACCTCCTCCGCCGGGTCGGCCAGGCGCTGGTCGTCCTGGCGGGGGTGAGCGTCGTCGTCTTCGCCCTGGTCCAGCTGGTGCCCGGCGACCCGATCCGGCTGGCCCTGGGCACCCGGTTCGACCAGGAGACCTACGACGCGCTGCTGGCCCGGTCCGGGCTCGACCAGCCCCTGGTGCAGCAGTACCTCACCTGGGCCGGCCGGGCCGTCACCGGCGACCTCGGGGTCAGCTTCCGCAGCGGCGAGACCGTCACCTCGCTGATCGCCGAGCGGCTGCCGGCCACGCTCACGCTGGCGCTCGCCTCGATCCTCGTGGCGCTGCTCATCGCGGTGCCGCTCGGCACGATCTCGGCGCTGCGGCCCCGCTCGCTCGTCGACCGGGCGGCCACCGTGCTCAGCCAGATCGGCATCTCGGTGCCGGAGTTCTGGATGGCGATCGTGCTGATCCTGGTCTTCGCCGGGACGCTGGGCTGGCTGCCCTCGGGCGGCTACGTCGGGCTGACCGAGGACCCGGCCGGCTGGGCGCAGCGGCTGCTGCTGCCGGCCGTCGTCACCGGGGTGGTGTCCGGCTCGGTGATCACCCGGTTCGTCCGGTCGAGCGTGCTCGAGGCGCTCGGCGCCGACCACGTGCGGACCGCCCAGGCCAAGGGGCTGCCGCGGCGGCAGGTGTTCACCTGGCACGTGCTGCGCAACGCGCTGCTGCCGCTGGTCACGGTCACCGGCGTGCAGCTGGCCTACCTGCTCTCCGGCGTCGTCGTGGTGGAGATCGTCTTCTCCTGGCCGGGGCTGGGGCAGCTCGCGCTGCAGGCCGTCCAGGCCCGCGACTACCCGGTGCTGCAGGGCGCGATCCTGCTGTTCGCCGTGACCTTCCTGGTGATCAACCTGGTGGTGGACCTCCTGTACACAGCCATCGACCCGAGGATCCGGCGATGACACGCCGGCCGGGTCCTGCCGCGATGACACCCAGCCGAGGCCTGCTGCCATGACCGGCGCCCCGCTGCCCGAGCCGGCAGCCTCCCCGACCGCCACCGACGCCGGCGTCCGGTCCATGCAGCGGGCACCCCGGCCGCGGTGGCGGGAGACCCTCGGCCTGCTCGCCCGCAACCCGACGGCGGCGATCGCGGCCGCCGTCCTCGTGCTGCTCGTGCTCATGGCGGTGTTCGACGAGACCGTCGCGCCCGACGGGCCGAACGAGATCTCGGTCGACGACCGGCTGCAGGCGCCGAGCTGGGCGCACCCCTTCGGCACCGACGACCTCGGCCGCGACATCCTGAGCCGGGTGGTCCTGGGGGCCGGTGTCTCGCTGCGCGTCGGGTTCCTCGCCGTCGCGTTCGCGCTCGTCGTCGGCGCGCTCGTCGGGCTGCTGGCCGGCTTCTACGGCCGCTGGGTGGACGACGTCCTCATGCGGTTCATGGACGTCCTGTTCGCCTTCCCCGCCGTCCTGCTGGCGATCGCGGTGCTCGCCGTGCGCGGGCCGGGGGCGGGCAACACCGCGCTGGCCATCGGGATCGTCTACGTCCCGGTCTTCGCCCGGGTGACGCGGGCGAGCGTCCTCGGCGTGCGCGAGGAGGTCTACGTGCGGGCGTCGCGCTCGGTGGGCGCCTCGGACTGGCGGCTGCTCACCCGGCACGTGCTGCCCAACGCCGCTCCGCCGATCATCGTGCAGACCTCGATCAGCCTCGCGTTCGCCGTGCTGGCGGAGGCGGCGCTGTCCTTCCTCGGCCTGGGCACCCAGCCGCCGAACCCCTCCTGGGGGCTGATGCTCGCCGAGGGCCGTGGGTTCATCGACATCGCCTGGTGGCTGGCCTTCTTCCCCGGGATGGCGATCTTCCTGACCGTGCTGTGCTTCAACCTGCTCGGCGACGGCCTGCGCGACGTCCTCGACCCGCGCCAGCGCACCCTCATGGCCGGAGGTGGACGGTGACCGCCCCCCTCCTGGAGGTCGAGGACCTCCGCGTGCGGCTGCGCACCCCGCGCGGCCCGGCCGCGGTGGTCAACGGGCTGAGCTACACGGTGGGCCGCGGCGAGACGGTCGCCGTCGTCGGGGAGTCCGGCAGCGGCAAGAGCGTCTCCGTGCTGGCGCTGCTCGGCCTCCTCCCCGAGCGGGTGGCGACGGTGACCGGCAGCGCGCGCCTGGACGGCGAGGACCTGCTCACCATGTCGCCCGAGCGGCTGCGGCAGGTGCGCGGCCCCGGCGTCGGCATGGTGTTCCAGGACCCGATGACCTCGCTCAACCCCGTGCTGACCGTCGGCCGGCAGCTGGTCGAGGGGATCCGCGCGCACGGCGAGGTGTCGAAGGCCGCGGCGCGCGAGCGGGCGGCCGGGCTGCTGGCCGAGGTGGGTCTGCCCGACCCGCAGGGCGCGCTCGACCGCTATCCGCACGAGCTGTCCGGCGGCATGCGGCAGCGGGTGGTCATCGCGATCGCGCTCAGCAACAGCCCCGCGCTGCTGATCGCCGACGAGGCCACCACCGCGCTCGACGTCACGGTGCAGGCGCAGATCCTCGACCTGGTGGAGTCGCTGCAGGCCGACCACGGCACCGGCGTCATCTGGATCACCCACGACCTCGGCGTCGTCGCCGGCATCGCCGACCGGGTGCTGGTCATGTACGGCGGGCGCTGCGTGGAGGACGGCACGGTCGACGACGTCCTGGAGCGGCCCGCGCACCCCTACACGCGCGGCCTGCTCGGGGCGCTGCCGGACCTGGCCGCCGGCGACGGCGGCGACCTCGCCACCATCCCCGGCACGCCGCCGGCGCCCACCGACCTGCCGGCCGGCTGCGTCTTCTGGCCGCGCTGCCCGGTGCGCGGCGACGCCCGCTGCGAGACCGAGCAGCCCCCGCTGCAGGTGGTCGGCGCCGGGCTGTCGAAGGGGCTGCCGCACCGCGCGGCCACCTGGTGCACGGAGGGGAGCGTGCGGTGAGCTCGGTCTTCCTGGACAAGGGGTCCGCGCCGGGGCCGGCGCAGCGCGACGTCCTCGTCTCCGCCCGGGGGCTGGAGGTGCACTTCCCGGTCCGGTCGGGCGGCCCGCTGCGGCGGACGACGGGCGCGCTGCGCGCCGTCGACGGCGTCGACCTCGACGTCTACCGCGGCGAGACGCTCGGCCTGGTGGGGGAGTCCGGCTGCGGCAAGTCCACGCTGGGCAACGCGCTGCTGCGGCTGGTCCCGCCCACCGGCGGCACGGTCACCTTCGACGGCCTCGACGTCACCGCGATGGGCCGCCGGCAGCTGCGCGACCTGCGGCGGCGGGCGGGGATGGTCTTCCAGGACCCGTTCGCCTCGCTGGACCCGCGGCGCACGGTGGCCCAGACGGTGTCCGAGCCGCTGGAGGTGCACCGCCTGCACCCCGGCCGGCAGGCCCGCGCCGCGCGGGTGCGGGAGCTGCTGGAGCTGGTCGGGCTCGACCCCGCCGTCGCCTCCCGGTACCCGCACGAGTTCTCCGGCGGCCAGCGGCAGCGGGTCGGCATCGCCCGGGCGCTGGCCGGGGAGCCGGACTTCCTGGTCTGCGACGAGGCGATCGCCTCCCTCGACGTCAGCATCCAGGCGCAGGTGCTCAACCTGCTGCGCCGGCTGCAGCGGCAGCTCGGTCTCACGCTGCTGTTCATCTCCCACGACCTGTCGGCGGTGCGGCACGTCTCCGACCGGATCGCGGTCATGTACCTGGGCCGGGTGGTCGAGGTGGGGCCGGCGACCGCCGTCGCCGCGGAGCCGCAGATGCCCTACACGCGGGCGCTGCTGTCGGCGGTGCCGCTGCCGCACCCGGCGCTGGAGCGCTCCCGGCAGCGGATCGTGCTGCGCGGCGACGTCCCCTCGCCGGCCCGGGTGCCCAGCGGCTGCCGGTTCCGGACCCGCTGCCCCGACGTGTTCGAGCCCTGCCCCGACGTCGACCCGGCCCTGCAGGCGGTGGGCTCCGCTCCCGGGCACGTGGCTGCCTGCCACCTGCACGGCGTCGTCGGGACGCCCGTGCGGCGGGAGGACCCCGCCGCCCCGGCCGACGCCGGGGACCCGGCGCGCTGACCTGGCGGTACGCGACCGTCCGTTTGCCGATAAGGCCACCCGGCTAGTGGCCCCCGGATCAGGCGGCGCGGGGGCGCCGCCGGGAACGGGGAGCGGGATGGCGTCGAACAGGACGACCTCGAGGGTCGGGTCCACCGGCCTCTACGGCAGCAGGATCGGGGACCGGCTGGGGCGCGCGGCGCTCACCGAGGTGATCGGGACGGCGATCCTGGTGTTCGTCGGGACGAGCACCGTGGTCGCGGGCCCGGCCACCGGCAACAGCCTCTTCGAGCTGGTCGGCGTGGTGCTGGCCTTCGGGGTGACGCTGGTGGCGCTGGCCGCGGCCCTCGGGCACGTCTCGGGCTGTCACCTCAACCCCGCCGTGACGCTGGGGCTGGCCGTGACGCGGCGCTTCCCGTGGCCGGCCGCCGGGGTCTACGTCGTCGCGCAGCTGCTCGGCGGTCTGCTCGGCGCGGCCGCCACGTGGGCGGTCTACGGCAGCGCGGCGCGCGAGGAGGGGCTGCTCGGCGCCACGACGCCGCAGGAGGGCGTCTCGGCCGGCCAGGCGTTCCTGGCCGAGGCGCTGGTGACGTTCGTGCTGGTGCTCGTCGTGGTGTCGGTGGCCACCGACGACCGCGCCGAGTCCGCGATCGCCCCGGTCGCCGTCGGGTCCGCCCTGGCGGCCGGCATCTTCGCCGTCGGCGGGCTCACCGGCGGCGCGGTGAACCCCGCGCGCGCCTTCGGCCCCAACCTGCTGGCCGGCCAGGTCGGGCCGCTGTGGATCTACCTGCTGGCCCCGGTGGTGGGAGGCGTCCTCGCCGCACTCGTGTACGACCGGCTGCTCTCCCGCGGCGAGCCGCCGGAGGCCTGACCGCCCGGCTGCGGCCGCCCCCGTGGGCGGCCGCAGCCCGAGGTCAGCCGCGGCCGCTGCGGGTGGGCCGCCGGCCCTGCCGGGAGCCCGAGCGGGGCGCCCGCCGGGAGTCCCGGCCGCCGGCGCGGGGATGCCCGTCGGAGCCGCGGCCGCGCGGGGCGCTGCACGGGCGGCAGGTGGAGAACCACGGCGCGATCGGCGTCCCGCACTCCACGCACGCCGACGACCGGCTGACCGCGATGGCGTCGGGCAGCAGCTCGCTGATGGCCTCCGCGCACTCCTCCTCGACCCAGGCGGCGTCGTCGCCGTCCAGCCCGGCGACGCCGGGGAACTGGCGCAGCAGCGTCTGGGCGTCGCGGGCGGCCGCGGCGGCCTGCTCGAACTCCTCGACGCTGCCGCCGACCGGCACGTCGGGCAGCACGACCTCCGGCCGGACCGGCAGGCCGACGGCGTGCCGCAGGGCCGCGCGGGCGAGCAGCAGCCAGCGGGTGCGCCGCGGCGGCTCGTAGTCGATGGGCAGGCGGACCAGCCGCCAGACGGTGTGCAGGTCGCCGGCCGCGCCGAGCGGGCCGCGCAGCAGGGGCAGCAGCGCCTGCACCCGCAGCACGAGGGCGGTGACGTCGTCGGGCGCGACGGCCTGGTCGCGGGTGGCCGCGCGGGCCCACGCCTGCCACCGGACCAGCGCCTCGGGCAGGTCGACGGGCTCGAGCGCCCCGAGGTCGTCGAGCTCGGGTCGCAGCCGCGGCATGCGCCCGGGCAGGTCGCTCGGCCGGTCGCCGCGGGCCACCTCGGCGCCGAGGGACACCAGCGCGGCCGACGGCTTGAGACCGCGCACGCCGGTGAGGATCCCGACGGTGCCGTGCCCGGTGAGGCCGTAGCGGCCGGCGCGCCCCGCGATCTGCGCGGCCTCCCAGCTGCGCAGCGGCCGCAGCTCGGTGCCGTCGAACTTCGTCGTCTCGGCGAACAGCACGGTGGTGGCCGGCACGTTGATGCCGTGGCCGATGACGTCGGTGGTCACCAGGACGTCGAGCTCGCCGGTGGTGAACCGCTCGATGACCTCGCGGCGGGTGGCCGGCGGCAGCGCGCCGTAGAGGACGCCGACCTTGCCGGGCCGGTGCCGGTCGAGCTCGGCGGCGACGGCGTAGACGGTCTTGCGGGAGAAGGCGACGACGAGCGTCTGCGGCCGGACGCCGGTGGTGCGGACCGGGGCGCGCAGGACGTCGAGCCGCGACAGCCGCCGGTGGTGCACGACCTCGACGTCGTCGGCGTCGGCGACCAGCGGCGCGAGCAGCGGGTGCGCCTCGGCCGCGGCGATCAGGTGCATCTCCCGGTACGCGCCGGTGAGCAGGAGCCGCGCCCAGGTGTGGCCGCGGTCGGGGTCGGCGACCCAGTGCGACTCGTCGAGCACGAGCATCTCGCCGGCCATCGGGGCCTTCTCGACGGTGCAGCACAGGACGGGCGCGCCCGGGTCGATCTCCTCCTCGCCGGTGGACAGGCCGACGGTGCCCTCGGGCAGCAGCGCGGAGAGCTTGGCGTAGGCCTCGTGCGCCAGCTGGCGCAGCGGCGCGGCGTAGACACCGGACCCGCCGGCGGCCAGCGCCTGCAGCGACTCGTACGTCTTGCCGGAGTTGGTGGGGCCCAGGTGGAACACCACGCGCTGCGGCGGGGTGGCGCGCACGGGGAGGTCCGGCGCGGTGGCCTCGACCCAGCGCTGCTGGGCGGCCCGCTCGGCGCGGGCGGCCTCCCGCTCGGCGGCACGCTCGGCGGCGCGGGCGGCGGCGCGGTCGCCGGGGTCGTACGTGTCGTGCGTGTCGTACGCGGTCCGGACGGGCGGGCGGTCGGCGTCGGGGCGCCGCACCCGGCGGCGGGCGGTGGACGGCTGGGGAGCGGTGTCGGTCAGGAGGGGTCCTCGGGTCGTTCGCGGGGCAACTCCGGGTCAACACCGCGGGCACCGCGGACATGCCCGCGCCCGGGCGTCGTCTGCCGTACGCCCGGCCGGAGGTCCCCACTGCCCGGGTGCCGCGTCGTGCGTGAAGCAACCCAACCGCGTACACCTGCGTTGACGGGCCGGTTACGATGAGGGCATGGGCGGAGCGGCCGAGACGATGACCAGCCGTTACGGCCTCGCACTCGCGCCCGGGGGACTCTTCGTCGCCCAGGAGCTGGTGAACACCGGCGTCCCGAGGGGAGCGGCGGACGATCCCCTGCTGGAGGCGGGGGCGGCGCAGGACTGGCTCGACACCACGATGGCCGAGTGGTCGGCCAGGACGGGGCAGGCGGACCCCCACCTGTCCCTCGGCGACCGCGACCTGCCGCGCCTGCGCGAGTTCCGTGAGGTGGTGGACGGCTGGCTCCGCGGGCAGCAGTCCCGGGCGTCCTCGACGATGTCCCTCGGCCTGACCTCGGACCGGGGCATCACCTACGCACCGCGTGGGCCCGGGGCCGCGGGACTGCAGGCGGTCGTCGTGCTCGAGCTGCTGCTGGCTTCCCGCACTGATGCGCTCCGACGGTTGAAGGTGTGCGCCAACCCCGAGTGCGGCGCGGCCTTCCACGACGAGTCGCGCAACGGCAGCCGCCGCTGGCACGACGTCAGGACGTGTGGGAACACGGTCAACCTCCGTCGGGCGAGGGCACGCAAGGCCGCTGCCCCGGCTGGTGGTGCCGAGGGGGCCCGCGAGGTCGACTGAGGGACCCCCGCCTGCGGGACGGGTCCTGCGGACCGCCCTGCAGCCGGCCCGGTGGGTCGCGGCCTCCACCGTGTCGGCGCAGGATGCGCCGGACGGGGAGGAGGTCGTCCCGGTGCAGCAGGTGGGTCGTCCTCGTGGCCCGGTGGGCCGCGGAGGTGCCGGCGGTGCGTGACCGGCCGTCGCCTGGCCGGCCGGTGGGCCTGCGCGGGTCCCTCCGTCGGGCACGCCTGGGTGGCAGTGGACGTCGGCCTGGGAGCGGGCGCCGGTGGGCCGACCTCGAGTCGGCCCACCCGCGCCTCGCGGAGTGCGGCGGCGTCGCCGCGCCAGGTGCAGGTGGGCCCACCCCGGGGTCGGCCCACCTGCGTCAGGCTGCGTGCGGGCGCAGCAGCAGCTCGTTGATCGCGACGTGCCGGGGGCGGGAGACGACGTAGGCGATCGAGTCCGCCACGTCCTCGGCCTGCAGCAGCGCCGTGGCCGCGATGGACTCCTTCGCCGCCTCCAGCACCTCGGGGCGGATGTGGGTGAACAACTCGGTGCCCACGGGGCCGGGCTCGATCAACGAGACCCGCACGTTGCGGCTGGACACCTCCAGGCGCAGCGACTCCGCGAAGGCGCCCACGCCGTGCTTGGTGAGGTTGTAGACGCCCATCCCCAGCGCCGCCGACCGGCCGGCCTCGGAGCTGACGTTGACGATGTCAGCGGTGCGCCGGGGGCCGGCCGCGGCCTCGAGCAGGTGCGGCAGTGCGGCGTGCGAGGCGTACAGCAGCCCCTGCAGGTTGATCGCGATCATCCGGTCCCACTCGTCGACCGGCGCGCCCTCGATCGATCCGAGCAGCATCACCCCGGCGTTGTTGACCAGGGTGTCCAGTCGCCCGAAGGCGGCCACGGTCTGCTCGACGGCAGCGGCGGCCTGGGCGCGGTCGGTGATGTCGGCCTCGACGACCTCGGCCTTGCTGCCGAGCGCACGGACCTGCTCCGCGATCTCCTCCAGGCGGTCCCGGCGGCGCGCGACGAGCGCCACGTCGGCGCCCCGAGTGGCCAGCGCCAGCGCCGTGGCGGCCCCGATCCCGCTGCTGGCGCCGGTGACGAGCGCGGCGGTCCCGGTGAGCGTGGTGGTCATGACGTCCTCCTGAGGTGTTCGGTCCGAAGGCCACTATGACATAGCCAAACCCTGTTTGGCTATGTCGCCAACCGGACTCCTCCGATCGGTGCGCGGAAGGCGTGCGACGCCTGTGGGGACTCCGGGTCGAGGCCCGCTCGAGCACGCGGGACCGGCGCCACGGCCAGGAGTTCACGGGTGGCTCGTGCACCGGTCAGGAGCGGCGAGGACGACCGTCGACCGCCCCTCCGTCGCTGCGGACCCGGCCGCCGCCGCTCCCGCGGCGCAGCTCGCGGCTCGCGGTGGCCCCGCGGCGATCGACCCCGGCCCCGACGTCCGTCGCGAGGCGCTGCTGCGCGAACAGCGGGGCTCCGTAGCATGAGACCCAGCGTGTGGCTCCTCGTCCATCGATCAACGGCACGAAGGGGTCTCCAGGGGGGCGGCTGGGAAGCGCACGGGGCGCACGTCAGTACGGCATCGATGCAGTCACACCGCATCGATGCAGCCGGGAGGGCTCGCCTAGAGGCCGATGGCGGCGGTCTTGAAAACCGCTATGGGGTCACACCCATCGTGGGTTCGAATCCCACGCCCTCCGCTCGCGCCGCCGGTTCCCCTCCGTGCGCCGTCCATCGCCTAGCGTGTGCCCCTCCGCGGGGGAACCGGGCCCCGCGGGCCGGGGAGTGCGATGAGCGGGGCAGCGGTGCCGGACGCCGGCACGCAGGCGCGGGAGGACGACGCCGCGGCGCTGGAGCGCAGCCGCCGCTGGCTGGCCGAGGCCCAGCGGCTGGCCGCGCTCGGCAGCTGGGAGTGGGACGTCCGCACCGGCGCCGTCCTGTTCAGCGACGAGCTCCGCGCCGTCTACCGCCTCGACCCCTCGGTCACGCCGACCTTCGCCACCTGCCTGGAGATGGTCCACCCCGACGACCGCCCGCGGGCCGAGCGGGCCATCCTCGCGGCGCTCGCCGACGGCGGGGTCTTCGACCTCGACCACCGCGTCGTGTGCGGCGACGGCGCCGTCATCTGGGTGCGGGCGCGCGGCTCGGTGACCCGCGGCGAGGACGGCAGCCCGCTGCTGCTCGTGGGCACCGCGCAGGACGTCACCGAGCGGGTGGCGATCGAGGCCCGCCTGCAGGAGAGCGAGCGGCGGCTGCTGGAGGCCCAGCGGGTGGCCCGCCTGGGCCGGTGGGACTGGGACGTGCGCAGCGACGTCGTCGTCTGGTCCGACGACATGTTCCGCATCTTCGGCATCCCGCCGGCCGCGCTGGAGCCCACGGTCGAGGGCTACCTGGCGCGGGTGCACCCCGACGACCGCGACGAGCTGCTGCAGATGCTCGCCGACGTCCGGGCCGGCCGGGAGGACTACGCGCTCGAGCACCGGGTGCTGCGCGCCGACGGCAGCGTCGGCTGGGTGAGCTGCCGGGCCGCCGTCGTCCGCGACGACGACGGCGCCGAGGTGCGCCTGCACGGCACCGCCACCGACGTCACCGAGCGCAAGCTCGCCGAGCTGGCCGCCGCCCGCGCCACGGCCGAGCTGGCCGCCCGCGCCGAGCAGCTGCGCCGGATGGCCTTCACCGACCCGCTCACCGGCCTGGCCAACCGCGCCCTGTTCGCCGACCGGCTGCAGCACGCCCTCGACGCCCGCTCCCCGGCCGGCGTCAGCGTGCTGCTGGTCGACCTCGACGACTTCAAGGACGTCAACGACGTGCTCGGCCACCAGGTCGGTGACCGGCTGCTCGTCGAGGTCGCCGGGCGGCTGACCCGCTGCGTGCGCCCGGAGGACACCGTGGCCCGCCTGGGCGGCGACGAGTTCGCCGTCGTGCTCGCCGAGGCCGCGCACGGCGAGCAGGTGGCCCGCCGGATCGGGGCGGCGCTGGACACCCCGGTGCGGTTCGGTGACCGGCAGCTCGTGCCCACCGGCAGCATCGGCCTGGCCCGGGTGGCCGGCGGCGAGCCCGTCCCCGCCGACGTGCTCCTGCAGCAGGCAGACATCGCGATGTACGCGGCCAAGCGCGCCGGCAAGGGCCGCTACGAGGTGTTCGACCCGACGATGTCCACGGCGGTGCTCGCCCGCGCCGACGTCGAGAACGGGCTGCGCCAGGCGCTCGACCGCGACGAGCTCGTCGTGCACCTGCAGCCGCTGGTCGACGTGACCGCCCGCGCGGCCACCCGGGTCGAGGCGCTGGTCCGCTGGCCGCGCCCGTCCGGGCTGGCGCTGCCGGCCGACTTCCTCCCGGTCGCCGAGCGCAGCGGCCTGGTGCGCACCCTCGGCCAGCAGGTGCTGCGGGCCGCCTGCCGGGGGCTCGCCCCGTGGCTGGCGGCCGACCCGGGCCGCTCGGTGGCGGTCAACGTCTCGCCGGTGCAGCTGCGCGAGCCGGACTTCGCGACGACGGTGCTCGGCATCCTGGCGCGCACCGGCGTCGGCCCGCGGCAGCTGCTGCTGGAGGTGACCGAGACGCTGTTCCTCGAGGCCGGCCCGCGGGTGGTCGGCCAGCTCGCCGAGCTGCGCGCCGCGGGCATCCGGGTGGCCATCGACGACTTCGGCACCGGCTACTCCTCCCTCGGCCGGCTGCAGGACCTGCCTGTCGACGGCGTCAAGGTCGACCGCACCTTCGTCCAGCAGATGGGCGCCGGCCCGGGGGACGCCGCGATCCTCACCGCGATGGTCACCCTCGCCCACGACCTCGGCCTCGAGGTGACCGCCGAGGGCGTGGAGACCCGGGACCAGGCGACCCGGCTGCTGGAGCTGGGCGTGGACCACCTGCAGGGCCACCACCTGGCCCGCCCGGTGCCGCTGGACGCGCTCGACGACGCGGTGGCCGCGGCCGGCGCCGCGGTGCGGGCCGCCGCCGGCTGCCCGGGCCGGTCCGGGCGGGCCACCGTGCAGCTCGTCGCCGGCGAGGACGCCCTCGGGCGGGCGGTGCGCGGCGCCCTGGTGCGCGCCGGCCTCGCCGTGGCCGGGCCGGGCGAGCCGCCGGACGCCGTCGTGCTGGTCACCGCCCGCGGCGAGGACGCGCTCGCCCGGCCGGCCGCGCTGCGGCCCCCGGGCGGTGCCGCCGTCCTGGTGCTGTGCGCGCGGGCCGACCGGGCGACCCGGGCGCGGCTGCTCGCCGCGGGTGCCGACGACGTCGTCGTCGACCCGGGCTGCCCGGCGGGCCTCGCCGACCGGGTGCGCGGGGCGCTGCGGACGGCGGCCGCCGAGGCGGGCGGCTGAGCTCCGCGACGGGACCCGGCAGCGGGACCCGGCAGCGGGACTCAGCAGCAGGACTCAGCAGCAGGACGAGGTCGTCGTCGCGCCCTCCAGGTCGGGCCGGGCGTCGGCGGTGACGGTGTAGACCTCCCACGGCTCGCCGCCGGGCGCGGTCACCCACACCTTGTCCTGGACCGCGTAACAGCAGGTGGTCTGCTCCTCGGTGCGCGTGGCGAGGCCGGCGTCGGCGAGCCGGCCGGTGGCGGCCGTGACCTCCGCCGTGTCCGCCACCTCCACGCCCAGGTGGTCGAGCCGGGTGGGCTCCCCGCCCTCGCCCTCCAGCAGGACGAGCTTGAGCGGCGGCTCGGCGACGGCGAAGTTGGCATAGCCCGGGCGGCGCTTGGCCGGCGGCGTGCCGAACAGGCGGCCGTAGAAGTCGACGGCGGCGTCGAGGTCGGCGACGCGCAGCGCGAGCTGGATCCGGGACACGGGGACCTCCTCGGGTCGGGAGACATCGACGTTCGTCGATGTCCGGGCCACCGTGCGCCTTGACATCGACGTCTGTCAATACGATGGTCGTCGAAGTAACCGACGTCGATGGAGGACCCGTGAGCGACCCGGCGGCCTGCTGCACGCCCCTGACGGGCACCGCCATGTCCGCCGAGCGCGCCGAGGAGGTGGCCGGGCTGCTCAAGGCGCTGGCCGACCCGGTGCGCCTGCGGCTGGTCAGCCTCATCGCCGGCAGCGACACCGGCGAGGCCTGCGTCTGCGACCTCAACGCCGCCTTCGACCTGACCCAGGCAACGATCAGCCACCACCTCAAGGTGCTGCACACCGCGGGCCTGCTCGACCGCGAGAAGCGGGGCGTGTGGGTGTACTACGCCGTCCGCCGGGAGGCGCTGGCCGCCGTCGCCGGCCTGTTCGACGCCGCCGCGGTCCCCGCGTGAGCGACGCCGTCCGCGAGGCCCCGGTCGCGGGGCCGGAGGCGCCGGTGCTCCGGCGGCTGTCGGTCCTCGACCGGTTCCTGCCCGTCTGGATCCTCGCCGCCATGGCCGCCGGCCTGCTGCTCGGCCGCCTGGTGCCCGGCTTCGACGACGCCCTGGCGGCCGTCGAGGTCGGCGGGGTCAGCCTGCCGATCGCCGCAGGCCTGCTCTTGATGATGTACCCGGTGCTGGCGAAGGTCCGGTACACCGAGCTCGGCCGGGTCGCCGGCGACCGGAGGCTGCTCGCCGCGAGCCTGGTGCTCAACTGGCTGGTCGGCCCGGCCGTCATGTTCGCGCTGGCCTGGCTGCTGCTGCCCGACCTGCCCGAGTACCGCACCGGCCTGGTGGTCGTGGGCCTCGCCCGCTGCATCGCCATGGTGCTGATCTGGAACGACCTGTCCTGCGGCGACCGCGAGGCCGCAGCCGTGCTGGTCGCCGTCAACGCGGTGTTCCAGGTGCTCGCCTTCGGCGCGCTCGGCTGGTTCTACCTGCAGGTGCTGCCCGGCTGGCTCGGCCTGCCCACCACGTCGGCGGAGTTCTCGGTCGCGGCGATCGTGGTCTCGGTCCTGGTCTTCCTGGGCGTCCCGCTGGCCGCCGGTGCGCTCACCCGCGTGCTGGGGGAGCGGGCCCGCGGCCGCGCCTGGTACGAGCAGCGCTTCCTGCCGCGGATCGGCCCGGTGGCGCTCTACGGCCTGCTGTTCACCATCGTCGTGCTGTTCGCGCTGCAGGGCGACGCCATCGCGTCGCGCCCCTGGGACGTCGCCCGCATCGCGCTGCCGCTGCTGGCCTACTTCGTCCTCCTGTTCGGCGGGTCGTTCCTGCTCGGGATGCGGCTTCGCCTCGGCTACGCGAGGACGGCCACGCTGGCCTTCACCGCGGCCGGCAACAACTTCGAGCTGGCCATCGCCGTCGCCATCGGCACCTTCGGCGTCACCAGCGGGCAGGCCCTGGCCGGCGTCGTCGGCCCGCTCGTCGAGGTGCCCGTCCTCGTCGCGCTCGTGTACGTCTCCCTGTGGGCCGCCCGCTGGTTCCCCGGCGACCCGACCGTCCCCGTCAGGAGCACCCCGTGACCCGTCCCAGCGTCCTGTTCGTCTGCGTGCACAACGCCGGCCGCTCGCAGATGGCCGCCGGCTGGCTGCGACACCTCGCCGGCGACGCCGTCGAGGTCCGCTCGGCCGGCTCGATGCCCGGCGACCGGATCAACCCCGCCGCGGTGCAGGCGATGGCCGAGGCCGGTATCGACATCACCGACCAGCGCCCCCGGGTCCTCACCACCGACGCCGTCGAGGCCTCCGACGTCGTCGTCACGATGGGCTGCGGGGACGCCTGCCCGGTCTTCCCGGGCAAGCGCTACCTCGACTGGGCGCTCGACGACCCCGCCGGCCAGGGGGTCGAGGCGGTCCGGCCGATCCGCGACGAGGTCGAGCGCCGGGTCCGCGGGCTGCTCGCCGAGCTGGAGGTCCCCGCTCCCGCGCGGGACTGACCTCCCCCCTCGGGGTGGCCCGGCTCAGGACGGCGGCCCCACCTGCCGAAGACCAGGTGTGGCCATCGCCCGGGGACTGCGCGCACGGCAGCCGCGCGCCGCCGCGCGGTCGCTCGTGCTGATGATCGCCGTGTCCGCCGTCGTGCTGGCCGTGGTCAGCACCTTCGGCGCCAACGCGGCGAGCGCCGTGACCGTCGGGGCCACCTGGGCGGGCGTCGCGTTCCTCGTCGTCCTCGCCGCCGTCGTGCGCCGCACCGAGCCCGGCCGGCTCGACCGGGCCGGCGTCTTCGTCGCCGTGGGGATCGCCGGGGTGGCGATGGTCTGCGTGCTCAACTGGATCACCGAGGACACCTCGGCCGGCGCGCAGGCCTTCCTCGCCTTCCCGGTGCTGTGGGCCGCCTCGCACCTGCGCCGCACCGCCGTCGTGGTGGTGACGACGACGGCGGTGCTCGCCAACGGCCTCGTCGTCCCGCTGCTGGTGCCGCTGGAGACCGCGCTGTCCGACGTGCTGCTGACGGGCGTCGTCCTCGCGGTCGTGGCCTCGATGCTCGAGCGGGCCGGGTCGGTGCAGGAGCGGCTGGTCGAGGCGCTGGAGCAGCAGGCCACCGTGGACACCCTCACCGGCCTGGTCAACCGCCGCGTCTTCGACGACGCCCTCGCCGTCGCGCTCGACGGCCGCCGCGCGGGCCCGGCCGAGGGCACCGCGCTCATGCTGCTCGACGTCGACTCGTTCAAGCAGATCAACGACGTGCACGGGCACCCGGTGGGCGACGACGCGCTGGTCCACCTCGCCGGGATCATCCGCCGGCAGATCCGCGCCGGCGACGCCGTGCTGTCCCGGCTCGGCGGCGACGAGCTCGCCGTGCTGCTGCCCGGCTGCAGCGCCGACGTCGCGGTCGACCGCGCCGGGGCGCTGCTGGAGAGCGTGCTGTCGACGCCGCTGACGCTGCCCGACGGGAGCCTGCTGGCCATGTCGGTGAGCGTGGGCGTGGCGCACTCCGGCGGCCGGGCACCCGGGATGCGCGAGTTCTACGCCGCCGCCGACCGTGCCCTCTACCGGGCCAAGCGCGGCGGCCGCGGCCGCGTCGAGGTCGCCCCGGTCTGAGTCGCCCCGGTCTGAGTCGCCTCGGTCTAGGCCAGTGCCCAGGTGCCGCCCTCGGCGCGCACCACCCCGGCGCGCTCCAGCCGGGCCAGGTGCTGCTCGGCGGTGCGCCGCTCCACCGTCGGCACGAACGGCAGCTGCACGTGCGGGCGGTACACCAGCCGGTGCTCGACCACCTCGGCCACCGTGCGCGGCCGCTCGGCGAGCAGGCCGAGCAGCGTCTCGTCGCGGCGGGCGACGACGCCCGCGTAGGTGTCGAGCGCGGCGAGGAACGCCTCCCGCCCCTCGACGACGCCCTTCTGGTGCGCGGTGCCGTACCAGCGGGCCTCGATGCCGCGGAGCCGGTCGAAGGAGGCCTCCAGCGCGTCGAGGTCGCTGCTCACGTCGCCGTAGTACGGGCCGAAGCCGGTGAGGTCGATGTCGCCGATGAACAGGAAGCCGTCGGGCTCCACGAGCAGCCCGCAGTGCCCGGCGGTGTGCCCGGGTAGGTGGACGACGGTCAGCGTGCGCCCGCCGAGGTCGATCACGTCGCCGTCGGTCACCTCCCGGACGTCGGCGTGCCCGGTGATGCCGAAGTCCGTGCGCAGTTCGTCGCGGAAGACGTCGGCGGCCGCGTCGTCCATCCCGAAGCCGGCGAGCAGCGCCTCGGTCTCGCGCACCGCGGGGGCGTCGGCCGGGTGCGCGTGCGCCGGTACCTCGGGGAAGACGTGCAGGCCCGCGACGTGGTCCTCGTGCCCGTGGCTGACGAACGCCAGGTCGACCGGCCCGACGGCGCCACCGCGGCGGCCGACCTCGATCGACGGGTCCACGAGCGCCGTCGCCTCGGTGCCCGCGACCAGCAGCGAGTTGCCGCACGGGTAGCGGCCGCCCTCGGCGGAGGCGAGGAGCGTGATGCCGCCGTAGCGGAGGTCGTCGTCGCGGCTGCCCACGCGCCCACCCTGGCACGGCGCGGAACGGCGGGGGCGACGGCGGCTCGTAGAGTGCCGCCCGACGGCGGCGGAGGAGGGGGCGGGATGCGCGACGTGCTCTCGACGCTCACCCGCGACGTGCTCTTCGGCCCGCTCGACACCCCCGGCCGGACCGAGGCGGTGGTCAACCGGTTGCGCACGGCCGTCGCCCTCGGTGTGCTCGCCGACGGCGCCCAGCTGCCCTCCGAGGTCGAGCTCGCCGCCCAGTTCAACGTCGCGCCGGGGACCCTGCGGGAGGCGCTCGCGGCGCTGCGCGAGGAGGGCATCGTCGAGACCCGGCGCGGGCGCGGCGGCGGCAGCTTCGTCCGGGTGCCCGAGTCGCTGCACGTCGCGCACGCGTCGGCGCTGCTGGCGTCGATGCCCCCGCCGGAGTTCCGCGACCTCTCCGACTGGCGGGCCGCCGTCGCCGGCGCCTCCGCCGAGCTGGCCGCCGAGCGCGCCTCCGACCAGGACGTCGGCCACCTCGGCTCGCTGGCCGGCAGCCTGGCCGCCGCCGAGGACGAGGCGACCGCCCGCCGCTTCGACGCCCGGTTCCACATCGCGCTCGCGGCCGCGGCCCAATCGCGCCGGCTGAGCACCGAGGCGATCAACCTGCAGGTCACCTACGCCCCCATGCTCGCGCTCGTGTACGCCGACCCCGACGTCCGGCGCGAGGGCGGGACGCGGCTGGCCGAGGTCGCCGACTGCGTCCGCGCCGGCGAGGCCGAGCGGGCGCGCCGCGTCGTGACCGAGCTGACCAGCGACACCGCGCGCAGACTGTCCCGGCTGCGGAGCCGGACGGCGGCGCCGGGCACCGGGACGGGGAGGGAGGCGCGGTGACGCAGGACGACGTCGACCAGGGGACCGAGGTGGCGCGGGCCGTCACGCGGGTCCGCACCCACCTCGACGGCCTGGCCGCCCTGCTGGAGGGGGTGCGGGAGCCGGTCGAGGCCGGCCTGGCCGCCGCCGGCGCCGACGTGCCCGCGCTCGGCTACCGGGAGCTGACCGCGCTGCTGCGCGAGGTCGCGGCGCCGCACTGCACCGCGGCGCTCGGCGCGGCGCCGTCGGTGGCCGGCGTCGGGTGCGTGGCGCAGAGCCCGGCGGAGGCGGGGGAGGCCTTCGCGATGGTCTGGTGGGTCAGCCGCAACGGCGTGGTGAGCGAGAAGCGGCACGACCTCAACCCCACCTCCGACGCCTTCTACGACTACCGGGACGCCGAGTGGTTCTCGGTGCCCCGCACCACCGGCGGGTTCGTCGTCGCGGGCCCCTATATCGACGCGTGGGGCACCGACGACCTCACGATCACCGCGGGCCTGCCGCTGCGGGCCGGCGGCCGGGCGATCGGGGTCGTGGCGCTCGACGTCGCCACCGCCCGCTTCGTCGGCGAGCTCACCGACGCGCTCGACGAGCTGCCGCAGGACGCCGTCCTGGTGAACGCCGACGGCCGCGTCGTCGCCTCGACGGCGCCGGACCTCAGCACCGGCCTGCGGCTGACCCCGCGCTCGCGCGCCGCCGCGGGAGCGCCGGCCGGCACCGCGGTCCCGGCCGGCGCCCGCGGCTGGTCGCTGGTGCTGCTCCCCGGGGCCGACGCCCCCGCCTGACCCGGCACCCCGCCCGCCGGGTCCCGGCGGGCCGCGCGCAACGACTCGGCAACGACCGTCAGAACAGCCGTTGACCTCTAAAACGTCAGGACTGTAGGTTTTCGCCACCGCGCCGCCCGGGAGGGCGTGCGAGGGCCCGCGGGAGCCACCTGCCGGACCCTCCGCAGCGGTCCGTCCACCGCCTCCAGACGACGTCCGGCTCCGGCCGGTCGCCGTCCGTGGAGTGCGGTCCACCAACAGCAGGGAGCCGTCGTGGGGGATGTCCGGGTCGCCGTCGTGGGAGCCGGGGTGTGTGGGGTGACCACCGCCCTGGAGCTCCAGGCGCTCGGCGTGCGCGACGTCGTCGTCCTCGACGCCCGCCACCCCGGCGACGGGTCCTCCGGGCTGTCGGTCGGCATGGTCGAGACGCAGTACGTCGAGGTGCCCGACATCGCCGTCCGGGCGCACGGCCGCCGGTACTACGACGCGGTCGAGCGCGACCACGGGCTGACGTTCGTCCGCGGCGGCTACCTGCGCACCGCCCACGACGGCGCCGACCTCGCCGACTACGAGCGCAGCGTGCGGCGGCAGCGCGAGGCCGGCGTCCCCGACGCCGAGGTGCTCGACGCCGCCGAGATCGCGCGGCGCTGGCCGCAGCTGGTGGTCGACGACCTCACCGGCGGGCTGTACGGGCCCTCCGACGGCCACATCGACGGCTACGAGTACTGCACGCTGGCCGCGCGGCTGATCCGCGAGCGCGGCGGCCGGGTGCTCCCCGGCACCCCGCTCGTCGGCGCGGAGTCCCTGCCCGGCGGCGGCTGGCGCCTGGTCACCGGCCGCGAGCCGGTGGAGGCCGACGTCGTCGTCAACGCCGCGGGGCCGTGGGCCGGGGTGGTCGGCGACCTGCTCGGCGCGCCGGTGCCCCTGGTGCCGCAGCTGCACGGGGCGGTGACCGTCGAGCTGGCCGCGCCGCTCACCCCGCTGCTGCCCTTCGTCATGGACTACGTGCCCGGCTCCGGCCAGGCCGGCGTCTACTTCCGCTCCGAGCGCGCCGACCAGCTCGTCGCCGGCCTGCACGTGGAGGAGGCCGTCGCCGAGTCGGTGTCGCCCGACGTGCCGCTGGGCCGGGTCGACGACGCCTTCCTCGAGGAGCTCGTCGAGCGCATGGGCGAGCGCCTCGCCGACACCGACGGCGCCGGCATCGGGCGCAGCTGGACCGGCATCTACCCGATGACGCCCGACCACCGGCCGATCGTCGGGCGCCACCCCGCCCGCGCCGACGTCGTCTGCGCGGTGGGCGGCGGCGGCAACGGCATCCAGCTCGCCCCGGCCATCGGCCGCGTCGCCGCCGAGGCGCTGACCGGCGCCGCCGACCCGACGTTCGCCGCGACCGACCCGGGCTGGGACCCGGCCCGCATCGCCGACGGGGCCCCCGCCGGCCCCGCCTCCGCGCAGACCCCCTGACCGACCCGACCCGACGACTGAGGAGTCCCCGGTGACCACCAGGCTCGACTACGGATCGACCGACCTCGGCGACGCCGCGCTCGACGCGCGCTTCGAGGCCGCCCTCGCCGAGGCGCGGAAGGGCGCCGACGTGCTCGACCACGTCATCGGCGGGCGGCCCGACGGGCGCGGGGAGACCTTCACCCGCGAGGACCCGTGTGCCCCCGGGACCGTGGTCTCCACCGCCCGCACCGCCGACGACGCCGTGGTGGCCGACGCCGTGGCCGCCGCCCGTGCCGCCGCCCGGGGCTGGCGGACGACGTCCCCGGCCGACCGGATCGCCGCCCTGCGCGCGGCGAAGGCCGGGTTCGCCGACCGCGCCGTGGAGATCGCCGGCGTCGTCTCCGCCGAGACCGGCAAGACCCGGCTCGAGGCGCTGGCCGAGGCGCAGGAGGCCGTCGACCTCGTCGAGCACTACTGCGCCGAGATGGAGCGCAACGACGGCTTCGTCACCCCGCTGCGGTCGGGTCCCGGCGAGCGCAACACCGACGTGCTGCGCCCCTTCGGCGTCTTCGCCGTCATCGCGCCGTTCAACTTCCCGGTCGCCCTCGCCGTCAACATGGCGGCGGCCGCGCTGGTCACCGGCAACACCGTCGTGGCCAAGCCCTCGGACAAGACGCCGCGCTCCACGGCGCTGGCGTGGGAGCTGCTCGGCGCGGCGCTGCCGGCCGGTGTGCTGAACGTGGTGCACGGCGGCGCGGACACCGGCCGCGCGCTGGCCGGCGCCGCCGTCGACGGGATCGCCTTCACGGGCTCGGCCGCCGTCGGCTGGCAGCTGGTGCGCGAGCTGGGCCAGGGCGCGTACGCCCGCCCGGTGCTCGCCGAGATGGGCGGCAGCAACCCCGCGATCGTCACCGCCACCGCCGACCTCGACGACGCCGCCCACGGCATCGCCCGCTCCGCCTTCGGACTGTCGGGCCAGAAGTGCAGCGCCTGCCGCCGGGTGGTGGTCGACCGCAGCGTCGCCGACGAGTTGCTCGAGAAGCTGGCCGCCGCGGCCGAGGCGATCGTCGTCGGCGACCCGGCCGACCCGCGTACCGGCATGGGCCCGGTCGCCGACGACGCCGTCAGCCGCCGCATCGACGACGCCCTGGCCGCCGCCGCCCGCGACGGCCGGGTGGTCACCGGCGGGCGGGCCGCGGAACTCGACGGCAACTTCTACCGGCCGGTCGTCGTCACCGACCTGCCGGCGGGCCACCCGCTGACCCGCGAGGAGCTGTTCGCGCCGTTCGTCACCGTCACCGCGGTGGACGGCTTCGACGCGGCGATCGCGGAGGCCAACGCCGTCGACTACGGCCTGTCGGCGGGGGTCTTCACCGGCGACGAGGAGGAGACGGAGCGCTTCCTCGACGAGATCGAGGCCGGCGTCGTCTACGTCAACCGCCGCGCCGGCGCGACCACCGGCGCCTGGCCCGGCATCCAGTCCTTCTGCGGCTGGAAGGCCAGCGGCTCGTCCGGCAAGGGCGGCCTCGGCCCCTGGTACCTGCCCGGCTTCATGCGCGAGCAGTCGCGCACCGTCGCCGGCTGACCGGCCCACCCCACCGACCCACCCCACCGACCCCCATCGACCGAGGAGGCACCGTGACGGTCGCCGAGCTCCGGGACCGCGCCCGCCGCGTCATGCCGGGCGGCAACACCCGCAGCACGCTGTTCGTGCCGCCGCACCCGCCGTACGCGGTGTCCGGCGCCGGCTGTGTCGTCACCGACGCCACCGGCCACCGGGTCGTCGACTGCAACAACAACTACACGGCGCTCATCCACGGCCACGCGCACCCGGAGCTGGTCGCGGTGGCCACCGAGGCGGTGGCGGCCGGCTCGGCCTTCGGGCTGCCGACGGAGTCCGAGGTGGTGTGCGCCGAGCTGCTGCGCGAGCGGACCGGGCTGCCGAGCTGGCGGTTCTGCAACTCCGGGACCGAGGCCGTGATGATGGCGCTGCGGGGCGCCCGGGCGGCCACCGGCCGCGACCTGGTGGTCCGCTTCGCCGGCAGCTACCACGGCACCTACGACGCCGTCGTCGACCCGGCCGCCCCCGGCGTCCCGGGCAGCGTCGCCGACTCGGTGGTCACCCTCCCGCAGGGCGACGCCGGCGCCCTCGCCGACCTGCTGCGCAGCCGGGGGAGCGAGGTCGCCGCCGTCCTGCTCGACCTCATGCCCAACCGGGCGGGCCTGCGCCCGGCCGACCCGGCGTTCGTCGAGCAGGCCGCCGACCTCACCCGCCGCGCCGGCGCGCTGCTCGTCGTCGACGAGGTCATCACCCTGCGGCTGGAGGTCGGTGGACTGCACACCCGCTACGGCCTCGAGCCCGACCTGGTCACCGTCGGGAAGGTCGTCGGCGGCGGCTTCCCGGTCGGTGGCGTCGGCGGGCGCACCGAGGTGCTCGACTCCTTCAGCCCGCTCACCGACGGCCCGGTCAGCTGGGGCGGCACCTTCAGCGCCAACCCGGTGACCATGCGCACCGGCACCGCCGCGCTGCGGCTGTTCGGGGCGGCGGAGGTGGCCGCGCTCAACGCCCGCGGCGACCGGCTGCGCGGGGAGCTGGCCGGACGCGGGGTCCCGGTGAGCGGCTCGGGCTCGCTGGTGCGCCTGCTGCTGCCCGACCCCGGCGCCACCTGGTGGCGGCTGTACGAGCGCGGCGTGCTGGCCGGCACCAACGGCCTGCTCGCCCTGTCGACCCCGATGACCGACGACGACGTGGACGCCGTCCGCGACGCCGTCCTGTCCGCCGTGGAGGGAGCCGCGTGAGCGCCGTCGCGCAGGAGCCGGCCGTCGTGCTCGACCGCATCCACAAGCAGTTCGGCGACCTCGTCGTCGTGAGGGACGTGTCGCTGACGGTGGCCCGCGGCGAGGTCGTCGCGATCATCGGACCCAGCGGCTCGGGCAAGAGCACCCTGCTGCGCTGCATCAACCTGCTCGAGCGGGCCGACTCCGGCCGGGTCGAGGTGGTCGGCCGCGCCGTCGAGCCGGGCGCCGGGGTGGCCGGCCGCGACCTCGCCGCCCTGCGCCGCAGTGTCGGCATGGTCTTCCAGTCGTTCAACCTGTTCCCGCACATGACCGTGCTGCGCAACGTGTCGCTGCCACAGGAGCGGGTGCTCGGCCGCAGCCGCGCCGAGGCCGACGCGCGGTCCCGGCAGCTGCTCGAGCGGGTGGGCCTGGCCGCCAAGGCCGACACCTACCCCTCCCGCTGCTCCGGCGGCCAGCAGCAGCGGGTGGCCATCGCCCGCGCCCTGGCCCTCGACCCCGAGGTGATGCTCTTCGACGAGCCGACCTCCGCGCTCGACCCGGAGCTGGGCCTCGAGGTGCTCGCGGTCATGCGGGAGCTCGCCGCCGACGGCATGACGATGGTCGTGGTCACCCACGAGATCCACTTCGCCGCCGACGTCGCCGACCGCGTCGTGGTCATGGCCGACGGCGCGGTCCTCGAGGAGGGCACCCCGGAGCAGGTGCTGCGCAGCCCGTCCACCGAGCGCGCCCGCCGCTTCCTCAGCGCGGTGGTCGACCGCTGATGGAGGTCCTCGAGGCGGTGCTGCTCGGGGTGCCGGTCACCCTGCTGGTCACGGTCGCCGCGCTGGCCCTCGGCGCGGTGCTGGCGGTGCCGCTCGCGGCGGCCCGGCGCTCCCGGGTGGTCCCGCTGCGCTGGCTCGGCCGCGTCGTCATCGACGTCGTGCGCGGCATCCCGCCGGTCGTCTGGCTGTTCCTCATCTTCTTCGGCCTGGGCCGCGACCTGATCAGGCTCGAGCCGATCGAGGCCGGGATCATCGGGCTGGGCGTCATATCCGCCGGCTACCTGGCCGAGATCTACCGCGGCGGGCTGTCGGCGGTGCACGCCGGCCAGTGGGAGGCCGCCTCGGCGCTCGGCATGGGCGGCACGGACACCCTCGTCCGCGTCGTCGCGCCGCAGGCGTTCCGGGTCTCGCTGCCGGCCGTGACGACCTACGCGATCAGCCTGCTCAAGGACTCCACGATCGTCTCGGCGATCGGGGTCAGCGAGATCCTGTTCCGCGCCACGCAGAGCGCCCGCTCGACGGGCGCCGGGCTCACCCCGTTCTTCGTCGCCGCCGCGGTGTACATCCTGCTCAGCGCGCCGCTGGCCTGGCTGTCGCGGGGCCTGGACGCCCGGCTGCGGGCGAGGGTCGCGCGATGACCGGGCTGCTCACCTCGTGGGGCGAGTGGCTGCCCCGTCTGCTGGAGGGGCTGGTCACCAGCGTCGAGCTCACCGCGGCCAGCCTGCTGCTGGGCATCCCCCTGGGGCTGGTGCTCGCGCTGCTCAGCTCCTCACGCACCCGCGCGGTGCGCTGGGCCGCGATCGCGCTGGTCGAGATCGGGCGCGGGACGCCGGCGCTGGTGATGCTGCAGTTCGTCTACTACGGGCTGCCGTCGGCGGGGCTGTCGCTGACGGCCTTCGTCTCGGCGGTGGCGGCCCTGTCGCTCACCACCGCCGGCTACACCAGCGAGATCCTGCGCGGCGGCCTGCAGGCGGTGCCGGCCGGCGAGACCGAGGCGGCCGGCGCGCTCGGGATGTCCCACCGCGACACGCTGCGCTTCGTCGTCGTGCCGCAGGGCGTCCGGATCGCGCTCCCGTCGCTCATGGGCTTCGCCATCCTGATCTTCCAGGCCACCTCGCTGACCTTCACGATCTCGGTCGTCGAGCTGCTCAGCCAGGCCTACTCGATCGGTGCGGCCACCTTCCGCTACCTCGACGTCCTCGTCCTCGCCGGCCTGCTCTACCTGGCCGTGACCATCCCGGCCGGGCTGCTGACCAACCGCACCGAACGGCGGCTGTCGCGCCACCTCTGACGGCACCACCCGCTCCACCCGCACCCAGCGCGACGGCGCCCCGCCGTCGGGCCAGTTCGTCCTGAGGAGATCCCCGTGAAGACGCACCGCCTGAGCGCCGCCGTCCTCGCCCTCGGTTCCGCCGTGGCCCTCGTGGGCTGCGGGTCGGACTCGACCAGCGAGGTGGCGGCCGACTGCGAGCCCGCCCACGAGTTCGAGACGGTCAGCGAGGGCGTGCTCACCGTCGCCCTGACCAACACCCCGCCGTACTCCTTCGAGGAGGGCGGCCAGGCCGAGGGCATCGACAGCGACATCCTCAAGGAGATCGCCGCCGACGAGTGCCTGACGATCGAGTACGAGGCCTACACCTACGCCACCGCGGTCCCGGCCGTGGAGACCGGCCGGGTCGACGTCGCCGTCGGCGGCTTCTACCGCACGGCCGCCCGCGGCGAGGTCGTCACGCTGAGCGCCCCGGTCTACCTCGACGAGCTCACCGTCATGTCCGCCGACGGCGTCTCCACCGTCGACGACCTGGTCGGCAAGCAGGTCGGCACCGTCGAGGGCTACCTGTGGGTGGACGCGCTGCGCGAACTGCTCGGTGACGACCTGCGCACCTACCCCGACTCGCTGAGCCTGGCGCAGGACCTGACCGCCGGCCGCCTCGACATCGGCCTCGACGGCTACGGCGCCGCCGCCCAGTCGACCGAGGACACCGACTTCGCGATCGAGGTCCTCGAGAGCGACCCGCGTGTGCCGGCCACCGAGGAGCCCTCGCAGACGAGCCTGCTGCTCGACCCGAGCAACGACGCCCTGGCCACCGCCGTGGACGAGCACATCGGGGCCATGCGCGAGGACGGCTCGCTCGTGACCATCCTCGAGGACAACGGCCTCCCCGCGTCGGCGGCCGAGGTCGGGGACGCGCGGCTGATCTGACCCCCGGCAGCCGCGTCCGCGGGCCCGTGGCCGGGCGACCCCCGGCCGCGGGCCCGCGCCGTCCCGCCTCCGCGCGCGGAAGGCGGGCCGACAGCGCTCCGGAGGCCCCTCAGCGCAGGGAGCGGGCCGCCGCGGCGAGGGTGCGGGCGGTGAGCCGGCCGTCGGCGAGGCCGAGCGCGACGACGTCGTCGAACACCCGCTGGTCGGCCGCCGCGGCGCGGAAGGCGGCGTCCATGACCACCGGCCACCGGCTGATCCACGACGCCGCCGACGCCGACCGGTGGTGCGCGCCCAGCCGCCGGCGCAGCGCCCGCCGGTGCAGCGTCCCCGCGCCCGCCCCGGCCGCGGCCGCCCGCCCGGCGAGCACGCCGGACAGGACCGCGTAGAAGATCCCCTCGCCGGTCATCGGGTTGACCAGCGAGGCGGCGTCCCCGGCGAGCAGCACCCGGCCGTCGGGCTGGCGCGGGCGGCCGGTCGACAGCGGCAGCCGGTGCGCGCGCAGCCCCTCCGGCTGCACCCCGGGCAGCAGCCGGTGCAGGCCCTCCACCAGCGCGGCGCGGTTCGCCCCGCCGCTGACCAGCTCGCCGTAGCCGACGTTGGCCCGCCCGTCGCCGAGCGGGAACGACCACGCGTAGGCCGGCCAGCGCTGCTCGGTGGTCACCAGCACCTGCGTGCCGGCCTGGCCGGGCAGCTCCGGCGCGTAGCCGCGCAGCGCCACCGCCAGCCGGTCGTCGCGGTTGCGGCCCAGCCCCAGCGACCGGCGCACCACCGACTCCGCGCCGTCGGCGCCCACCAGCACCCCGGCGGTGAGCACCCCGTCGACGTCCACCCCGTCCCGGCCGGGCGTGACCCGGCGGACGGCGTGCCGGCGGAACGCGGCGCCGCGGTCGAGGGCCGCGGTGAGCAGCCGGGCGTCGAACACCTCCCGCGGCACCACCGACGACGGCCGGTGCGTGTCGCGCTCCACCGCCGCGCCACCGGGGGAGCGCAGCGACAGCCGCGGCACGGGGGCGTAGCCCGCGGTCAGCGCGGCGACGTCGACGCCGAGGCCCGCGAGCACGTCGAGCGCCTCGGGGGCGACGCCGTCGCCGCAGACCTTGTCGCGGGGGAAGTCCGCCCGGTCGAGCACCAGCACCGAGGCGCCCGTGCCCAGCGCGGCGAGCGCGGCGGCCGCCCCCGCCGGGCCGCCACCGGCGACGACGACGTCCCAGCGCTCCACGCCCGCGACGCTAGGCAGGCCCGCGCCGCGCGGCCAGCCGGGGGCTGTCGGGACCGCGCCCCCGCGGCGGAGGATGGCGGCCGTGAGCGCACCGGACGAGCGGGACCTGCTGCTGCGGATGCTGGAGAACCAGCGCACCGGGCTGCGCAACGCCCTGCTGGGCCTGACCGAGGAGCAGGCGCGGGCGCGGCCCAGCGCGAGCGAGCTGTCGCTGTCGGCGCTGGTCAAGCACGTGACGCAGGGGGAGCGGGTGAACGTGGCCGGGCGCATCGGCCGCCGCCCGCACGCGGTGGAGACCGATCCGCAGGCCGAGTGGATGGCGGGCTTCACCGTGGGGCCGGGCCAGACCGTCGAGGTGCTGCTCGACCGCATGGCCGAGGTGGCGCGGGAGACCGAGGAGGTCGTGCGCGCCGAGCGCGACCTCGACCGCGTCGTCGAGGTCCCCGACGGCGTGGCGCAGTGGCTGCCGCCGGGCACCGTCCTCAGCGTGCGGTGGCTGCTGCTGCACCAGATCGAGGAGCAGGCCCGCCACGCCGGGCACGCCGACGTCATCCGCGAGTCGATCGACGGCAAGGGCGCCTGGCAGCTCGAGGCCGAGGCGCAGGGCATCGCCGCGCCGGGCTGGCGCTAGCGGGCGGCCCACTTCCGCGGCGGGTGCTCGTAGCCCTCGACGAAGGCCAGCAGGCCCGCCGCGTCGCCGACCACGCCGAGCGCGTCGAGCCGGCGCTGCTCCAGGTAGCCGTCGTCGGCCATGCGGCGCAGCTGGGCGAGCAGCGGCTGCCAGAACCCGTCGACGTCGAGCAGCGCCACGGGCTTCGCGTGCAGGCCGAGCATCCCCCAGGTCCACGCCTCGAACAGCTCCTCGAGGGTGCCGGCGGCCCCGGGCAGCGCGACGAAGGCGTCGGCGAGCTCGGTCATCCGCGCCTTGCGCTCGTGCATCGACCCGACGACGTCGAGGCGCGGCAGGCCGGGGTGGGCCAGTTCGTCGTCGACCAGGTGCTGCGGGATCACCCCGACCACCTCGCCGCCGGCGGCCAGCGCGGCGTCGGCCACCGTGCCCATGAGCCCGACGTGCCCGCCGCCGTAGACGACGCCCACCCCGGCCGCGGCCAGGTCGGCGCCCAGAGCCGAGGCGGCCGCGCGGTGCGGCTCCGGCCCGGGCCGGCTGCCGGTGAAGACCGCGACCCGCATCAGGCGCCGTAGTAGCGGAAGACCGGCTCGGCGATGCAGACCGGCTTGTCGCCGCCCTCGCGCTCGATGACCGCCGCGAGGGTCAGCTGCAGCCCGCCGGCGACCTCCTGCACGTCCTTGAGACCGGCGCTGAGCCGGACCCGCGAGCCGACCGGCACGGGGGCGGGGAAACGGACCTTGTTCAGGCCGTAGTTCACGCCCATCGCGGTGTCGGTGACCGCCAGCACCTGCCCGGACAGGGAGGCCAGCAGCGACAACGTGAGGTAGCCGTGGGCGATCGGCCCGCCGAAGGGGCTCTCGGCCTTCGCCCGCTCGACGTCGACGTGGATCCACTGGTGGTCGCCGGTGGCCTCGGCGAACGTGTCGACGTGCTCCTGCGTCACCTCGAACCACTCGCTGGTGCCGAGCTCGGTGCCGACCAGGCCGGGCAGCTCGGCCATCGTGGTCGTGGTGGTCATCGTGCGTGCTCCCGTCGTCGGTGGCGGCGTCCGCGCCGGATCCTGCCAGTGCGGTTCACTGGTCGCGTGGGGAGCAGCGGGCTGACGCCGACCGACGGCTGGACCACCTGCTCGCTCGGCCACCGGCACTGGGGCCGCGCGGGCGCGGCGGGCCTGCTGGTGCACCGCGACGGCGCGGGCGGCCCCGAGCTGCTGCTCCAGCACCGGGCGCTGTGGTCGCACCACGGCGGCACGTGGGGGACGCCCGGCGGCGCGCTGCACCTCGGCGAGAGCCCCGAGCAGGGCGCGCTGCGCGAGGTGGAGGAGGAGCTGGGGCTGCCGGCCAGCGCGCTCGTGCTCGGTGCCCGCTCGGTCGACGACCACGGCGGCTGGGCCTACACCACGGTGCTGGCCCGCCCGGCCGGCGAGCTCGACCCCGCGCGGCTGCGGCTCGACGGCGAGAGCACCGGCGTCGCCTGGGTGCCGCTGGCCGGGTTGCACCAGGTGACGCTGCACCCGGGGCTGGCGGGCTCCCTGGACCGGCTGCGCCCCCTGCTGGCGGACACCCCCGCGGCCTGAGGGGTCAGGCGCCGAGCGTCACCGTCAGCGCGCGGTGGTCGCCGACCCCCAGCACGCGGACCGCGGCGTCCCGCGCCGGCACCGGGCCCAGGGCGAGCAGGTGGTCGAGCTGGATGCGCGGCTCGTGCGCGGGGAAGCTCGGGCCGCTGACCAGCCGGGTGGCGCCGAGCAGCCGGGCCGGCACCCCGCCGGGCAGGTTCAGGTCGCCGGCGACGACGACCGGTCCGGGCAGCGCCGCCGCCCACCGCCGCAGCCGGCGCAGCTGGCGCACCGCGGTGGGCGGGGAGAAGGACAGGTGCGTGCCGACGACGGTGAGCCCGTCGAGGCAGGCGGCGACGGCGATGCGCGGCTCGTCGGGCACCCACCAGGTGCGCACCCGGCCGGTGGCGGGGTCGGGCGCGCGCAGCGGCAGCCGGGCACGGCCGGCGCCCAGCCCGAGCACCGCCCACTCCCGCACGGGACGGCGGGACACCAGCGCCACGCCGTACACGGGCCCGTCCACCGCGTCACCGGGCCCGCGCAGCGAGGGCTCCGCGGCGGTCCACGTGCCGCGGAACGGGCTCGGGGTGCCGTGCAGCGTCGCGGCGGCCCGCCAGTCGGCGGCGCCCAGCGCCCCGGCGACGACGGCGGCCTGGTCGGTGCCGTCCGAGCGGTGCTGGCCGCCGTCGACCTCCTGGACGGCGAGCACGTCGACGTCGAGATCGGCCACCGCGGCGGCGAGGCCGGCGGGGGAGAGCACGCGGCCGGCGGGGCCGCGGCCGGAGGCCAGGTTGAGGGTGCCCACGCGCAGGGCGGCGCCGTCGGGCACGGGGGCGACGCTAGCCGGGGACGGTCACCCGTGCGCGGTCCCGCGGTGGACGCGCAACCCCGCGGCTGGTACCTCGTTGTACCGGCGGTGTGAGGCCAGTCTCACCCACCTCGACGGAGAGGAACGGCCGATGAGCGCGCGGCACCGTGCGACCGACGTCGTCGCGACGACCGGACGGCCGGACCCGGACGGCGAGGCCCCGGCGTCCGCCGCTGCCGCCTCCGAGACCGCCGCGCAGCGCCTCACCTGGCGGGTGCTCATGTCCTTCGCCGTCACCGGCCTCGTCGTCGCCCCGCTCATGGCCACCGCCGGCGCCGACGCCGCGGGCGCCGCCGGGGGAGGCGGCGCGGACGGCTCCGGCGTCTACGTCGCCGACGGCACGGCGGGCGCGGCACCCGGCTACACGCGGCTCACGCCGTCCTTCGGCGTCCCCGGCACGCCCGACGGCTCCCTCTTCCCCGGCTTCGGCACCACGGCGTCGTCCTCGCAGGGCGCCGGCGGCCGGGCGGCCTCCCCGTCGGCCGGGCTGTTCGACCTCGGCGGCGCCGCCGCGTCCGCCGCGTCCGCCGCCCCCGCGCCGGCCGCGGCCCCGGCGGCGCCCGCCGCCCCCGCACCGGCACCCGGGACGCCGGCCCCCGGCACCCCGGCCGGCGGCGCACCCGCAGCCCCGGCCGCGCCCGCTCCCCAGGCGCCGGCCCCGGCGCCCGCCGCCGTCCCGGCGCCCGCGCCGGCCCCCGTGCCCGCGCCGCCGGCCCCGCTCGCGCCGGTGACCGAGCCGGTCGGGGAGCTCGTCGAGGACGTGACCGGCACGGTCGGCGGGGTCGTCGAGGACGTGACCGGCCCGGTCGGCGGCACGGTCGGCGGTGTCGTCGGCGGCGTCACCGGGGTCCTGCCCGGCGGCGGCTGACCGCGGGCCTGCCTCCGGCGGCCCGGCGTCCCGGACGCCGCTAGGTTCGGGGCATGAGTGCCCGCGACGACGTCTCGGAGATCTTCGACAGCGCCGCGTGGCAGCCGGTCGACGGGTTCGACTTCGGTGACATCACCTACCACCGCGCCGTCGACGCCGGCGTCGTCCGGATCGCCTTCGACCGGCCCGAGGTGCGCAACGCCTTCCGCCCGCAGACGGTCGACGAGCTCATCACCGCGCTCGAGCACGCCCGGCTGTCCACCGACGTCGGCTGCGTGCTGCTCACCGGCAACGGGCCGAGCCCGAAGGACGGCGGGTGGGCGTTCTGCTCCGGCGGTGACCAGCGGGTGCGCGGGCGCCACGGCTACGAGCACGAGGTGGGCCGGTCGAGCGGCCGGCTGCACGTGCTGGAGGCCCAGCGGCTGATCCGGTTCATGCCGAAGGTCGTCGTCTGCGTCGTCCCCGGGTGGGCCGCCGGCGGCGGGCACAGCCTGCACGTGGTCAGCGACCTCACCCTGGCCAGCGCCGAGCACGCCCGGTTCAAGCAGACCGACGCCGACGTCGGCAGCTTCGACGGCGGATTCGGCTCCGCCTACCTCGCCCGGCAGGTCGGCCAGAAGTTCGCCCGCGAGGTCTTCTTCCTCGGCGAGGAGTACTCGGCGGCCGACGCGCACGCCATGGGCATGGTCAACCGCGTCGTCCCGCACGCCGAGCTGGAGCGCACCGCGCTGGACTGGGGGCGGCGGATCGTCGCCAAGAGCCCCACCGCCCAGCGGATGCTCAAGTACTCGTTCAACCTGATCGACGACGGCCTCGTCGGCCAGCAGCTGTTCGCCGGGGAGACGACCCGGCTGGCCTACGCGGCCGAGGAGGCCGTCGAGGGCCGCGACGCCTTCCTGGAGAAGCGCGACCCCGACTTCTCCCGGTTTCCCTGGCATGTATGAGCCCCTGGCACGTGTGAGCGGAGGACCTGTGATCGTCGAGGTGGTGGGCGGCGCCGACGAGCGCCCCGAGGTGCGGGTCGTCGACACCGACGACCTCACGCGGTTGCACCTGGCCCTGGGCCAGGTCACCGACGAGGAGGCCGACCAGGCGCTGCGCGACGCGGGCCTGGGCCGGATGCAGGACGCCGACACCGGCGTCCTCGACGCCGCGGCCCTGCGCGCCGCGGCCGAGCCGGACGCCGACGTCGCCGACTGGGCGCAGCGCTGGGACGGCATGGTCGAGTCCGCCCGCGGCCGGGGCTGGGTCAGCGACGACGGCGCGTTCCTGCAGGTCCACGTCGAGTCGGCGGCCGGCGCCTGACCTCGCACGGGCCCCGCGCAACCCGCCGTTCCGGCAGGAGGGGTTGCGGGGGACCGGTCGGGTGACTCGGCACCCCGGTCGTTGTGGTGACTCCACCGACAGGCCAGTATGAGGCGGTGCACAACCTGATGACGTGCGAACGGACCCGCTCGTGAGCGGCACGCCCGGACGACCGCTGAGCGCCGAGCTGTCCGAGCAGCTGGTCGCGGTCGCCGTCGACATCCTCGCGGAGGAGGGCTGGGGCCGGCTCAACAGCGACCGCGTCGCGGCCCGCGCGCGGGCGGGCAAGGCCGGCATCTACCGGCGCTGGCCGTCGATGTCCGCGCTCGCCCGGTCGGCGGTCAGCCGCTTCACGCTGGTGACGGCGCCGCAGGACGAGGGCTCGCCCCGTGCCGACCTGGCCGCGCTGGTCGCCTCCTGGCGCCGGCCGCTGTCGCGCGAGGAGCGCGCCGTGGCCAGCCTGGTCGGCGCCGCCCGGCACGACGAGGACCTGCGCGCCGGGCTCGACGCGGCCCTCGTGCACCCGCTCACCGACGCCGTCGAGACGCTCGGCGACCGCTGGTCGGCGCGGGGCGAGGAGGTGCCGGCCGAGCGGCTGGCCCTGCTGCGCTCGGTGCTCGAGGCGTTCTGGTGGCAGCGGCTCACCGTGGCCGGCGACGGCGCGCTGGTGGCCGAGCACGTGGAGCAGGTCGTCGACGACGTCCTGCTGCCGATCGTGGCGCCTGCCGTGGAGCGGGTCGCGAGCTGAGGGCGCCGGGTCAGACCGCCCGCAGCGTCCCCGGGACGGCGCCGGCCGCGGTCCCGGGGCCGGCCACGCCCGCGTCCTCGAGGTCGGCCTGCATGCGGGACAGCAGCCGGCCCGTCGTCGCCCGCACCTCCGCGACGAGGGCGGGCACGTCCGCGGGCTCGGGCAGCGGGTCGCGCAGCGTGAGGACCAGCGACCGGGTGACCGACAGCCAGGTGGCCGCCACCAGCCGGGCGGCCAGGCGCGGGGGCGTGGTGAGGCCGGCGGGCGGCTCCTCCGTGAGGGCCTCCTCGAGCGCGTCCGCGAGCAGGCGCTCGGCCTCGTGGTGCAGCTCGCGCTCGGCGGCCTGCAGTGCCGGCGAGCGGTCGAGGGCGGCGACGGCGCAGCGGCCCTCGGGCTCACCGAGGCGCTGGGCGAAGCCGGCCATCGACTCCACCAGGTGGCGGCAGAGGGCGCCCAGCGGGGTCACCCCGGCGGGCCGCTCGCGGACGGCGTCGGCCGGTCCGGTCACCCAGGGGGCGCGCCCGGACCAGTAGAGCTCCTCCTTGGTCGCGAAGTGGTTGAACACCGTCTGCACGGCCACGTCCGCGGCCGCCGCGACGTCGGCGATGGTGACGGCGTCGAACCCGCGCTCGGCGAACAGGCGCTGAGCGGTCGCGAGGACGTGCGCCCGGGTCAGTGCCTTCTTCCGCGCACGCAGGGACTGCTCACTCACGGTGCGAGGCTAGCAACGCAGCGTTGCGACTCCGGTCCCATCCGGAACGACATCAGCCGGACGGGGCATGCCGGCGCGGCGACAGGGGTGTGCTCGGGCATCCGGACGATCCTGCCCCGGACCGCCCGGTCCCGCAGGCCGACGGGCCTGGCACCCGGTGCCACCCCGCCGTCGGCCGTGCCGGGCCGGTGGGGTTGGCTGGTCGCCGGACGGCGCCGACGGGGACGCCGCCGGGTTCGAGGAGGACCGACGCCGGTGAGGACCAGGGGAGCGGTGCTGCGCGAGGCGGGCACCGAGTACGAGATCGTCGACCTCGAGGTCGTGGACCCCGGGCCGGGCGAGGTCCTGGTCGAGATGGCCTACGCGGGCCTGTGCCACTCCGACGAGCACCTGCGCCACGCCAACCCCGGGGGGCGGTACCCGATCGTCGGCGGCCACGAGGGCTCCGGCGTCGTCCTGGCCGTCGGCCCGGGCGTCACGGGCGTGGCGCCCGGCGACCACGTCGTCACCAGCTTCCTGCCCGCCTGCGGGCACTGCCGGTACTGCGCGACCGGCCGGTCCAACATCTGCGACGCCGGCGCCACCATCGCCATCGGGCAGCTGCCCACCGGCACCTACCCCTTCCGGCTCGACGGCGAGCCGCTCGGCGGCTTCTGCATCGTCGGCGCGTTCGCCCGGCACACCGTGCTCAGCGAGTTCTCCTGCGTGCGCATCGACCCGCACCTGCCGCTGGACACCGCCGCCCTGCTCGCCTGCAGCGTGCCCACCGGCTGGGGCTCGGCGGTCTACTCCGGCGGCACCCGCCCCGGCGACGTCGTCGTGGTCGTCGGCCTCGGCGGGGTGGGCGTCAACGCCGTGCAGGGTGCGGTGCACGCCGGCGCGGCGCACGTCATCGGCGTCGACCCGGTGGCGATGAAGCGGGAGTTCGCGCAGACCCTGGGCGCCACGCACACCGTCGCCGACGCCGGCGAGGCGGCGCAGCTGGCGCGGCACCTCTCGCGGGGCACCGGCGCGGACGTCGTCGTCGTGACCGTCGGGAAGATGTCGCCCGGCGTGATGGCGGGCGCGTCGGCGTGCCTGGGCAAGGGCGGCACGCTGGTGCTCACGGCGCTGGCCGACCACCCGCGCGAGGGCCACGTGGACCTCAACGGGCAGATGACCACCGTGTTCGAGCACCGCGTGCAGGGCTCGCTGTTCGGCTCGTGCAACCCCTTCCGCGACATCCCGATGCTGGCACGCCTGGCCGAGGAGGGCCGGCTCGAGCTCGACAGCCTGGTCACCCGCCGGTACGCGCTCGACGAGCTCAACCAGGGCTACCGCGACCAGGCGGCGGGCGAGACAGTGCGGGGACTGCTGGTCCACGGGGGTTGACGCCCGCCGCGCCGGGGCAGGTGCCCGGCGTGGCCCTGAGGGTGGGACTGGTGGGAGCCGGCGGCGTGGGCGCGCGGCACGGCCGCACGCTGACCGGACTGGACGACGTCGAGCTGGTCGGGGTGGCCGACGCCGTCCCGGCCGCCGCGCGGGCGCTGGCCGGCGAGCTCGGCGTGCCGGCGCTCGAGCCGGACGAGCTGCTGCGCTCCCGTCTCGACGCCGTGTGGCTGTGCGTCCCGCCGTTCGCGCACGGCGAGCTCGAGCTCGCCGTGGTGCGCGCCGGGCTGCCGCTGTTCGTGGAGAAGCCGCTGGGCGCGGGGCTCGCCGTCGCCGAGGAGGTGGCCGCCGCCGTCGCGGCCGCGGGCGTGCCGACGGCGACCGGCTACCACTGGCGCCACCTCGACACCGTGGCCGCCGCCCGGGAGGTCTGCGCCGCGCACCCGCCCCGGCTGGTGTCGGCCACGTGGCTGGACAAGGTGCCGCCGCCGGCGTGGTGGTCGCGGGCCGACCGCTCCGGCGGCCAGGTGGTCGAGCAGGCCACCCACGTGCTCGACCTCGCCCGGCTGCTCGCCGGGGAGGTCGCCGAGGTGCAGGCGGTGCGCGCGCCGTCGTCGGACCCCGGCCGCGACGTCGACGACGCCACCGCGGCGGTGCTGCGGTTCGCCTCCGGCGCGGTCGGCACCCTCGCCGCCGCTTGCGCGCAGCCGGCCAAGACCCGCGCCGGCCTCGAGCTCTCCTGTGCCGGCGCCGCGGTCGAGCTGACCGAGACGGCGCTGACGGTGACCACCGCGGAGGGCGCGGACCGCCGGGAGCCCGTGGTGGACGCGCGCCTCGCCGTCGACCGGGCCTTCGTCGACCTGCTCACCGGCGGGCCGCGCGCCGACGGGCTGGTCGACTACGCCGAGGCGCTGCGCACCCACCGCGTCGCCGTCGCGGTGGCCGAGTCGGCCCGCACGGGCGCCCCCGTCCGCCCCGGATAGGGCCCTTGTAGCGCTAATGGCTCCCCAAGGGCTGCAGGGGAGCCGCCGCCGCGGCCGCGCGCGCGACCACCTCGGCGTAGAGCTCCTCGTAGGCCGCCGCCATCACCGCCGGGGCGAAGCGCCGGCGCGCCTCGGCCGCGCACGCCGCCGGGTCGATCGCGCCCACCCGGCGCAGGGCGGCGGCGAGGCCGGCCTCGTCGGCGGCGAGCAGGCCGGTGCGGCCGTCGTCGACCAGCGAGGGCAGGCAGCCGCGCGGCGTGGCGACCACCGGTGTGCCGGCGGCCAGCGCCTCGCACACCGCGGTGCCGCCCGGCTCGTCCCACCGCACCGGCGTCAGCAGCGCCCGCGCCCGGCGCAGCAGCGCGTCCTTCCCCGCGCCGGCGACGCTGCCCACCCACCTCGCGCGCCTGCCGTCGAGCAGCGGCGCGACCTCCCGGAGGAACCACGCGACGTCGGGGTGGCCGAGCCCCGGGTGGCCGGGCGTGGCCACCGCGGCGTCGAGCTCGGCCGGGCCGGCGAAGGGTCCCACCGGGCCGGCCAGCACCACCGGGACCCCGGCTGCGGCGCACGCGCGCACCGCGGTGTCGGTGCCCTTGAGCTCGCAGATGCGGGCGAGCACGAGCACGGCGTCGTCGCGGTCCTCCCGGGGCAGCGGCGGCGGGCCGTCCACCGGGACGGCCAGCGGCACCGCGGCCAGCGTCTGGCGCCGCAGCGCGTCGGGCCCGCGGACCACCTGGCTGTCGGACACCCCGGCGAAGAACACCCGGCCGCGGCCGTCGAAGCGCTCGTAGAAGGAGGAGTTGCGGCGCAGGTCCCAGTGCAGCGTGGCGAGCACCGGCGGGGCGGCCGGGCCGAGGGCGCCGAGCACCGCGGGGCCGACCACCTCGAGGTGGGTGTGCACGACGTCGAACGGCTCCGCCGCCACCGCCCCGGCGACGGCGAGCGCGTGGGCGTGCGCGTCGCCCACCACCTGCGGGTACGGCAGGCCCAGGCGCTCGAACCGGCCGGTGGGGAAGGCGCTGACCAGGCCGTCGACCGGGAGCGGGGAGTCGCCGGAGGCGGCCAGCACGACGGTGTGCCCGCGCTCGCGCAGCGCGGTGGTGAGCGTGGCGACGACGTTCTCCAGCCCGCCGTAGCCCGGCGGCGGCACCGGCAGCCACGGGCCGACGTCCATGAGCACCCTCACGACAGGGGCCCGGGCTCGCCGGCGGCCGCGCGGACCGAGCGCATCGGCGGCCGCTCGCTCACCCCCACGTCCCAGCTCACCGCCTCCACGCCGTCGGCGGTGCGGAGGAACTGCAGCAGCTCCGACGACGGCCGCCCGGCGCCCGGCCGGCGGGCGATCGCGGTGGACAGGATCTGCCCCGCCATCCGCCCGAGCGCCGCGTCGGACTGGTGGCTGTGCCGGCGGGTGCCGACGTCCACCTGGGCGAGCGCGTCGACGCCGGCCAGCCCCGCGAGGTCCACGAGCAGGCCGAACTCGACGCCGTAGCCGGAGACGAACGGCACCCGCTCGAGCAGCTCCCGGCGGCCGGCGTACTCCCCGGACAGCGGCTGCACGAAGCCCGCGAGCTCCGGCCACCAGGCGTTGAGCAGCGGCCGGGCGAGCAGCTCGGTGACCCGCCCGCCGCCGGAGGGGACGATGCCCTCGGGCGTGTGCAGCGGCCGGTCGTAGAGCGCCTTGACGTAGCCGATCGCCGGGTCGGTGAGCAGCGGGCCGAGCAGCCCGACGACGAACTGCGGGTCGAACCCGACGAGGTCGGCGTCGACGAAGACGACGAGGTCGCCGCTCGTGGCGTGCAGCCCCTTCCACAGCGCCTCGCCCTTGCCCGGCACCCGCCCGTGGGCCGGCAGCACGGTGGCGGTGTCGACGACGGTGGCCCCGGCCTCGGCGGCGACCGCGGCGGTGCGGTCGACCGACCCGCTGTCGACGACGACCACCTCGTCGACCAGCGGGGCGTCCTCCACCAGGGCCCGCCGGATCGTGCCGACGATCGTCCCGACGGTGGGCTCCTCGTCGAGCGCCGGCAGCACGACGCTGACGGTGGAGCCCCGGGCCGACTTGGCCTCAGCGAGCTCGGCGGCGCACCACGTGGCCGCGCTGAAGGTCCGCCGGCGCAGCCAGCGGGAGACGTCCGGTCGCATGGGTCTTCTCCCCATGGTCGGGTGCCGGCTCCTCTGCCGGCACGGGACCCCCCGTCGCGACAGGATGCACGACTCCGGACGTCCGGCACCCGGTCAGTTCCTCCCGGACCTCCGGGAGGAACTGGGGTCACACGGCCCCGGCGCGCTCGGCGAGGTACTCGCCGACGGTGACCATCGGCGGGCGCTCGTCGACCCCGACGCCCGTGCTGACCGGGACGAAGCCCGCGCCGTCGCTGCGGAACTGGGTGAGCAGGCCGGCCGCCGAGCCGGCCCCGCTGCGGGCGAGCACCGCCGACACCACCTGACCGGCCATCCGCCCGAGCGCCTCCTGGTCCTGGGAGGTGTGCCGGCGCACGCCGAGGTCGACCTGCGCCAGCCCGTTCAGGCCGAGCAACCCGAGCAGGTCGACCAGCAGGCCCACCTCCACGCCGTAGCCGGAGACGAACGGCACCTGCTCCAGGGCCGCGCGACGGCCGGCGTACTCCCCGCCCAGCGGCTGCACGAACCCGGCGAGCTCGGGCCACAGCGCGTTGAGCAGCGGCCGCGCGGTGAGCTCGGTGACCCGCCCGCCGCCGGCCGGGGTGCTGCGGCCGTCGATCTCCAGCGGCCGGGTGTAGCAGCCCTTCACGTAGCCCACCTGCGGGTCGGTGAGCAGCGGAGCGAGCAGCCCGGGGACGTAGTGGGAGACGTCGCCGAGCAGGTCGGCGTCGAGGAAGACGAGCAGGTCACCGGTGGTGGCGGCCAGCGACTTCCACAGCGCCTCGCCCTTGCCCGGCCGGCTGCCGTGCGCGGGCAGCACCTCGGCGGCGGCGACGACGTCGGCCCCGGCGGCGCGGGCCACCTCGGCGGTGCGGTCGCCCGAGTCGGAGTCGACCACGAGCACCTCGTCGACCAGCGGTACGAGCCGCACCCAGCGCTCGACCAGGTCGGCGACCAGCCCGCCGACGGTGGCCTCCTCGTCGCGGGCGGGCAGGACCACGCTCACCCGGTGCCCGCCGCGCCGCTTGGCGCGCAGCAGCCGGGCGACGTCGACGTCGTGGACCGAGCGGGTCGTGGACGTGCGGCCGGTGAACCAGGCGCGGGCGTCGGGTCGCATCGGCCCACTCTGGGGGAACGGGATCCGGCACCGCCACGGACGGAGCCGGTGTTCACGAACACGTAGCCCGCCGTTCCGGGACGGGGGCTCAGACCCGCCCGGCGCCGGCCGTCTGCAGGGCGGTGCGGCTGAGCGGTCCCACCGCGGCGCCGGCGCCGTCGGGCTCGGGGTGGCCGAGCTCGGTGAGCCAGCCGCGCAGCACCCGGTGCAGGTGCTCCGCGCCGACGATCTCGCCGGGCGGGGAGAGCACGCGGGGGTGGGCGAGGAAGCCGCGCTGCTGCGGGCCGCCGAGGCCGCCGTGCGAGCCGACGTGCGGCTCGAAGGGGGAGGCCTCGTCGGTGTCGGGGTCGTAGCGGCTGTTGACCATCACGTCGGGGCAGTGCGGGAACGCCGACACCCGGGCGACCAGCGCCGGCGCGTGCTCGCCGTAGGGGGCCAGCGGGTCGGCGCCGATGACCACCCCGGTGGCCAGGCGGTGCAGGCCGTCGCGGCCGAGGACGACCGGCCCGTGCTCCTCGGAGTGCACGAGCGCGAACCCGACGCCGGCGTGGTCGACGAGCGCGGGCAGGAGGTCGGGCCAGTGCCGCTCGATCTCCTCCAGCGGCACGCGGCCGTGCAGGTCGGCGAAGTGCACCCCCGCGGTGTGGCCGGAGACGACGACCACCACGCCCGGCGCCACACGGGCCACCTGCCCGGGCTGCCCCGACGGCGTGCGGTGCGTGTGCTCGCCGGCGCCGGCGCTCTCCACCCGCTCGCGCAGCCGCCGCGCGATCGGCCCGGGCCCGGACGCGGCCTCGGCCAGCGCGGAGGCCACCTGCCAGCCCTCGGCGGGGCGGCGGCTGTCCTTCGGCTCGCCGCCGCGGCGCCCGGGCGGAGGGGAGCCGCCGCAGTGCCGGCCGACGAACGCCTCGATCGTCTCGCCGAACCGCTGCGCGAACGCCTCGCCCTGCGTCTGGCCGTGGTCGGACAGCAGCACCAGGTGGTAGTCCCGCGGCGCGAGGGCACCGGCCCGGGCGAGCCGGCCGATCTGCTGGTCGATGGTGCGCAGCACCTCGAGGGTGTCGAAGCGCTCGACGCCGCTGTGGTGGGCGACCTCGTCGTAGCCGAGGAAGTCGGCGTAGACCACCGGCCGCCCGGCCAGCATGTCCTCGAGGATCGCCGCCACCACGACGTCGCGGGCGATCACCGTGGTGCCCGGCCGGGCCAGCGGGTAGATGCCGCCGCGGCTGACCCGCGGCCGGACGTCGGCGCGCCGCTGCCGGGCGGCGGCGGACAGCTCGCGGGCGACGTCGACGAGCGAGACGCCCAGCGTGCGGACGGCGTTCACCGGGTTGGCGAAGTAGGCGTAGTAGCCGGCGCCCACCCGCTCGCGGCGGCGGATCGAGCGCCGGGTGGTGACCAGCGGCAGCGAGCTCATCGTGAGGCTCACGTGCGGGGCGTCGCCGCTGAACAGGTTGCCGCGGCTGGCCCCGCCGCCGGCCAGCAGCCCGCGTCCGTCGGAGTGCCGGCGCTCGACCTCGGCGGCGTCGGCCGGGTGGGAGACCTGGACGACGTGGTCGCGGTCCTTCTCGTAGTAGCGGAAGCCGACGACGTCGTGGTTGGAGCCGTGCAGGATGCCGCACACCGCGGCGCCGGTCTGGGAGCTCCAGTCGGTGTGCCAGGAGGTGAGCGCGTGGCTGCCCGAGCGCAGCCAGGCGGCGAGGGTGGGCATCGACCCGTCGCGCACGGCGCGGCGCGCGGTGTCGAAGCCGAGGCCGTCGATCTGCAGGAACAGCACCCCGGGCGGCTGCGGGCCGGCGGCCTGGGTGCGGGCGGCCCGGCGGCGGGCGCGGCGGAAGAACAGCTCGTCCTCGTCGATGGCCAGCGCGCTGGTGACCACCGCCGTCACCCCGGCCATCGCCACCACGACCAGCACGGCCGTGCGCAGGTCGGCGACGGTGACGCCGGGGACGGCGAAGGAGGCGGCGAGCACCACGGCGCCGAGCAGCAGGAAGCTGCCGAGGCCCAGGGTGAACAGCGCCAGCGGCAGCGCCACCCGCATGACCAGCGGCCACACGACGCCGGACAGCAGGCCGAGCAGCAGCGCGGCCAGCGGGGGCTGCCACCAGTCGCGCATGGCGAAGCCGGCGAGCCACCGGTCGAGGACGACGAGCGCCAGCGTGGTGAGCGCCCAGGTGAGCAGCACGCGCGCGGTGGCCCGGCCGGGGCCGAGCACGCGCCCCCCGGCGCGCCCCGGGGACCCGGCGCTCACGATGCCGGGCCGCACGGGGACGCGCTGGCCTGCCCGGCGGGTTCCTCCGCGGGGTCGTCGCCGGACCGCTCGGGCGCGGCCCGGCGCCGGCGGGCGGCGGCGACGAGGTTGAGCAGCGCACCCACCAGGAGCACGAGCAGCGTGGCGACCAGGGTGGCCACCAGCGGGTTGTCGAACACGCCGCCGCTGACGACGCCGAGCAGGGCGTAGGCGACCGCCCACAGCGTCGAGGCCAGCAGGGAGGCCGGGAGCAGCCGCCGCCACGGGTAGGCCAGCGCACCGGCGGCGAGCAGGACGGGGATGCGCCCGGCGGGCAGCAGCCGCCCGACCAGGACGATCTGCCATCCGTGCGCCCGGAACTGGGCCCGGACCTCCTCGATCCGGTCGGCGTGCTGGCCGCGGGCCACGAAACGCACCGCGGCGGGCCCGCCGAACCGGCAGACGGCGAAGGTGACGACGTCGCCGATCCAGGCGCCGAGCGTGGACAGCACGAGCACCAGCACGAGGTCGAGGCGGCCGGTGCTCACCGCCAGGGCGGCCGCCGCGCCGACGACCGCGCCGGTGGGCACGACCGGCACGATCGAGCCGAGCAGCACACCGCCGAACACGACGGGGTAGCCGAGCGAGGACCCGTCGGTCCAGCTCGACGCCAGCGTCCCGGTGGTGCTCACGGCGTCCCCGCGGCGGCGGGCAGGACGACCGGCTCGCCCGGTTCGGCGATCACGACCGTGGTGGGCAGCGCGCGCCCGGCGACGGCGGCGGCGAACTCCCGCGGCGGCTCGGTGAGCAGCCGCCGGTAGCGCCCGGCCAGCCCCGGCACCGTGGTGCCGCCGGGCACGGTGAGCGTGCCCCAGTGCACCGGGACGGCGAACCGCGGGCGCACCCGTGCCACCGCCTCGGCCGCGCGCCGCGGGTCGAGGTGGCCGGGGCCCAGGGTGGGACCCCAGCCCCACACCGGCACGAGCGCGACGTCGACCCCGCGCCCGCCGATGCGGGCCATGCCGTCGAACAGGTCGGTGTCGCCGAGGGCGTAGACGGTCCGCCCGTCGCCCTCGACGAGGTGGCCGACGGCGGCCGTGTCGGGGCCGTGGGTGAGCCGCGGGCCCCACCGGTGGCCGCTGTGCACGGCCGGGACGGCGGTGACCCGCAGCCCGCCGTGGGTCAGCGACTCGCCCGGCGCCAGCTCGTCGACCCAGCGCAGGCCGCGCGAGCGCAGCCACGGCCCGGCGCCGCGCGGCACGACGACGCGGACGTCGTCACCCAGCAGGCGCAGCGACGGCAGGTGCAGGTGGTCGGCGTGCAGGTGGCTGACCAGCACCAGGTCGGCGCCGGCCCAGGCCGGCTCCGGCGGCGGGGGGACGACGCGGCGCAGCGGCCCGACGGTGGCGGTGAGGACCGGGTCGGTGAGCACCGTGCTGCCGGCCAGCTCGACGCGGACCGTCGAGTGGCCCAGCCAGCGCAGCCCGGGGTCGCCCACCGGGCCAGTATCGACCCCGGCACCGACGTCCCCGAACGCTTTCCCTCGGACGGATCCGTCCGTTCGAGGTGCGCGCGGCGCGGGGGCGGCCCACCATGCCTGCCATGACCTCAGCGGGGCGCGACCCGGGGTCGACCGGACCGGCTGCCGAGCTGTCCCAGGAGCTGCGCCGCATGGCCCTGCTCCTCGAGACGGCGGCGGTCCTCGACCTGCGGGCGCAGCGCACGACCGATCCCCGGCAGGTGGCGGTGCTGCGGCGCCGCGCCGAGCAGCGCAGGCAGGAGGCCGGCCGGCTGCGCGAGCACCTGGCGGCCTGCGGCCGCGCGCTCCCGCCCCGGACGTCGAGGGCGGCGGCACCGGCTCCCTGAGCCCCCGGTCGCCGCTAGCCTCCCGCGCGTGGCCACCTGGGCGGACGTCCGGCGTCTGGCCCTCGCGCTGCCGGAGACCAGCGAGGGCACGTCCTGGGGCTCGCCGGCGTGGAAGGTGCGCGACCGCACCTTCGTGTGGGAGCGGCCGCTGCGCCGCGCCGACCTCGAGCACCTGGGCCCCGGCGCCCCCGACGGGCCGCTGCTCGGCGCCGCCGTGGCCGACGAGGGCGTCAAGCGGGCGCTGGTCGCCGACGACCCCGCCGTCTACCTGACGACGCCGCACTTCGACGGGTACGCCGCCGTCCTCGTCCGGCTCGAGGCGGTCGACGCCGGCGAGCTCGCCGAGCTGGTCACCGACGCGTGGCTGGCCAAGGCGCCGAAGCGGCTGGCGCGGCGGCACCTCGCCGGCGGCTGAGCGCTCTCCGCCGGGTGCGCGGACGCCGCGGTACCGGTCCGATCGGTACCGCGGCGTTCCGCGCGCCGGATCGCCGTCGCGGTGGCACAGTCAACCGGGTGAAGACCTGGCTCGACGCGTGGCCGGTGTTCCGGCAGCTGACCGGTCCCGACCCCCTCGGACGCGGCGCGGCGGCGCGCAGCAAGGCGACGGAGGGCGTGGTGAGCCGCACGGCCACCGCCGACCGCGTCGTGCAGAGCGTGTGCCCCTACTGCGCGGTGGGCTGCGGGCAGCGGATCTACGTGAAGGACGAGCAGATCGTCCAGATCGAGGGCGACCCCGACTCGCCGATCAGCCGCGGGCGCCTGTGCCCCAAGGGCAGCGCGAGCAAGTCCCTGGTGACCAGCCCGACCCGGGTGACCAAGGTCCGCTACCGCCGGCCGTACGGCACCGAGTGGGAGGACCTCGACCTCGACACGGCGATGCACATGATCGCCGACCGCGTCCTCGAGGCCCGGCGCAAGGGCTGGCAGGACGAGAACGACGGCAAGCGCGTGAACCGCACCATGGGGTTGGCGAGCCTCGGAGGGGCGACCCTCGACAACGAGGAGAACTACCTCATGAAGAAGCTGTACAGCGCCATGGGCGCCATACAGATCGAGAACCAGGCGCGCATATAGCACTCCGCCACGGTGCCCGGTCTGGGTGCCTCGTTCGGACGTGGCGGTGCCACGAACTCCCAGGAAGACCTCGCGAACTCCGACTGCATCGTCATCGAGGGTTCCAACATGGCCGAGTGCCACCCGGTGGGTTTCCAGTGGGTGAGCGAGGCCAAGGCGCGCGGCGCGAAGGTCATCCACGTCGACCCGCGGTTCACCCGCACCAGCGCGATCGCCGACCTGCACGTGCCGCTGCGCATGGGCACCGACATCGCCTTCCTCGGCGGGCTGATCCGGTACGTCCTCGAGAACGACCTGTACTTCAAGGAGTACGTCGTCGCCTACACCAACGCCGCGGCGCTGGTGAGCGAGGACTTCGCCGACGCCGAGGACCTCGGCGGCCTGTTCTCCGGCTTCGACCCGGAGAACAACACCTACGACGAGTCCACCTGGCAGTACGAGCCGGAGGAGCCGCCGCACTCGGGCTCCGACGACCCGGCCGGTGCCGCCGAGCAGGACGAGCTCGAGGACCACCCCGAGATCCGCAAGACCGACAAGGCGCAGGCCGCCGGCAGCGGCGGCCCGCCGATCGCCGCCAAGCCGAAGCGCGACGAGACGCTGCAGCACCCGCGGACGGTCTTCCAGGTCCTCAAGCGGCACTTCGCCCGCTACACCCCGGAGATGGTGGCCGAGGTCTGCGGCGTCGAGCCGGAGGCGTTCCTGCAGGTGGCCCGCTGGGTCACCGAGAACAGCGGCCGTGACCGGACGACGGCGTGGGTGTACTCGGTGGGCTGGACGCAGCACAGCGTCGGCGCGCAGTACATCCGCACCTGCTCGATCCTGCAGACGCTGCTGGGCAACATCGGCCGGCCCGGCGGCGGCATCCTGGCGCTGCGCGGCCACGCCAGCATCCAGGGCTCGACCGACGTCCCGACGCTGTACAACCTGCTGCCCGGCTACCTGCCGATGCCGCACGCCAAGCAGCACGAGTCGCTCGACGACTACTGCGCCGACGCCGCCGGCAAGGCCGGGTTCTGGGGCAACAAGCGCGCCTACATGGTCAGCCTGCTCAAGGCCTGGTGGGGCGACGCCGCGACGGCGGAGAACGACTACGCCTTCGACCACATGCCGCGCATCGACGGCGACCACAGCTCCTACCAGCAGATCAAGGACATGATCGAGGGGAAGATCTCCGGCTACTTCCTCGTCGGTGAGAACCCCACGGTCGGCCACCCCAACGGCCGGATGAACCGCTTCGGCCTGGCCAACCTCGACTGGCTGGTCGTCCGCGACCTGCAGCTGATCGAGTCGGCGACCTTCTGGAACGAGTCGCCGGAGATCGAGACCGGCGAGCTCGCCCCCGAGACGATCGCCACCGAGGTCTTCTTCATGCCCGCGGCGTCGCACGCGGAGAAGGAGGGGACCTTCACCCAGACGCAGCGGCTGCTGCAGTGGCGGCACAAGGCCGTCGATCCGCCGGGCGACGCCAAGAGCGACCTGTGGTTCTTCTTCCACCTCGGCCGCATCCTGCGCGAGCGCCTCGCGGGCTCCACCGACCCGCGCGACCGCCCGCTGCTCGACCTCACGTGGGACTACCCGGTACACGGGCCCGACCAGGAGCCCAGCGCCGAGGACGTGCTGCGCGAGATCAACGGCGTCGGCCCCGACGGCCGCGCGGTCTCCGGGTACCTGGAGCTCAAGGACGACGGGTCGACGTCGTGCGGCTGCTGGATCTACTCCGGCGTCTACGCCGACGAGGTGAACCAGTCCGCGCGGCGCAGGCCCGGCCGCGAGCAGGGCCAGGTCGCCTCCGAGTGGGGCTGGGCGTGGCCGTACAACCGGCGGGTCCTCTACAACCGTGCCTCGGCCGACCCCGACGGGAAGCCGTGGAGCGAGCGCAAGAAGTACGTGTGGTGGGACGAGGAGGCCGGCCGCTGGACCGGCGTCGACAACCCGGACTTCGAGGCGACCAAGCGGCCGGACTACGTGCCGCCGGAGGGGGCCCGGGCGCAGGACGCGATCGGCGGCTCCGACCCGTTCATCATGCAGGGGGACGGGAAGGCCTGGCTGTACGCGCCGGCGGGCGTCGTCGACGGGCCGCTGCCGACGCACTACGAGCCGGCGGAGTCCGTCGTCGAGAACGCCCTGTACAAGCAGCAGGCGAACCCGACGATCGAGCACATCAACGGCCCGTGGAACCGGGAGAACCCGTCGCTGAGCCCGGTCTTCCCGTTCCAGGTGACCACCTATCGGCTCACCGAGCACCACACCGCCGGCGGGATGAGCCGCACGCTGCCCTACCTCTCGGAGCTCCAGCCGGAGTTCTTCGTCGAGGTCAGCCCCGAGCTCGCCGCGCTGCGCGGCCTGGTCAACGGCGAGTACGCCACGCTGGTGAGTACCCGGACGGCGATCGAGGCGAAGGTGCTGGTCACCGAGCGGATGCGGCCTATCCGGCTGCGCAGCGGCCAGGTCGTGCACCAGATCGGGATGCCCTACCACTGGTCCTACAGCGGCATCTCCACCGGCGACTCGGCCAACGACCTGCTCGGGATCGTGCTCGACCCGAACACGCACATTCAGGAGGACAAGGTCAGCACCGCCGACATCCGGCCCGGACGGCGCCCGCGCGGGCCCGAGCTGCTCGAGTTCGTCGAGGGCTACCGGCGCCGCGCCGGGGTCGAGTCCGGCCGCGTGGGCGTCAACGGCCGCGAGCCGGTGGCCGCCGAGGCGGGGGAGGGGTCGCAGCAGTGACGACGATCAGCTCGGCGAGCGCGGCCTTCACCGGCAACGACCCCGAGAACCGGCTCTTCGGGCCGGTCCCGGACGTGACCGGGCAGTCCGGCTACGAGACGGACCACCCGGCGCGGGTGGGCTTCTTCACCGACACCTCGGTGTGCATCGGCTGCAAGGCCTGCGAGGTGGCGTGCAAGGAGTGGAACACCCTGCCGATGGACGACTCGCACGGCGTGCGCGACGTCATCGGGCTGTCCGGGATGTCCTACGACAACACCGGGCAGCTCGGGGCCAACTCCTGGCGGCACGTGGCGTTCATCGAGCAGTCGCGTGCCGTCGACCTGCCCATGCCGACCTTCGGCCGCCCCGGCGACGACCGGCGGGGCAGCGGCCCGTCGGTGGCCGAGGGCGAGAACGACGGCAGCCTGGCCGCGGGGCAGCAGTCGAGCGTGCTCAACGCCGAGGCGCTGAGCGAGTTCGACCCGCAGACCGGGCAGAGCGGCACCGACAAGCAGATCCGGTGGCTCATGAGCTCCGACGTCTGCAAGCACTGCACGCACGCCGGCTGCCTCGACGTGTGCCCCACCGGCGCGCTGTTCCGCACCGAGTTCGGCACCGTCGTCGTGCAGGGCGACATCTGCAACGGCTGCGGCTACTGCGTGCCCGCCTGCCCGTACGGCGTCATCGACCAGCGCAAGGACGACGGCCGGGTCTTCAAGTGCACGATGTGCTACGACCGGCTCACCGACGGGCTGCAGCCGGCCTGCGCCACGGCCTGCCCCACGCAGTCCATCCAGTTCGGCAACCTCGACGAGCTGCAGGCCCGGGCCGACGCACGGCTGGCCACGCTGAAGAGCCAGGGTGTGGAGACGGCGCGGCTCTACGGCCGGGACGAGGACGACGGCGTCGGCGGCGCGGGGGCGTTCTTCCTGCTGCTCGACGAGCCGGAGGCCTACGGGCTGCCGCCGGACCCGGTGGTGACCACGCGCGACCTGCCCTCGATGTGGCGCGCGGCGGCGGCCGGCGCGGCGATGATCGCCGGCGTCGTGATCTCGTCGTTCCTCGGGCGGCGACCGTGACCGAGGGACTGACCGCGCCGGGCGCCGGCTGGCGGCGGGCCGACGGCCCGGCCGCGGAGGCCCGCGGCAAGCGGCGGCGCAGGGGCGGGCGGCGCGGCGGCGGTGGCGAGGTCGCCATGGTCGACGACGCCACCTTCACCTCCTACTACGGCCGCCCGATCGTCAAGCCGCCGGTGTGGAAGTCGCCCGACGTCCCGCTCTACCTGTTCCTCGGCGGGATGGCGGGGTCGTCGTCGATCCTGGCGGCGGTCGCCGACGTCACCGGCCGGCCCACGCTGACCCGGGTCAGCCGCTACACCGCCGGCGGCGGGGCGCTGGCCTCGGTGGTCTTCCTCATCCACGACCTCGGCCGGCCCGAGCGGTTCCTGCACATGCTGCGGGTGTTCAAGCCGACCTCGCCGCTGTCGGTCGGGTCCTACATCCTCGCGCCGTTCAGCGGGGCGGCCGCGGCGACGGCGGCCGTGGAGCTGCTCGGCTGGTTCCCGCGGCTCAAGCGCTTCGGCGGCGTCGTGTCGGCGCTGTTCGGCGGGCCGCTGGCCACCTACACCGGCGTGCTGCTGGCCAACACCGCGGTGCCCTCGTGGCACGCGGCGCACGACCAGCTGCCGTACGTCTTCGGCGGCTCGGCGATGGCGGCCGGCGGCGGCGTGACGATGGTCTTCACCCCGGTGGCCGAGGCGGCGCCGTCGCGGCGCACCGCGGTGGCGGGCGCGGCGATCGAGCTCGCGGTCATGCACCGGGTGGAGCACGACCACGGGATCGTGAGCGAGCCCTACCTCGAGGGCCGGCCCGGCGCGCTGCTGCGCGCGGCCAAGGCGTGCACCGCGGCCGGTGCGGCGCTGACCGTCGTCGCCGGGCGCCGGCGGGCCGGGGCGGTGGTGGCCGGGGTGCTGCTGGCGGCCGGCTCGCTGCTCACCCGGTTCGGCGTCTTCGAGGCCGGGCTGGTGAGCGCCAAGGACCCGAAGTACACCGTGGTGCCGCAGCGCGAGCGGCTGGCGGCCAGGGAGGCCGCGAAGCTCGACGGGCACGCCTCGACGATCACCCGCTGAGGCAGGTCCCAGGTCGCTGCAGCACTGAGCCCGCGCGCCGGCGTCGAACTCGGAGGTGAAGGCTCGACGCACGTCACGCTCGCGTCGAGTGACGAAGACGCGACGTCAGGTAACCTCGGCTGGTGAGCAGGTGCCCTGGACTGGCGCGTCGATGATCGCGATCTTGGCCGTCGCCATGCTCTCGTCCGTGTTCGTGGTCGTCGCAGGGCACCTGATCGGGCGCAGTCTCCGGAAGGCTGACCGACTCGACCACGACCGGCGGCGGACGAGTGCAGCCCCCGCCGCGCGTCCAGCGGATCCCAGGGTGTCCGACCCCCCGGTCCGACAGGAGGCCTGACCGCGCCCCCCGGGCTCAGGAACCCCCAGCGATCTGGCGCTCGGCTCTACAGTGCACCGGTGAGCGTGCCGCAGCTCGTCGTCGCCTCTGCTTACGGTGCGAACGGAGCCAGCACCCGCGTGCGCGTCCTCGACTGGCTGCGTTTCCTCCACCTCGACGCCGAGGTGCACAACTATCTCGGGACGTCGGACGTCCGCCCGCACACGCTCCTCCACCATCCTCTGGGCGTCGTCCGCGCGGAGCGCCGGTTGCACCGGCTGGCGCGGCGACCGTCGATCGAGCGGCTGCTGGTGTCCCGCTCCGTGGGGCCGTTCACCGGAGGCCGCCGAGAGGCCCAGATCCTGCAGCGAGCCGAGTGGGGCGTGTACGACTTCGACGACGCCCTGTACGCCGACACCCGCTCCGGGGTCTACCGCTTCCTCGGCCAGGCGGCCGGTTGGGCGCGAGCCGTCCGCGCTGCGGACCTCGTGATCGCCGGTAACGCGCTCCTGGCCGAGGCCGCTGCGGACCTCAACCCCAACGTCCAGGTCATCCCGAGTTGTGTCGACCCCGCGAGGATCCCTCTGAAGCAGGACCACTCCGTGGGCAGCACCCCGAGGCTGGTGTGGATGGGATCTCCTTCGACCGAGACCTACCTCCAGTCAATAGCGCCGGCGCTCCTCGAGGTCCACCGGCGCACGGGAGCACGTCTGCTGGTCATCAGCGCAGGCCGCCGACACCTGGGCGACCTCGAGGCGGTGGTCGACCGCGTCGAGTGGGCCGGACCGGGTACGGACAGCTTGTTGACCCAAGCGGACTGCGGCATCATGCCGCTCCCGGACTCGCCGTTCACTCGCGGGAAGTGCGCCTACAAGCTGCTGCAGTACGGGGCTGCCGGCTTGCCCGCCGTGGCCTCACCCGTGGGCGTGAACGCCCAGGTCATCCGGGAACTCGGCGCCCGTTCGGCCACCGACCAGGAGTCATGGGTGAGCGCGCTGGTGGAGTCGCTCGACGAGTCGGTCGCCGGGCGTCGGGAACGCGGCCTGGCAGCCCGCGCAGCAGTGGAGGACCACTACAGCTTCTCGGCCTGGGGCTCGGCGTTCCGACAGGCGCTGCGACTCCCGGACGAGGACCTCGCACGAGGACATCAGGAGGTACCGGCCCGGTCGCCGAGGTAGATCGTCTGTAGGCCGGACCAGATGGTCCCGGGCCGGAAGTCCCTCAGAGCCCGCTCCCGTGCCGCTCGGCCGGCTGCCCGGACCCCGTCACGGTCGCTGACACAGGAGCGGATGGTGTCGGCCAGTTGCCCGACGTCCCCGGTCTCCACCAGCCAGCCGGTGTGACCGGGGACCACCGAGTCCCGGGAACCCGTCGCCGTCGTGGTGATGCTCGGGACCTCGGCCAGGGCGGCCTCGAGGACGACGTTGGGGAAACCCTCCCGACGCGTGGGCAGACACAGGACGTCCATCCCCACGTAGACGTGGTACAGGTCGAAGGTCCAGTCGTCGATCCGGATCACCTCGTCCCCGATGGCCGCCCGGAGTTCCTCGTCCTCGACGGGGCCGAGCAGGACGAGGCGGACGGGCAGGCCGTCGAGGGACCGGAGCGCCTGGAGGAGATCCTGGACCCCCTTGTCGAAGGCGATCCGCCCGACGAACCCCACGACCAGTTCGTCCGGGCGCACGCCCCATCCGGATCGAACGGCTTCCCGGTCAACCGCGGCGAACCCCTGGTCCCAGCGTGTGGAGTCGACCCCGTTGCTGCTCCCGTGTCCGATGACGACGGGCCGGTCGCGCCGTCCGAACAGCTTCCGGGTCGTTGCTTCGTCCCGGAGGCTGTGGCTGACGCAGACGACGTCGGTCGCGAGCAGCACCGTCAGCCGCTCCGCCGCCCACAGCACCGTCCGTTGCAGGCGGGACCGCGCGCCTTCGAGTCGCAGTCCGCGCATGACGTAGACGCGCACCGGCACACGGGTCAGCCATCCGGCGAGGACGCCCAGGAGCCCGGCCTTCGGCGTGCCCACGTTCAGCACGTCGGGACGGAGCCGACGCAGCAGTCCGATCCAGCGGGCCAGGGCCACAGCGTCGCGGAGCAGGCTGGTGTCGCGCTCCATCGGCAACGTGTGGATGGTGATCTCTTCGCGCTCGGCGACGGCGTCGAGTGGAGCGCCGGGTGAGGTCACGAGATGGACGTCCCATCCCTGCCGCCGGAACCAGCCGAGCTGACCCCGCAGCAGGGTCGCGGCCGATTGAGGGACGGTGATGCCGTAGACGATGCGAGGTCGGTGCGGGGGAGATGACCTTGCAGTCGGCTCGGGTCGTTGCACCGCACGACGGGTCATCGGACTCCTCACCACTCCGTGCGTCACTGAGTCCCCCTGCGCCCGGCGACGAGGACGGAAGCTAGCTGCCGCGCGTCAGGGGGACAACGGTTCGTGTCCTGGCCGGACGGCGATCGCCCTCTCGGACCGGGGCGGATGCGCACCGCCGGCTCGGGTCCGGCACGTTGCCGCATCACTGACGGTCGAGGTCCGTCCGGTACCCGAGCATCTGGTTGTCCCCGATGTCGGCCGGATCGACGGCGATCGTGCGTATCCCCACGGGGTCCCCACAGGTCGGCTCGACCAGCGTGGCGGTGTTGCCGCGGATGACGGCGTCGGACGCGAGGCGCACGAGGATCGCCTCCGTGTGGGACACGAGGGTGTTGTCGGTGATGCTCACGCCGGTGGTCCGGTACTCGGCTGAACGGAAGCTGATGGCGGGGAGGCAGTTGTCCGTGTCGCTGCCCGGCATGGTGACCGTGTTGTCCGCGATGACCAGTCCGGAGACGTCGTTGTCGCGCGTCGTGTAGGGCGTCCCCACGGAGAAGAAGGCCCAACCGTGGCTGCCGACGGTGTTACCGGTGTAACGGACGTCGCGCCCGGGCCAGCCGTCGCCCTGTATCTCCAGGTCGAGAGCGTGGTAGGCGATGTTGTTGAAGACGCTGTCCTCCACCGACATCCCGTCGCAGGCCACGCACGAGATCCCCATCCTGCCGACCGTGTCCGCGGAGACGTGCCGGATCACGATGTCGCTCGGGATGCTGGTGTCGTCGGGGCCCTGGGCGACCGCGATGAAGTCGCCGTGCGCACCGCGTCCGTGCACGTGTTCGACCGTCACACCGTCGGTCCCCCGGATGAACAGGTTGTGGTCCCACTCGTGGGTGTCGTCGAACTCCGCGACCGGGTTGACCCCGACGAGCGACATGTCCCGCAGGGTGATGTCGGAGCCGTACTCGAGGTACCACTGAGCCCGATTGGTGTACTCGGGGGCCTCGTCGAAGGCCTTGAACGTGGCGCTGTTCCCCTCGACCACCAGCCCGTGGCGGCCCTTGAGCTCCAGGGTGCCGTCGACCCGGTAGCAGGCGCTCTCCTCGAACAGGATCGTGCTGTCGTCGGGCACCGACGTGATCCAGGCGTTCACCTCGTCCGTGACGTCGGTGGAACAGTCGCCGGGGATGTCGAGGGGGATCGTGTGCACCGGAGACCCCGAGTCCCCCGGCTCGACGACCCCCGGGGCGGGCGCTCCGGTGGTCGGCACGACTCCGGAGAGCTGGGACAGCCCGCTTCCGGACCCCGCTGTGGGCGACACCGGGATCGACTCCTGGGTGGTGTTGCCGCTGGCGGTCACGGAGACGTGTACCTCACCGCCGAACCCGGGCGGGGGGCGGAACGCGATCCGGAACCGCCCGGCGTCGTCGGTCGTCCGCCACGCCGTGGCGCTGCCCCCGTCGAAGGTCGCGGACACCACGGCCGACGTGGAGTCCGAGAACCCGTGCCCCGTGGCCAGGACGACATCATCGCGGACGCTGAGCGTCAGGACCGGATGCCCTGAGCCGATGCCCGTGTCGCTCAGGAGCGAGGCGACGACGACCCCGGCCGTCACGGCTGCCAGCCCCACCAGGAGGCCCCGCCCCCGACCTCGCGGTGCCGCGTCGCGACCCAGGGGGCGGGGGTGCGCGATCGCGTCGTGGTCCTGCCGGGGCGCCGGAGCAGTCACGGGGAGCCGCCGGTGACATGACGACGGCCGAGTGGCCGGGCGCGGGCCGACACCGTCGTCCGGAGCAGGCCGACGGCGCTGCTCGTCCGTCGGTGCTGGTCCTCCCGCGGTGACCGGTCACGGCGCGACGAGGCCCCCGCCGGCACGCGGGACCTGGCACCCTGCCTCCCGTGCGGTGGCTGGCAGTCCGCGGGCGGTGGCTCGTCGCCGTCGCGGTCCTCCTGGTGGGAGCCGGTGGTGCGGTCCTCGGTCTGTTCGTGTTCCCGTCGACCGGCGCGCTGCGGCCCGCGGACGCGGTGGTCGTCCTGGCGGGGGATGCTCCTGCGCGGCTGCCGCTCGCTGTCGCGCTGGCCGAGGGAGGACCGGCGGTCCTCGTCGTCTCCGTCGCCGAGGGGGAGGACAACGAGTCGGCGCGGGCACTGTGTGTTGAGCCGCGCGAGCTGACGGTCCGCTGCTTCCGTGCTGACGGATCGGACACCAGGGCGGAGGCGAGGGCGCTCGGCCGGCTCGTGGCGGAGGAGGGGTGGACCCGGATCACCGTCGTCACCAGCAGCTACCACGTCGTGAGGGCCGGCCTGCTCGTGCGCAGGTGCACGGACGCCGAGGTGCAGGTGGTCGATCCGCCAGCTCGCATGTCCCTCCGGCGCTGGGCGCATGCGGTCGTCGGTGAGGTCGGGGGGCTCGTGGTCGCCTCGGTGGATCGGTCCTGCTGAACGGTCCGGGACCTCCGTGGCGCGGGACCCCCGTCGTGTCCCATGGCGCCCCGCGCGACGCGGGGCGCAGCCCGCGGCGCTGTCGGTCAAGGACGACGCCACGGTGGGAAGAACCCGTCCGTCGACGTCGTCCCGGCGAGTTCCGCATAGGTCTCGGGATCGTGGACGAGCTTGGCGATGCGGAACGCGCGAGGCGCGCTGGTCGGGTCGTAGCGCCTCTTGAAGACGAACAGCGGTGAGTCGGCCCGACCTCCTAGACCGCCTCCCAGGTGGAACCCGGTGGTCCCGCGGGACTGCGCCCACTGGGCCGCGGCGAGGAAGCACCGGTTCGAGGCGCCGATCGACCGTCCCTCGTCGGTGGACCCGCCGAGGTGGTAGTGCAGCCACGTGCCGTGCACGAAACAGAGCAGCGCCGCGACGAGTTCTCCGTCCAGCCGGCCCTCGACCAGCAGCGGCTGCAACACGGCGCCGTCGGCCAGGAGCGCCTCCCAGTACTGCGTCGGGAAGTAGAAGAAGCGCTCCGCCTGTTGACGGCGCATCGTCTCCTCGTAGACCCGCCGGAACTCCTCCAGTGAGGAGGGGCGGGAGACGACGGTGATCTCGAGGCCCGCTCTGTCGGCGCGGCGTGTCGCCCGCCGGTGGTGGGCGTGCATGCCCTCGGCGAGGTCTCGCCCGGGTGTCACGTCCCACGCCACGGTGGAACCGACGTCGAGCACTCGGGCGCCGGGGGGAACGAGCGCGTCGTTCCCGAGGACGGGATGCATCCGGAGGAAGGTCGTGACGACGCCGTTGGCCCGGGCCCACGTGTCGAGAGCAGCGCCGAATGCCGGGATGCTGCGTGCTCCCCGTGCCACCGGACCGCCGTACCCGTAGGCGCTGGCCGCGTCCCAGCCCCTCCCGCCCTCCAGCGGGCGGAGCAGCAGCGGCAGCGCCACGTCGCCGTCGGGGTCGCGGTAGTGGAGCAGGACCGGGCGGGATCCCGGCGGCTCGAGGAGGACGGACGCGCGCTGGTAGGCCGCGCGAGTGTAGGTGTCCAGCCCGCCGAGGCGCGCGACGAGGGCGTCCCACTCGTCGTCGGCGAGGACCCGCACCTCCCCCACCGACCGCACGTCCCGCCCCGACGTGTCCCGCGCCCGGCGGGCAGTCCCCGTGGGGATCACGGATGCGTGTCACCCGTGGGCGTCTCGAGCCCGCGGGTCCGTCGGCTGGTCACGCGCGAGCGCGCTGTCACGGCCATCACGGTATAGGTCAAGAGCACGCAGTAGGGGATTCCCGCCGTCCCGACCAGGGGTTCCGCGACGGTCGTGCTCAGGACCAGGACGGCGCACCCCAGCAAGGCGCCCCAGGCACCGGTGCGCAGGTCGCGGAGCCCGGCGCATGCGGCGGAGTCGAAGTGGTAGCTGGCGTAGGGGATCCCTGCAGCGCAGAGGACGGGCAGGATCGAGCGGGCGGAGGAAAAGTCCGCACCGAGGAGGAGCGGGATCGCGAACCAGCCCAGCCCGGCGACGACGACGGCCAGGCTGCCGCTGAGGACCAGGACCGGACGGTACATCCGGCGCCAGGGGTCGAGGGTCCCCGTGGCCGCGATCCGTCTCGTCAGGACGGCGGTGAGGGCGACGGGTGCGATGTAGGTCAACTGGGCGAGGGAGGACGCGGCGGCGTAGATCCCGACCTCCGACGAGGACCCGTGGGCGCCGAGGATCAGCCGGTCACCGTTGACGACGAAGGACTGGCCGAGCGCCGACACCAGTGCGAAGCGGCTGAACGCCAGGAAGTGGCCGGCTTGCCGCCACCAGTCGCGCGTGCTCGCCGGGAGCCCCCCGCTGCTGGCGTCGGCCGCACGGCCGACGGCGAACTGGACCACGACGGAGACGGTGTTGCACAGTGCGAAGGAGTACAGCGCCGTCTGCGCTGTCAGGACGCCCAGCAGGTGGGCGCCGGTGATGCACAGCAGCTGACCCGCGGCGTTGCCCACGGCGATCGCCAGTGAGCTGCGGTGCCGGCCGAGCCCGTGGAGCCCCTCACGCAAGAGGTGGGCGACCAGCGCGGGGACGGAGTAGACGACGAAGGCCACGGCGACGGCCCGGTCGGCCGTGGACAGCCAGGACAGGACGAGCAGGCCGACCGTCCCGCTGATGACGAGGTGGGGCACCGCGAGTGCGAACGACAGGCAGGTGTAGCGCGACCAGCTCCACCAGCGGCCCACCTCGGCGAGGAGCACCCGCGACGCGTTCCCCGCACCGAGGCTGCTGACCAGCAGCAGGAGGGTGGCGAGCGTGGTGGCCAGCACGAGGTCACCGCGGTCCCCGGGGCCCAGCCACCGGGCGGAGAGCAGAGCCACGAACATCTGGAGGCCGACTTGCCCGAAGGACCAGATCGGTACCTGCGCGCCCCGCAGCACCCTGCGGACGTGACCGAGGTGCGGAGGTCGCGACGGCGAGGACGGAGGTGCAGGCGTGGCCGGAGCGGCCACGGAGGTCACGCTGACGCCGCGCTCCGCCGCGCTGTCACGCGGCATCGTGCCCTCGGTCACCGGGGTTCGGCCCTCCGCCGGTGAAGAGGTGCATGGTGGCGGCGCCCGGGGCGGAGATCCCCTGCCGCCGCAGGACGGTGGCGAGCGTGGCGGCGAGGATGCGCAGATCCAGGACCGGCCCCAGTTCGGTCACGTACTGGATGTCCGCGGTGAACCTGTCGTCCCAGCTGAGCTCGTTGCGTCCACGCACCTGCGCCAGTCCCGTGACGCCGGGCCGCACCTCGTGTCGACGCGCCTGCTCGGGGGTGTACCGCTCGAGGTACTCCATCAGCAGGGGGCGGGGTCCGACCAGGGACATGTCCCCGCGGAGGACGTTCCACAGCGTGGGCAGTTCGTCGAGGCTGGTACTGCGCAGCCAGCGGCCGAACGGTGTGAGCCGTTCCCCGTCGGTGCTCACGTCGTCGGAGTCGCCCAGGATGCGCATCGTACGGAACTTGACGAGCGTGAAGGGCTCGCCGTGTCGCCCCGGCCGCTGTTGCCGGAACAGGACCGGACGCCCGAGGTCGCGCCGGACGGCCACCGCGACCGCGGCCATGACCGGCGCTCCCAGCACCAGTCCGGTGCCGGACACCACGACGTCGACCGCCCGCTTGACCGCGAGGTAGACGCGGTGCTCTGGCCGCCTCACCGGAGCCGTCCCAGGAAGGTGTGGATCTCGGCGAGGACCGTCTCGACCTCCCCGGGGGACAGCGCTGAACCGCTGGGGAGGGCGAGCCCGGTGGCGAACAACCTGTCGGCGGACCCGTCGAGGAACGCGCGGGCTCGGGCGAAGACCGGCTGGGCGTGCATCGGCTTCCACAGGGGGCGCGACTCGACACCGGCTGCGTCCAGTGCGACACGCAGGTCCTCGGCGGACCACCCGGTGACCGCTGGGTCGACGATGACCGCGGTCAACCAGCAGTTGTCGTCCTCGTCGCCGTCGCGTTGGAAGACCCGGACCCCGGGGATCCCGGCGAACAGCGCCGTGTACCGCTCGCGCAGGACCCGGCGCCGCCCGATCATCTCGTCGAGTCGCTCGAGCTGCGCGATCCCCAGGGCGGCCAGCACGTTGCTCAGCCGGTAGTTGTAGCCGACCTCCGTGTGCTCGTAGTGCACCGCCGGCTGGCGTGCCTGGGTGCTGAGGTAGCGCGCGCGATCGGCGATCGCAGCGTCGTCGGTGAGCAGCATGCCGCCACCGCTCGTCGTCATGATCTTGTTGCCGTTGAACGAGAGCGCGGCGCAGGTCCCGTACGAGCCCGCGGGACGGGACGCATGACGGGCGCCCAGCGCCTCCGCCGCATCGGAGACGACGGGGACGCCGGACCGCTCGGCGATGGGTTCGATCCGCGTGTAGTCCGCACAGCGACCCAGTAGATCGACCGGGACGATGGCGGCGACCCGGGTGCCCTCTGACCGGAGCCCGGTCAGGGCGTCCTCGAGGAGACCCGGGGCGAGCGTCCCGGTCTCCGGGTCACAGTCGACCAGGACCGGCTCCGCGCCGGTGTACACGACGGCGTTGACGGTCGCTGCGAAGGTCAACGTGGGGACGACCACTGCACGACCCGGCGCTGCCCCTGCGTGGAGCAACGCGAGGTGGAGTGCCGCCGTGCCGGACGACAGCGCAACGCCGTGACGGCGCTCGCACCGGTCGGCGACACGCTGCTCGAACTCGTCCACCATCGGTCCCAGTGGCGCGATCCACCCGGAGCGGATGGCGTCGGCGACCAGTTCCCCTTCCCGCACGCCGACGTCAGGGGACGACAGGAGGATCCGTCGTCGCGTGGCCGTGGGCGTCATCGAGCGACCGACCGGAACTCGGCGTGACGAGACGCCCAGGTGTCGGGGTCCTCCGGCGGGGTCCGCATCTGGTCCCCGATCCGCAACTGGTCCAGGTGCTCCAGGGCGGCGGTCGCCAGCGGCGACACCGGGACGTGGCTGATCATCGGGTGGACCGGGCGGGCGTCCACCTCGCCGGCACCGAAGAGGTCCTCGTGCAGCTTCTCGCCCGGGCGGAGCCCGGTGAAGTGGACGGGGATCGCGCGCCCTTCCATGTCGATCAGTTGTCGGGCGACGTCCGCGATCCGCACAGGGGCGCCCATGTCCAGGACGAGGGCCTCGCCGGCGTTCCCGATGGCGCCGGCCTGGATGACCAGCTGTACCGCCTCGGGGATGGTCATGAAGTAGCGGGTCACCTCGGGATGCGTGACGGTCACCGGACCGCCCCGGGCGATCTGTGCGGTGAAGGTCTCGAGCACCGATCCGCGGCTGCCGAGCACGTTGCCGAAACGGACGGACAGGAAGCGCCCGGAGTTGCGCCGCGCGTACGTGGCGGTCAGCAGCTCGGCCATGCGCTTGGTGTGGCCGAGGACGTTGACGGGGTCGGCGGCCTTGTCCGTGGAGACGTTGATGAAGTGCGTCACCTGGACCGACGTCGCAGCGGCGAGGACGTTGCGAGTGCCCAGCACGTTGGTCTTCCAGCCCTCGTCGGGGTACTGCTCGAGCATGTTCACGTGCTTCAGCGCGGCGGCATGGAAGACGACCTCAGGACGTCGTTCCGCGAACAGGTCCTGCAGCACCTCGCTGTCGCGGATGTCGGCGAGGATCGCCTGGGGCAGGTCCAGCCTCGCCTCTCCGAACATCGTCAGCTGCAGGGCGTGCAGCGCGGACTCGTCCCGGTCGAGCATCAGCAGCTCACCAGGGGCGAACCGGGTGAGCTGGCGGCACAGCTCCGACCCGATCGAACCCCCGGCCCCGGTGACGAGCACCCGCTTGCCGCGGACGTAGTCGGCGATCGCCGCCACGTCGGTGTCGATCTGCCGGCGCCCCAGCAGGTCGGCGACGTCGATGTCCCGGACGTCCCGGATCCCGATGCGGCGGGAGTCGAGCAGGTCGGTGACGCGAGGGAGGACCTTGACCGTGAGTCCCGCCGCGGTGGCCAGCCGGGAGAGGTCCCGGACGAGGTCCGATCCGGCCGAGGGGAGGGCGATGACGAGGACCTCGGCGCCGGTCGCGGCGGCCGCGGCCCGCATGCGCTCCCGCCCGCCCATCATGCGGACGCCCCGGATGCGGGCGTGTCGCTTCTCCGGGTCGTCGTCCAGGAGGCCGACGGGGAGGAAGGTGCCGGCGGGGTCGCCCAGCATGGACCGGATGAGCTGCTCGCCGGCGTCACCCGCGCCGAACACGAGCGTCGGCTGGCCGCTGCGCGGCCGGATCGCGCCCTCCCGCTGGCTCCGGATGGCCAGACGGAAGCCGATCATGAGCACGAAGCCCACGATCGCGGCGACGGTCGGCACGCTCAGGGGCAGCATCCGGCGGCTGCCGAGCGTGACGTCCAGGCCCGTGACGACGAGCGCCGTGAGGCCGACGGCGGCGCCCAGGGCCTTGAGCTCGTCCAGACTGCCCACGGCATAGCGCCCCTGGTGCAGCCGGAGCGCGCTGGAGGCGAGGGGGAAGACCGCGACGGTCACGGCTCCGGCGAGCAGCAGCCCGCGGGCGTTCATCTCGTCGAGTGATCCCTCGTACCGGGCTGCGGTCGCGAGGACGAGCCCGGCTGTGAGGGAGAGGAGGTCGACCAGGAGCATCACGCAGCGGATCAGCTTCCACCTCGAGATGGGCGAGCGCATCGTCACGCTGACCTCCGAGCGTCGGACGGGCCGGAGCCCGCGGATGGGGTGACGGGTCGGGGCGGGTTCGTCAGGAGTCCACGACGGGGGCCCCGCACCACCTGCGGCGTCACGAGGGCTCACCTGTGGTCGACGGCAGCGCGATGCCGTCCGCGGGCTCGGTGCCCGCGCGCCCGGTGGTGCGCCGGTGCGCGCCGTGCCTGGGTGCGCCGGCCGAGGCCGACCGGATGGGATCCGCCGGGTAGCTCCGACGGGGGGAGCGTCGGACCTTCGGCCGCGGGACCCGGTTCAGGACCACACCGAGGAGTCGGGCATGGACCCGCTCGAGCGTGGTCGCGGCCTCGGTGAGCTCCTCGCGACGGGTCCGCCCGGCGTGCGTGACGAGCAGGCACCCGTCGGCGATCCCGCCCACGGCGGCGGCGTCGATGACCGGGAGCAGCGGGGGCGTGTCGATGACGATCACGTCCTGCTCGTCCCGCAGGACGTCCAGGAGGCCGCGCAGCTTGGGGGAGTCGAGCACCGCGTCCGGGTCCTCCGTCATCGCCCCCGCACCGACCACCGTGAGCCGGGGGTCGTCCCAGGACTGCATGGCCTCACGCAACGTCGCGGTCCCGACCAACAGGTCGGTGAGTCCGGGGCGGTCCTCGTCGAGCCCGAGGTAGCGAGCGACGCGCGGACGCCGCAGGTTCCCGTCGACGAGCATGACGCGATGCCCGGACCGTGCGAGAGAGACGGACAGGTTGACCGCCACCGTCGAGGCCCCCTCGCCCGGCAGCGCGCTCGTCACCACGACCACCTGCGGGGCGCGACCGCCGTCGACATGGCGGAGGGTGACCCGGATCGTCCGGTACGCCTCGGCGGTGAGGGTCTCCCCGTCGAGTTCCGGTGAGACGTGCCGGACGGACAGCTGCCGGTCCTCGAACACCCGTCCCACGAGCTCCGCTCCGGTGCTGGCGGCCACGTGGTCCTCGCGCCGGACGGACGTGTCCGTGCGATGACGCAGCAACGCGAGTCCCAGACCCACCAGGAGGCCGAGCGCGGCTCCGAGCATCAGGTTGCGTCGTTCCCCGGGGCTCACTGGCACCGGATCGAAGGCCGGGGGTTGGAGGGTCTCCACCTCGACGAGAGGAGTGGTGGTGCCGTTGGGCGTCTCCAACTCGGTGACGCGTGCGGAGAACTGTCGGACCAGTGACTCCGCTATGCCCTGGGCGCGCCCAGGTGACGTGTCCACGACCTCGATCTCCAGGATCACCGTGCCCGGCAGGGGGGTGACGGTGATCTGCTCGGACAGCTCCCGGGCGGTGAGAGGGAGGCGCAGGTCGTCGACGACGCGTTGGGCCATCTCCGTCCCGGTGAGCACCTGGACGTAGGAGACGCTCCGCTGTTGGACGAAGGAGTCCGCGTCCAACGGCTGGATCTCCTCGGGGTCCGCGATGGCGGAGATGAACAGCTCGGTCGTCGAGTGGTACGTCCGCTCGGCGGTCAGGTTCAGCAGCCCTGCGGCGAGGAGGCCGGCGAGGAGCCCGCCGACGATCCACCGACGCCGGGTGCGTACGGCCTCGAGCACGTCCTTCAGTTCCAACTGTCCCCCGTTCACGGGCTCGGGCGTCGCTCTGGCCGTCGAACCGTCGTCCTGTGTGACCTGGCAGGAGAGACGGAACCTAGTGCGGACGTCGGGGCCAGCGGACGGGTCAGCGCACCAGCTGATTCCGGCCCTCGGGCCCGTGACGTGCGTTCCCGCGACGAAAGCGCAGGTCAGCGGGCCGAAGCGATTACGTGTGCACCACGTCACGCAGTGTCATGGCGGCCTGTCGCTATCGGTTGTATCGCTGGGGGTGACGCTCCGTACGGCCCGGGTGGGACCTTGGTCCCTGGCCGTCTGTGCTGCTCAGACCCCTGTCGGCGGCCGCGCGGACAGGAATGTGGGGATCCCGGCAGTGACGGACCGTGACCCCTATGGGAGTCGGCCTCGCACGGTTAGCCTCCCCGCGTGACCGAGCGGGGACCGGGGCCGTGGCGGTGGGTCGCCGTCCTCCTGTTCGGCTACATCCTGGCCCGGCCGGTGTCCTCCAACGCGGTGCTCGTCCCGGTCCTGGCGGCGATGGGGGCACTGGCCGGCGCGACGTTGTTCTTCGCCCGCCGGCGCCTCGCGGGTCCGTTGGTCCCCGTCCTGTTCGTCACGTTCGCGTTCGGTCTCGTCGGTCTGGCCGCGGGACCGACCAATCCCGGCGTGATGAGCGGGATCCTGGTCTTCGTCGCTGCCCCGCTCCTGTACTGGATGGTGGCAACAGCGGTCGACGAACGGATGCTGAAGGCGGCGTTCACGGTGGCCGCCGTGGTGACCGTCTGGCTCGGGACCACCATCGCCGTCTTCGTCGCCCAGGAGACCGGGAGCCTGCCGTCGGTCCTCCCCGCCTTCGTGTTGGACCAGTACGGCGCGGCATTCGGAGGCGAGTACGGGCGGGTGGGGGCCGGGGCCAGCGACTACACGCAGATCCGCTTCTACGGTCTGACGACCCTGGTCGCCACGGGGCCGATGTGGATCGCCTCGTTGTTCGTCCCCCGCGACGCGCTCCTCCCCCCGCAGTGGCTCCGGGTCCTCGCTGCCGTGAGCGCGGTCGCGGGCACCCTCTCCGCCGGGCGACGCGCCCTCGCGCTCGTGCTCGTCCTCTCCCCGCTGATCGCCTGGCTGGTCAAGAAGGTGGTGAGTCGTTCTGGAGGGAGGCGGCTGCAGGGTCGGCAACGCCGGACCGTCCTCCTCGGTGGCGTGGCCGCTCTCGCGGCGCTCAGCGTGGTCCCGGGCTCGTCCCGGGTGGTCGCTGCGGCGGTGGGTGGACTCTGGGGTTACGCGACGGGCGACCCGGCGTCGGCGGGCAGTTCCCCGGACGACGTGTTGCGCACCTACCAGGCTCGCCGGCTGCTCGATGCCTGGTCCGAGTCACCGCTGTGGGGACACGGGTTCGGCGCCACGATGACCGACTTCTCCCGCAGCTTCGAGGAGCCCTGGCGATGGGAACTGCAGTACCACGCCATCCTCTTCTGGACCGGCGTCGTCGGTGCCCTCCTGATCGTGGCCGGCGCGCTGCTCACCCTCAACGCGGCGATCCGAGGCGCCCGCGTCCGGCCGGACCTGGTCCCGAGCCTGGTCGTGGCCTGTGCGGCATCGGCCGGGATGCTCATCGCCAACGCCACCAATCCCTACCTCCAGGCGCCGGCGCGGGTGTGGGCCATCTTCCTGCCGGTGGCGATCGCGAACGTCATGTTGGCCGACCTGCGCACCGATCCGTCCGGTCCTCGATCGCTGGTGGCCCGGGAGCGGGTCCGCCTGCGCATCCGGGCGCGGACGGCCGACCGCCGTGCCGTGGCGGTGGGGCCCGGAGGCGGCCCACCGCTGGGAGAGCCGAGGAGGAGCCCGTCGTGACCGTCCTGATCACCGGTGTCGCAGGTTTCGTGGGCAGTGCCCTGGCCAGACGCCTCCTCGCGGCCGGTGAGCGGGTCGTCGGCATCGACGCGTACACCGACTACTACGACCCGATGCTCAAGAAGGCCAACCTGGACGGCCTCCCGACGGACGGCTTCACCTTCGTCGACGCCGACCTGAACGCGGTCGATCTCGACGAGCTCCTGCGGGGCGTGACGGTGGTCTTCCACGAAGCGGGACAACCGGGTGTGCGCAAGTCGTGGGGCGAGGACTTCGGGACGTACCTGGACCTGAACGTCCTGGCCACGCAGCGTCTGCTGGAGGCGGCACGCCGGTCCCCGGACCTGCAGCGACTGGTCTACGCATCGTCCTCGTCGGTGTACGGCAACGCGGCGGTCTACCCCACGACCGAGGACGACGTCCCGCGGCCGCACAGTCCGTACGGCGTCACGAAGCTGGCCGCGGAGCACCTGTGCACCCTGTACGCCGGGAACTTCGGCGTCCCGACGGTGTCCCTGCGCTACTTCACCGTCTACGGCCCGGGGCAGCGACCGGACATGGCGTTCAACCGCTTCATCCGCGCAGCGATCGCCGACGAGCCGATCGTGGTCTTCGGCACGGGTGAGCAGGTGCGCGACTTCACCTTCATCGACGACGTGGTCGAGGCGAACCTGCTCGCCGCCCAGGGCGACGTCCGGCCGGGCGCGGTGTTCAACGTCTCGGGGGGCTCGAGCATCAGCGTCAACGAGGTGTTGGACGTCCTCTCCGGCATCGCCGGCCGTGAATTGCGCGTGGAGCGGACGGAAGCCGTCGCCGGCGACGTCGCGCGCACCGGGGGCTCGGCGGAGCGCATCCGTGAGGCTCTCGGGTGGCGACCCACGGTGGACATCGCGACGGGTCTGCGTGCGCAGTGGAGTTCACTCGGCGGACACGCCGCCATCCCGACCGGCCCAGGGCCGAGCCGGTAGGCGTCGTCGTCAGACCGGGAGCAGGCTGCGGGCGAGGTCGGCTCCCAGGGCGGTCCCGTAGGCGCTGATGCGACCGCAGTGCTCCATGTGCCACAGCGGTCCCCCGTTGACGAGGTTGCCGGCGAGCAGGGGACCCATGACGTGGAGTCCCGGGGCGGCGGTCAGGTCGGGGTCGACGGCGATGCCCCCGCCGAAGGGGGTCGTCCGGCACAGTCCGCTCCCGATCAGCTGGGAGAGCAACGCCGCCCCGGCGTCCTGGATACGCCGGGCCGGACCCGCGCAGTTGACGACGGCATCGGCGACCGGCAGGTCCCGGACGACGCCGTCCCGCTCGTAGCGGACGCGGACCCCGGTCTCGCCGGTGCCCTGGACGCCGGCGAAGCTGCCGGCGACCAGCCGCAGCCGCTGACCGGTCGCGAGGTGGTCCAGGACGTCGCAGTACTCCCCGCCGGCGCGGCGCTGGTGACGGCCCAGCTCCGTCCCCCACCACCCGGCGAACTCGAGCGCCTGGTCGGTGGACAGCCGCGGGAGCAGGGCGACGACCGCCTGGGCGACGGGACGGAGGGTGTCGCTCACGCCGAGACCGGTCTCCCGGCCCCTGGCGATGTCGGCCAACGCCGCTGCGAAGACGTCCTCGGCTGCGACCGTGGAGGCCGCCTGGAGGGCCACGAGGCTCTCCGCGGTGAAGGGGTGCGGTGTGGTGCCGTCCTCCATCCGCTCGGGCAGCACACCGCGAGGGGACAGCACCGTGAACACGGTGTCCTCGATCGCCGGCAGGTCGAGGTCGTTGAGCTGGTACAGCATGTCCATGGTCCCGGCGTTGGCGCCGATCAGGACGACGTGGGGTGGCCGGTCCCCGGCCCGGTCCTGCTGCTCCAGGCTCGTCCGGATGCGGTCGAGGGCGGCCCCCATCCCGTCGAAGGGGTCGTCGACGAGGGCGGCGGTCGGGGCGGCGTCCGCGTCCAGCCGGGAGGCCACGGGGAGTGACCCGGCCGCGAGGACCACGCGACGGGCACGGACGTCCTGATCCCCGCAGCGGAGCAGGTAACCACCGTCGGCCGCGTCGATCGAGAGCACCTCGTCCTGTACGACCCGGGTGACGGCGACGCCCGTCTCGCGAGCCCGGTCCAGCGCGTCCTGGGTCCGTTGAGCGATGTGGAGGCCGAAGACGTAGCGGGGCAGGTAGAGCGGATCGAAGTCGTCCCGCGCGATCTCGGCCTCGTGCCGGGCCCACCAGGCGACGGAGCGCGGACCTGCCTGTGCCCTGAACTCGTCGAACACCCAGCCCTTGTTGACCGAGAGCCATGCGGTGAACAGCGCCCGCTCGTCATCCGGCAGGAAGTCCCGCAGTGAGGTGATGAGCAGCGAGCCCCTGGCGGCACGACTGCCGTAGGCCACGCCCGGGAAGGGGTCGGAGGCGCGCTCGACGACGACGACCTGCAGGGGGGAGGCGGGCGGTCGCTCCGACAGCGTGCCCAACAGCGACATCAGGACGTACGCGGTGGACACGCCGGCGCCCACGAAGGCCAGGTCGTGGGCGCGGGTTCCCGCCTCCGTCCCCAGGTCGGCCGGCTGAGCCCGCTGCTCGGACGCCACGGCCGTCATCCCGTCACCATCCTGAGCCCGGACACGGGTCGGGCGAGGGTCGGGTCGGGGACCGGTTCACCGCTGCGGTCCGGGACGATCCGCGCGGGGTTCCCCACGGCCGTGCAGTGGTCGGGGATGTCGGAGATGACGACGGCGCCGGCCCCCACCCGGCTCCACCGGCCGACCTTCACCTTGGGGATGAGGACCGCACCGGCACCGATGTGGGTGCCCTCGCCGACCTCCACGTGGCCGCAGAGGGTGGCGTGCGGACTGACGTGCGCGAAGTCGCCGACCACACAGTCGTGGTCGACGCTGGCGGCGGTGTTGACGAGCACGTGGCGGCCGACCTGCGCGTTCGGCTGGATGACGGCCCCGTGCAGGACCACGGTCCCCTCACCGATCCGGGCAGAGGGCGCGATGAGTGCCGACGGGTGGATGGCCTGCTCGAACCTCGTGTCGAGCATGGAGACGAGCTCCGCCCGCTCGCCGTTGCGGCCCACGGCCATGACGACGGGGAGGGCGTCCACGGAGAAGGGGCCCGGTCCCACGAGCCGGATGCCCGGGTGCACGTCGATGCTCTGCGGATGCTGGTTCGCCGGCATGTCGTTGTACTGCCGTCGCACCCGTACCCCTGTCGACCGGAGCACGTCGATGACGACCTGTGCGTGGCCCCCTGCGCCGTAGACGTCACACACGGAGCGTTCCTCAGCGGTCATGCGGCATCCTCCCGGACTGGCGCCCGCCCGGGGCCCCATCCGTCTGACATGCGACGCGTCCCTGGGCCGGGACGCGTCGCTGCAGAGTAGTGAGCGCCGACGGCCGGATCGCCGGACCAAGGTCCCGCTCCTCCCGGAGGCGACACCCCGCGGCCCCGCGGCGACCGGTCGCATCCGGTCGAGGACACATCGTCATCGATCCGGGCCGGCCGGGTCGGTGGCGCCCACGGTCCGTCGTCCGGTGACCGGGCCGGAGGCGATGGCACGCCACCCAGGGCGGAGCGTCGTGGTCGTGCAGCGGATGCGGCCACCCCCGAGCCCCCCCCGCTCGGGTCTCCTCCAGCGATGCCTTCGGTCCGACCACCTCGCGCCACGCACCTCAACGGGCGCCGAGACACCGTGACCGGCCGGCGACCAGACGCTCCCGGCACGTGTGGACCCCGGTGGGGGATCCAGTTGTTCGGCGACGAACCGGGCACGTCACCGCCCGTCGCGGCGCGGTGCCTGCGCGCGGCGGACACGACTCCGCCCCCTGACGAGGGCCTCGCGGTACACCGACTCGAGATCGGACCAGATGGTCTGTGGGCGGAAGTCGGCCAGGGCGCGCGCGCGGGCGGCTCGCCCCAGCTCCCGGGCGCGCAGAGGGTCCTCCGCCCAGGTGCGCAGGGCCCCGGAGAGTGCCGTGACGTCCCCCGGGGGCACGAGCCATCCGGTGATCCCCGGGAGGACGGAGTCTCGCGCTCCCGTCGCCGTGGTGGTGATCGCAGGGACCTCGGCGAGCGCGGCCTCGAGGACGACGTTCGGGAGTCCCTCCCGCAGGGTCGGGAGGCAGAGGACGTCGATGCCCACGTAGACGGACGCCACGTCGTCGGTCTCGTCGACACGGACCACGCGGTCCCCGAGGGCGCGGATGGCCGGCTCCAGGTCCGCCTCGTCCAGCGAGCCGACGAGGACGAGCCGCAGGGGGAGGTCGGGCACCTCCGCGACGGCGGCCAGCAGCGTGTCGACGCCCTTGTCCCGGGTGAGGCGACCCACGAAGCCGACCACCGGTTCGTCAGGACGGACTCCCCATGCCGCGCGGACGGCGGACCGGTCGGCGGCGGCGAAGGCGGGGTCCCAACGCCCAGGGTCGACCCCGTTGCTGCTGCCCTTGGCCAGGACGACGGGTTCGTCCCGGCGTCCGAACAGGCCCCGGGTCGCCGCCTCCTGGCGGAGACTGGCGCTGACGCAGACCACGTCGGTCGCCAACCGGATGGTCAGCCGTTCGGCGAGCCAGAGGACGATCGATCGCATGCGGCCCTCCACGCCCTCGAGGCGCAGCCCTCGCATGACGTACACACGGACCGGCACCCGGGTCGACCACGCCGCCAGGCTGCCGAGCAGGGCGGCCTTCGGAGTGCCGACGTTGACCACGTCCGGACGCAGGCGGAGCAGGAGACGGATCCAGCGGAGCAGAGCCCGGACGTCTCGCGCCGGGGCGACCTCCCGTTCCATCAGGAGGGCATGGGTGGTCACCTCCTCCCTCCTGGCGACGACGTCGAGTTCCGCGCCGGGCGACGTCACCACGTGGACGTCCCATCCCCGGCTCCGGAACCAGCCGAGCTGGCCGCGCAGCAGGGTCGTCGCCGACCCCGGGACGGTGATCCCGTAGAGCAGGCGGGCTGGGGCGCCGTCCCGCCCCCCGCGGGCCCGCCGTGCCCCCTACCGGGCCCAATACTAAACCAATCGATGTACCCTCCCCCACCCCCCCCCGCCGGACGGCC
>NZ_JBJGYM010000017.1:0-106689 GCF_054049995.1 Geodermatophilus sp. SYSU D01106 | reverse complement strand
CCCCCCCCCCCCCCCCCCCCCCCCCCCCCGCGCCCCCCCCCCCCCCCCCCCCCCCCCCCCCCCCCCCCCCCCCCCCCCCCCCCCCCCCCCCCCCCCGCTGGGTGGGCGTCGAGCCGTCGGCGACCACGGCGACCGGCGTGCCGGGCGCGCGGCCGTGCTCGACCAGCGCCGCGGCGATCGCCGGCGCGGTGTCGACGCCCATCAGCACGACGACCGTGCCGCGCAGCCGGCCCAGCGCCGGCCAGTCGACCAGCGACTGCGGGTGCCCCGGCGGCACGTGCCCGGACACGACGACGAACTCGTGGGTCAGCCCGCGGTGGGTGACCGGGATGCCGGCGAGGCCCGGGACGCCGATCGCGCTGGTCACGCCGGGCACGACCTCCACCGGCACGCCCGCGGCGACGCAGGCCTCGAGCTCCTCCATGCCGCGGCCGAAGACGAACGGGTCGCCGCCCTTGAGCCGCACCACCCGCTTGCCGGCCAGCGCGTGCTCCACGAGCAGCGCGTTGATCTGCTCCTGCGCCATCGACCGGCCGCGGGGCAGCTTCGAGGCGTCGATGACCTCGACCTCCGGCGGCAGCGAGGCGAGCAGCCCTTGCGGCGCGAGGTGGTCGGCGAGGACGACGTCGGCCTGGGCGACCGCCTGCTGCCCGCGCACGGTGACCAGCCCGGGGTCGCCCGGACCGCCGCCGACGAGGACGACGCTGCCGGTGCGCCCGCCCTCGGGCTCGCGGGCGGCGCGGTCACGGATGCTGCCGTCGGTGAGGCCGGCGACGACGGCGTCGCGCACGCCGACCGCGCGCTGCGGGTCACCGCCGCCGTGCACGCCGACCACCAGGTCGCCCTGCCGGCCGACCGCCGGGGTCCACACGCTGGAGGCCGACCGGTCGTCGGCGCGGGCGCAGAACACCCGCAGCCGCTCGGCCTCCTCGGCCACCGCGGCGTTGACGGCGGGGTCGTCGGTGGCGGCCACCGCGTACCAGGCGCCGTCGAGGTCGCCGGGCTCGTAACGGCGGCGCACCCAGGTCAGCGAGCCCGGCTCCACCAGCGCCTCGAGCGCCGGGGTGACCTCGGGGCTGACGACGGTCACCCGGGCGCGGGCCTCGAGCAGCCCGGCCACCCGGCGGTGGGCGACCGAGCCGCCGCCGACCACGACGACGCGGCGGTCGAGCAGGCGCAGGCCGACGGGGTAGACCACCCCGCTCGCGGGGTCGACGGGCGTGGCGCTCAGCGGTGCTCCTCCGGGACGGCGGCCTGCTGCGACGTCGTCGTCGTCGGGACCGGGGACTGCTCGGCGTCGTCAAGGATCGCAGCGAGGTCCGCGGCGAACGCACGCGAGGTCCCCGGGTCGCGCACGGCCACCCGCAGGTGGTCGGGGGACAGGCCGGGGAAGGTGTCCCCGCGGCGCACCGCCCAGCCGCGCCCGCGCAGCGCGGCGCGCACCCGCTCCCCGCCGGGCACGCGCAGCAGGACGAACGAGGAACGGGGCCCGGCGACCACGAGCCCGGGCGGGAGCGCGGCCAGCAGCGCGGCCCGGTGCCCGGCGAGTTCGCGGGCGGCCGCGTCGGCCTCGGCCCGCGCGGCCGGGGTGGTGCAGGCGGCCAGCGCGGCGATCGCCGGGGTCGACAGCGGCCAGTGCGGCTGCGCCTCGGCCATCGCGGCGACCAGGTCGCGCGGGCCCAGCGCGTAGCCGACGCGCAGCCCGGCCAGGCCCCACGTCTTGGTCAGGCTGCGCACCACGACCAGCCCGGGCAGGTCGGTGCGGGCCGCGAGCGACTCCGGCTCGCCGGGCACGGTGTCGGCGAACGCCTCGTCGACCAGCAGCACGCGGCCGGGGCGGGCGAGCGCGGCGACGTCGTCCGCGGGGTGCAGCACCGACGTCGGGTTGGTCGGGTTGCCGAGGACGACGAGGTCGGCGTCCGCGGGGACCGCCGCCGGGTCCAGCCGGTACGCCGGCGGCTCCAGCAGCAGCCGCTCGACGGGGTGCCCGGCCGCGCGCAGCGCCGCCTCGGGCTCGGTGAACGACGGGTGCACCACCACCGCCCGGCGGGGCCGCAGCGCCCGCGCGAGCAGCACGAACGCCTCGGCGGCGCCGGCGGTGGGCAGCACCTCGGCGGGGTCGCGGCCGTGCGCGGCGGCCGCCGCGGCGCGGGCCGGGCGCAGGTCGGGATAGGCGGCGACGTCGTCCAGCGCCCGCCGCAGCACCTCCCGCAGCCACGGCGGCGGGGTGCCGGCGCGGACGTTCACGGCGAGGTCGGTGAGGCCGGGCGCGAGGTCGAGGTCGCCGTGGTGGTCGAGATCCACTGTCGCCCTCCGGGCTCCGCCCGCGTCCAGGTGCCGTCCCCCCGTCTCGTGGAGCCCGTCCGTCCACGGCGTCCGGAGGGCCTCCGGCCCCCCATCCACCGCGGACACCGCCACGGTGACCCGCCCGTGCGCGGTCTTGGGCACGACGAGCCGGTCGCCGCCGAGCAGCGCCGCGGCCTCGGCCACCGACGCCGTCCCCACGGCGGCCGCCACCCGGGCGGACGGCGTCGGGACGGGCACGGCGGCGAGCAGCACGGCCGGGTGCCCGGTCAGCGGCCAGCCGCGGGCGGCCGCGGCGGCGGCCAGGCCCGGCTCGGCGGCGCGCGTGTCGAGGGTGGCCAGCGCGGCCACCCGGGCGCCCGCCGGCAGCGCGGCGTCGACGGCGGCGAGCACCTCGTCGGCCGACACCCCCGCGACCGCGCCGACGCCGACGGTCACGTCCACGGGGAGACGCCCGGGCGGTCGGGGAGCGCGGCGAGCAGCGCGGCGGCGTCGCGGGGGAGCGGCGCGTCGTCGGGGAGCAGCCCGAGCACGCGCAGCCGGGTGCCCACGCTCAGCGCCCAGGGCCTGCCCAGCCGCGCGCGGGCGAGCAGGTCGTCGTCGGCGAGGAGGGCGGCGGGGTCGCCCTGCACCACCCGCCGGTCGACGACGACGGCCACCTCGTCGGCCCAGGCGAGCGCCAGGTCGACGTCGTGGGTGCTCATGACGACCGTGGATCCGGACGCCTGCAGCCGGGTCAGCGCGGCCAGCGCCTCGGCGACGGCGGAGGGGTCGAGGCCGGCCGTCGGCTCGTCGAGCAGCAGCACGCAGGGGCGCATGGCGACGGCGCCGGCGATCGCGACGCGCTTGCGCTCGCCGTAGGACAGCTGGTGGGTGGGCCGGGCGGCCAGGCCGTCGACGGCGAGCAGCTCCAGCGCCTCGGCCACCCGGGTGCGCACCTCGTCGTCGGTCAGGCCGAGGTTGAGCGGGCCGAAGGAGACGTCCTGGGCGACCGAGGCGCTGAACAGCTGGTCGTCGGGGTCCTGCAGGACCAGCTGCACCTCCTGCCGGTGCGCGCGCAGCCCGCCGCGGGTGTGCCGCAGCAGCGCGCCGTCGACGGCGACCGCGCCGGCGTCGGGGCGCAGCGCCCCGGACAGGCAGCGCAGCAACGTCGTCTTGCCCGACCCGTTCGCGCCCAGCACCGCCAGCCGCCGCCCGGCGGGGATGCGGAGCGAGGCGCCGTCGAGCACCCGCCGGCCGCGCTCGTAGCCGACGACGAGCCCGTCGGCGGTCAGGCTGCGGTGGCTCATGCGCCGAGGACCCCGACGGCGACGAGGGCGGCGAGGCCCGCGCCGGTCGCGGCGAGGAACGCCGGCGAGGAGGGGCGGGCCTCGGGCAGCACGCGCAGGCCGGTCTCCATCCCGCGGCCGGCGAGGCCCTCCTGCAGGCGGCGGGCGCGGTCCCAGGAGCGGGTGAGCACCGCGGCGGCCAGCGCCCCCGACGAGCGCAGCGACCGCCGCCAGCCGGCGTGCCCCATCCGGGCGGTCTGCGCCTCGCGGATGGTGCGGAGGCTCTCCAGCAGCACGAACAGCAGCCGGTAGGTCACCGACGCGACCTCGACGACGGCCGCCGGGACGCGCAGCCTCGTCAGCGCCGGCAGCAGGTCGCTCATCGGCGTGGTGGTGGCGAGCAGGAGCACCGCCGCGCCGCCGGCGACCGAGTGCCCGACCAGCTCGCCGGCGCGGGCGGCGGCGTCGGGCGCCCAGCCCAGGCCGCCGCCGTCGACGGACACGACGGCGGTGACCGTGCCGACGGCGACGAAGGCCAGCGGCCAGCGCACCGCCCGCCCGAACGTGCGGGCCGGCACGCGGGCGGGGCCCAGCGCCAGCGCGACGGCGGCCAGCGCCACGAGCACGCCGCCGGGCCACACCGGCAGCACGAGCGCGCAGACGACGAGCCCGGCGGACAGGGCGAGCTTGTCCAGCGGCGAGCGGGTGCGCCAGGCGCTGGCCCAGGCGGCGTCGTCGACGGCCAGGCCCGTCACGGCGCCTCGACGGGCGGGTTCGCCTCCCGGGCCTGCCGGCGGCCGCGCAGCCGCCCGAGGACGTAGCCGAGCACGCCGCCGCCGAGCGCGGCCTGCAGCGCGAACAGGCCGGACTCGACCTCGCTCGACGACGGGCTGAAGACCGACTCGAACCACGGCGTGTAGCCGGACTCCTCGATCGTCCCGGTGGCCAGGCTGTCGGTGCCGGCGTACTCGGAGGCGCCGCCGTCGAGCACCAGCGGCAGCGCGAACAGGGCCACCACCGCGAGTACGAGCAGCGCGGTGACCAGTCTGCGGCGCGTCATCGGACCTCCTCCGTCGTCGCCAGGGGAGCGGGGCGGAGCAGGCCGAGCCGCTCGAGCTCCGGGCGGGCGTTGACCGTCAGCACCCGGAACAGCAGCACGCCGAGCAGGCCCTCGGCGACCGCCAGCGGCACCTGGGTGAGGGCGAAGACGCCGAGGAACTTGGCCGCCGCGCCGGCGAAGCCGCCGGCGGCGTCGGGGAAGGCCAGCGCCAGCTGCAGCGACGTCGTGACGTAGGTGGCGAGGTCGGCGAGCGCGAGGGCGACGAAGACGCCCGGCAGCAGGCCCGCGCCCAGCGACCGGGCCAGCCGGTAGGCGCCGTACCCGGCCCACGGCCCGACGACGGCGAAGGCGAACGCGTTGGCGCCCAGCGTCGTCAGCCCGCCGTGCGCGAGCAGCAGCGCCTGGAACAGCAGCACCACCGTGCCGAGCAGCGCCATCACCGGCGGCCGGAACAGCACCGCCCCGGCCCCGGTGCCGGTCGGGTGGCTGGAGCTGCCGGTGACCGAGGGCAGCTTGATCGCGCTGAGCACGAACGTGAACGCCCCGGCCGCGCCGAGCAGCAGGGTGGACTCCGGGCGCTCGCGCACCTCCCTGACCACCGCGCGGGCGCCGTGGACGACGAAGGGTGCGGCGGCGACCGTCCAGCCGATCGCGTGCGGAGCCGGCAGGAAGCCCTCAGCGATGTGCATGCGACTCCGATCGGTCGGCGCGCGCGGCCGCGGCGGCGCAGGCGGTGACGAGGCGCTCGGCGAGCTGCGGGCTGCCGGCGCGGTTGAGGTGCAGGTAGGAGGCGTGCACCGAGCCCGCGACGAAGCCCTCCGGCCCGGCCGCCGACCACTGCCAGGCCGGCGTCGTGCCCGCGGGCGGGGTGGCGGTGGTGCGGTGGAACTCGTGGCCGCGCACCCGCGTGCCGGCCGGGGCCAGCACGCTGTCGGTGACCGCCACCGCGGCGCGGTAGCCCAGCGTCAGCCGCGGGGTCATGGACGTGGCGACGTCGAGGACGCCGCACATCGGCGCGCCGTCGAGCTCGCGGGACAGGTAGAGCAGCCCGGCGCACTCGGCGGCGATCGGCCCGCCGCGGGCGGCGAGCGCGGCGACGTCGGCCCGCAGGGTCTCGTTGGCCGACAGCGCGTCGGCGTAGACCTCGGGGAAGCCGCCGCCGACGACGAGCCCGGCGGTGCGCTCGGGCAGCGCCTCGTCGCGCAGCGGGTCGACCGTCACCACCTCGGCGCCGGCCGCGGTGAGCAGCTCGGTGTCCTCGGCGTAGCCGAAGGTGAACGCGGGCCCGCCGGCGACGGCGATCCGCGGCCGCCCGGCCACGGGGGTGACCTCGGCGGCGGGGTCCCACGGCGTCGCGGCCAGCGGGGGAGCGGTGCGGGCCAGCCGCAGCACGGCCTCGAGGTCGACGCCGGCGGCCATCACCTCACCGAGGCGCCGCACGGTGGCCAGTGCCTCGGCCGAGCGCTCCGCCGCGGGCACCAGGCCCAGGTGCCGCGACGGCGTGGCCAGCGACTCCATCCGCCGCAGCGCGCCGAGCACGGGCACCCCGGCGGCGCCGAGCGCCTCGCGCAGGATCGCCTCGTGCCGGTCGCTGCCGACCCGGTTGAGCACCACGCCGCCGATGCGCACCGAGGGGTCGAAGGTGGCGAACCCGTGCACCAGCGCCGCCACGCTGCGCGCCTGCGACGAGGCGTCCACGACGAGCACGACCGGCGCGCGCAGCAGGCCCGCGACGTGCGCCGTCGAGGCGAACCCCGGCTCCACCTGCGGGTGCGTGGCGCCGTCGAACAGGCCCATGACCCCCTCGACGACGGCGACGTCGGCCCCGCGGGCGCCGTGCAGGAACAGCGGCGCGATCCGCTCCTCGCCGACCAGCCACGGGTCGAGGTTGCGGCCCGGGCGCCCGGCGGCCAGGCCGGCGTAGCCGGGGTCGATGTAGTCGGGGCCGACCTTGTGCGGCGAGACGGTGAGCCCGCGGGCGGTGAGCGCCGCGACCAGCCCCGTGGTCACCGACGTCTTGCCCGCGTTGCTCGACGGGGCGGCGACCACCAGGCGCGGCGGGTTCACCACTCGATCCCCCGCTGGCCCTTCTGGCCCGCGTCCATCGGGTGCTTCACCTTCGTCATCTCCACGACGAGGTCGGCCGCCTCGACCAGCGCGGGCGGGGCGTCCCGCCCGGTGACGACGACGTGCTGGGTGCCCGGGCGGTGCACGAGCGTCTCGACGACGTCGTCGACGTCCACCCAGCCCCACTTCAGCGGGTAGGTGAACTCGTCGAGGACGTAGAAGCGGTGCGCCTCCGCGGCGAGGTCGCGCTTGATCTGCGCCCAGCCCTCGGCGGCGTCGGCGGCGTGGTCGACCTCGGTGCCCTGCCGGCGCGACCAGCTCCAGCCCGAGCCCATCTTGTGCCAGACCACCGGCCCGCCCTCGCCGGTCTGCTCGTGCAGCCGGCCGAGCGCGGTGAGGGCGTTCTCCTCGCCGACCTTCCACTTGGCGCTCTTGACGAACTGGTAGACCGCGATCGGCCAGCCCTGGTTCCACGCCCGCATCGCCATGCCGAACGCGGCGGTCGACTTGCCCTTCATCGACCCGGTGTGGACGGCGAGCAGCGGCCGGTTGCGGCGCTGCCGCGTCGTCAGCCCGTCCTGCGGGACGACGGCGACCTGTCCCTGCGGCATCAGGCGGCCTCTCGCACGGAGCGGACGGTGGCGGCGAGCGACTCGGCCGCGAGCTCTTCCAGCCGCAGCGTCTGCGCGCCCAGGTGCGCGCCCAGCACGCCGGCGAGGCCCAGGCGGACCGGCCCGGACTCGCAGTCGACGACCACCGCGGCGGTGCCGTCGGCGGCCAGCCGCTGCGCGGCCGCGTGCGCGGCGCCGAGGGCGTCGGTGCCGCGCGGCCCGGTGGCGCGGCCGTCGGTGACGACGACCAGCAGCGGCCGGCGCTGCGGGTCGCGCACCCGCTCCACCCGGAGCGTGTCCGCGGCGCGCAGCAGGCCGGCGGCCAGCGGGGTGCGCCCGCCGGTGGGCAGCTCGCGCAGCCGGGCCGCCGCGGCCTCGACCGACCAGGTGGGCGGCAGCGCGAGGCCGGCGTCGGCGCCGCGGAAGGTGACCAGGCCGACCTTGTCGCGGCGCTGGTAGGCGTCGAGCAGCAGCGACAGCACCGCGCCCTTGACCGCGCCCATCCGCGCCCGCGAGCCCATCGACCCGCTGGCGTCGACGACGAACAGCACGAGGTTGCCCTCGCGGCCCTCGAGCGTGGCCTGGCGCAGGTCCTCGCGGGCCACCCGCAGGCCGGGGCCGGTGCGGCCGCGCGCGGTCTGGTGCGGCGCGGCGGCGAGCACGGTGCCGACCAGGTGCAGCCGGGTCACCGGGCCGTTCGGGCGCACGGAGCCCACGACCCGGCCGCGCTCGGCGCGCGCCTTCGACCGCCGCCCGGCGGCGCCGGCGCCCACGCCGGGCACCTCGAGCCGGCGCGCGCGGAACGGGTCCGACGGCGCGACCGCGGCCCGCTCGCCCGCCGGCGCTCCACCGCGTCCCTCGCCGTCGTCGGGAGGGCCGTCGTCGCGCAAGTGGCCCTGCTCCGCCGGGGAGGACTCGCCGTCCGCGCGCGGGGTGTCGTCCCGGGGCGGGGGCGCGCCGCCGCCGTCGTCGGGGCCGTCCGGGGGCGGCGGCGGGTCCTCGTCGGGGCCGTCGTCGGGGCGGGAGTCCTCGAGCGCCTGGTCGAGCGTGTCGTCGTCGAGGCCCGGCGCGTCGAAGGGGTTGCGCCGCCGGCGGTGGGGGAGGGCGAGGCGGGCGGCCACCCGGACGTCGTCCTCGGTGACCTCGTCGCGGCCGGCCCAGGCGGCGTGCGCGACGGCGGCGCGGGCGGTGACCAGGTCGGCGCGCAGCCCGTCGACGTCGAAGGCGGCGCACACGGCGGTGACCTGCTGCAGGGCGGCGTCGGAGAGGACGACGTGCGGCAGCCGCGTCCGGGCGCCGGCGATCCGCTCCGCCAGCGCGGCCTCCTCGCCGGCCCACGCCGCGGCGAAGCCGGCCGGGTCGGCGTCGTACGCGAACCGCCGGCGGACCACCTCGGCGCGCACCGCCGGGTCGCGCGGCGCGGCCACCTCGACGGTCAGGCCGAACCGGTCGAGCAGCTGCGGGCGCAGCTCGCCCTCCTCGGGGTTCATCGTCCCGACCAGCAGGAACCGGGCCGCGTGCCGCACCGAGACGCCCTCGCGCTCCACGTAGGCGGTGCCGAGCGCGGCGGCGTCGAGCAGCAGGTCGACGAGGTGGTCGTGCAGCAGGTTGACCTCGTCGACGTAGAGGACGCCGCGGTGCGCGGCGGCGAGGAGCCCCGGCTCGAAGGCCTTCACGCCCTCGGTGAGCGCCCGCTCGAGGTCCAGCGAGCCGACGACGCGGTCCTCCGACGCGCCGACCGGCAGCTCGACCAGCCGCGCGGGCCGGGTCTGCGCGGGCGCGCCGGGCTCGTGCGGGCCGTCGGGGCAGGCGGGGTCGGGCGCGGCCGGGTCGCAGGCGAAGCGGCAGCCGGGCACGACGGCGACCGGCGGGAGGACGGCGGCCAGCGCGCGCACCGTCGTCGACTTGGCCGTGCCCTTCTCCCCGCGCACCAGCACGCCGCCGATGGCGGGGGAGACGGCGTTGAGCAGCAGGGCCAGCCGCATGTCGTCCATGCCGACGACGGCACCGAAGGGATACGTCATGCGGGTGCACGGGTCCTCTCCCCGGGTGTCCACGCCCGGAGGTGGCAGGAGGCGGCGGCGGGAGTTCCTGACTCCCCGGGGCGCCTCGGGCGAGGCGTCCGGGTCACAGTGGCGGGACCGCGCCGGAGTCGCACCGGGCTTCCTCCACTGCCGTCGCTGTGGCCCGGTCATGGAACCACGCGACACTCCGGCGCGGCAGGGCGGGCAGTGACTTGACGGAACGGAAAGAGACGGTCCACACTTTCCGGCATGGAAAACGACGCCATCGACCGCGAGACCGCCGCCGCGCAGCTCGCCGCCCTGCGCTCCGACCGGGAGGCGCTCGCCGACCGGGTCGTGCAGCCCTGGTGGTACGACGTCGCCCTCGGGCTGCTGCTGTTCGGCTTCCTCGCCTCCTACGCCCTCGACTCCCTCTGGGTGACCTTCCCGGCGCTGGTGCTCTTCGGCGCGGGGCTCGGCGCGCTGGTCTCCACCTACCGGCGCCGCACGGGGCTCTGGCTGGACACCCCGCCGCGCGTCATGGCCGCCTGGGGCGCCTTCGTCCTCGTCGTCCTGGTGCCGGCGTTCGTGCTGGCGGTCGGCTTCGACCAGCACTGGGTGATGGTCCCCGCGGGTGCGGTGCTCGGTCTCGCCGCCGGCCTGCTCAGCCGCGTCTACGGCCGCCGCTGGGCCGCCGAGCTCCGCAGCGGGGGCGGGCTGTGACGGCCGTCGCGCCGCACTTCGACGCGGTCATCCACCCGCCGCCGCGCCTGCAGATCTGCGGCCTGCTCGCCGTCGTCGACACGATGGAGTTCGCCACCGTGCGCGACCGCGTGGGTGTGAGCGACTCGGTGCTGTCCAAGCACGTCAAGCAGCTCGAGGAGGCCGGCTACGTGGCGGTGAGCAAGACGACCGTCGCCAGCCGGCAGCGCACCAGCCTGTCGCTCACCCGCGAGGGACGCCGGGCCTTCGACGCGCACGTCGCCGAGCTGCGCCGCATCGCCGGCCTGTGAGGGCCGCCCGCCCCGACCCCCGGCGGCTCGCCGACGGCGCGCTGGTCGTCGCCGGGGCGGCAGGCGCCGCGGTCCTGCTCGACCTCGCCGGCGTCCCGTCGCCCGCGCTGTTCGGCGGGCTGCTGGCCGGCCTGGTCCGCGGGCTGGCCGGGCGCCGGGCGCTCGACGTCCCCCGCGCGGGGACGATGGCGGCCCAGGCCGTCGTCGGGGTCTCCATCGGCGCGCTGGTCGACCTCGACACCCTCGCCGCGATCGGCGAGGACGCGGTGCCGGTCCTGCTGGTCACCCTCGCCACGCTGCTGCTGACGGTCGGCGCCGGCCTGCTGCTGCGGCTGCAGCCGGGGATCAGCCCGGTGACCGGAGCCTTCGCGATGATCGCCGGCGGGGCGTCGGGCATCACCGCGATGGCCCGCGACCTCGGCGCCGACGACCGGATGGTGGCGGTCCTGCAGTACCTGCGGGTGCTGCTGATCGTCGTGCTCATGCCCGTGGTGGCCACGGCGGTCTACGGCGCCGACCCGGGGGCCGGGACCACGGCCGCGACGCCGGACGGCCCGGGCTGGCCGGCCGGGCTGCTGTTCACCGCCGCCTGTGCCCTGGCCGGCTACCCGCTCGCCCGCCTCGTGCGGCTGCCGGTGCCGGCGCTGCTGGGCCCGCTGCTGCTGGCCGCCGCGGCCGACCTGTCCGGGCTCTCCGGCGGCGCCGACGTGCCGGCGGCGGTCGAGGCGGCGGCGTTCCTGCTCATCGGCCTGCAGGTGGGGCTGCGCTTCACCGTGGCGAGCCTGCGCACGGTCGGGCGGGCGCTGCCGCTCGCGCTGGCGATCATCGTGGGGCTGGTGCTCGCCTGCGCGGGCCTCGGCGAGGTGCTGGCGGCGTCCACCGGGGTCAGCCGGCTCGACGGCTACCTCGCGACGACGCCCGGCGGGCTCTACGCCGTCCTCGCCACGGCCACCGGGACCGGCGCCGACGCCACGTTCGTGCTCGCCGTCCAGGTGCTGCGGCTGTTCGTGATGCTGCTCGCCGCCCCGCTCGTGGCCCGGCGGCTGCGGCGGACCTGAGCGCGGCGGACCGGGCGCAGGGCCGGAGGCGGGGGCGGGCCGCCTACCCTGGTCCGGGTGACCGCGCCGAGGGAGGAGCCCGAGCTGACCGACGTCGACCCCACCGCAGCCCCGTCCGAGGACGCCGTCCTGCTGTTCGTGGGCGGCCCGCTCGACGGCCGGGTGGAGATCCGCGCCGCGCGCCACGGCGACCCGCTGCCGACGGTCACGCACGTGCACCTGCACGACGGCCCGAAGGTCGTCTCCCGCTACGACCTCCAGCCGCTGCCCGGCCAGGCCGGCGTCTACCACCTGCGCCAGCGCGCGCCCCAGGACCGGCGGGAATCCGCGCGCGCCGACTGAGCGGCCCGGCCCGGGACCCCTTGTCCCCGCTGCCCGCCGGGACGACCATCCCCGGCACGGTGCGGGCCCGCGCTCCCGACCGCCCGCGCCGGCGGAGGGAGCCGTCATGACCTCGCTCGCCGTGGGCCGCACCGCCGTCCTGGACCGGGACGAGGCGGTGCGCCTGGCCGCCACGGAGTACGGCCGCTTCGCCGACCTGGTCGCCGGCCTCCGGCCCGGCGAGTGGGCGCGGCCGACCGACTGCCCCGGCTGGGACGTGCGGGCCATGGCGGGGCACGTCCTCGGGATGGCCCGGATGGTCGCCTCGCCCGGGCAGTTCGTGCGCCAGAACGCGGCCGCGGCCCGCGCGGGCGGCGGCGTCGACTCCCTGACCGCGCTGCAGGTCCGCGAGCAGGCGCACCTCTCGGTGCCGGAGCTGGTGGCCGCCCTCGCCGACGTCGGACCGCGGGCCGCCCGCGGCCGGCGCCGGCTCGCCCGGGTCGTCGGCCGGCTGCCGCTGCCCGAGGCGCAGGGAGTGGGCGGCCGGCGGGAGTGGTGGTCGCTCGGGTACCTGCTCGACGTCGTCCTCACCCGCGACACCTGGATGCACCGGGCCGACGTCGCCCGCGCCACCGGCCGCGAGCCAGTCCTCACGCCGGAGCACGACGGCGTCCTGGTCGCCGACGTCGTGCGGGAGTGGGCGCAGCGGCACGGGCGCCCGTTCCGGCTGCGGCTCACCGGCCCGGCGGGCGGCACGTGGTCCGCGGGGGCGGGCGGCGAGGACGTCGAGTGCGATGCCGTGGAGTTCTGCCGGGTGCTGTCCGGCCGCGGCACCGGCGCCGGACTGCTCGCGCAGCAGGTCCCCTTCTAGCGGGTCACCAGCCCTGGGTCCGGCGGGCCGCGGCCACGACCCGGTCGAACACCGCCCGGTCCAGCGCGGCGCCCTCGCGGCGCACGGTCCCGGGGTCGAGGATCAGCAGCCGGTCCAGGCGCACCTCGCTCGGGCGGCCCTGCCGGTCCCAGCCGCCGCTGCCGACGTCCATCCAGGTGCGCCCGTGCCGCGCTTCGTCGGCGGCGTCGCGGTCGTGGTCCTTGCTGGTGAGCATCAGCCCGACCAGCTCCGCGCCGCGGCGGCCGACCACGAGCACCGGCCGGTCCTTGCCGCGGCCGTCGCCCTCGTCGTAGGGCACCCAGGCCCACACGACCTCGCCGGGGTCGGGGTGCCCGTCGGCGCGGGGCCGGTACTCCGTGTCGACGGCCCCCGGCGTCGCGCCCGGCCCGTGCGGGGCCGGTCGGGACGCCGGCTGCGAGGGGGCCCGGCGGCGGCCCGGGCGGGCGGCCCGGGCCGCGCGGGCCGGCGTGGCGGTGGCGGCGCGGAGGAGCGAGAGGACGGTGTCGACGAGGCGGCTCGGGCGGGCCATGGAGGCACCGTAGGAGACCCCCGACGCCGTCACAGCTGTCCCGTCCGTCACACCGGTACCAATTCGGGCCAGTTCTGGTTCCGGAGCGTGGTTCCTGGGCACCATTGCGTCACGGGGCGCGCAGCCATCGCTCCCCGGGAGAGGGGGCTCCCATGACCTCGGCCCAGCCCGTCGTCGCGACCGTCTCACTCGTACGCGAGCCGCGTGCCAGCGTGCTCGCCGCGTTCCAGCTGGTGGAGGACGCGCGCTACCTCGCCGGCGGGCGCACGCGCCGCCGCAACCGGGTGCGCCGGATCGCCGAGCGCACCGTGGTGTCCCGCCGCCTGGCGCGCGACCTCTCCGCCTGACCTCAGGCCACGCAGAACTCGTTGCCCTCCGGGTCGGCGAGCGTGGCCCACGTGAACGGGCCCTGCGAGGACCGCCACAGCTCGGTGGCGCCCATGCCCAGCAGGCGGGCCACCTCGGCCTCGCGGCGCTCGTCGCCCACGCGGACGTCGAGGTGGACGCGGTTCTTGACCGTCTTGGCCTCCGGCACGCGCTGGAACAGCACCCGCGGCCGGCCGGGGTCGGGCGAGGTGATGGCCGCGCCCACCGCCCAGACGAGCCTGCCGCGGTGGGTGGTCGTGTCGGCCTCCGACGCGTGCCCGGCCGCCACCGTGCCGCGGATGAGGGACTCGTCCTGGGCCTCCACCGACCAGCCGAGGGCCTCGGCCCACCAGTCGGCCAGCGCGTGCGGCTCGGTCGCGTCGATCGTCACCTGGAAGTCGGTCGCCATGGCCGCAGCCTGGCAGGACGCCCCGACAGGACCGGGCGCTCAGAGCTCCAGCGCGAGGTCGGCCCGGATGACCGCGTCGTCGGGCAGCGGCGTCTCCAGCCCGCAGTGGTCGCGGATCATCACGCCGAACGGGGGGAGGGCGGCGCGGTCGATCCGGCTCGCCGGGTCCCACAGCCCCGAGCGCATGACCGCCTTCGCGCAGTGCAGGTAGGCCCGCTGGACGGTCACCACCATGACCGAGCGCGGGGCCCGGCCGAACTCGGTGAGGTCGATGCCGAGCGCGTCCGACGGCAGCAGCTCGGCGGTGCCGAACACCTTGAGCGTCTCCTCCAGACCCGGCACGAAGAACAGCAGCGCCACCCTGGGGTTCCCGGCGACCTTGCGCAGGCTGTCGAGCCGGTTGTTGCCCTGCCGGTCGGGCAGCACGAGGCGGTGCTCGTCGAGCACCTTGACGAAGCCCGGGTCGCCGCCCCGCGGGGACACCTCGGGGAACCCGTCGGCGTCCGCCGTCGCCAGGGTGAGGAACGGCGACAGGCCCACGAGCGCCCGGCAGTGGACGTCGAGGTGGTCGATCTCCTTGTTCAGCACCAGCTGCGAGGGCGGGCGGTAGGAGGCCAGGACCGGGTCGGGCTGCACGGTCCGACGGTAGCCCGGGAGGCGAGGCCGTCCTACCTCGCCGCCCCGGACGAGCCGCCCGGCGGGAGCAGCGGCAGGCCGTCGGGCGGGCCCTCCTCGAGCAGCCGCCACAGCGCCGCGGTGTCGGCGTGCTCGGCCACCAGGTCGCCGAGGGCGTCGAGCCGCTGCTCGCGGACCGCGGCGAACGAGGTGTCCGGGGCCGGCACGAACCGCCGGCCCGCCGCCCGCGCCACCTCGGCCAGGAAGGCGCGGCGGAACCCGTCGTTCTCCAGCGCGCCGTGCCATGTGGTGCCCCACACCGCGCCGGCGCGACCGCCGTCGAGGAACGGCTCGGCCCCGTCCGCGTAGGTGACGACGCCGTGGTGGATCTCGTAGCCGCGCACCGGGTGCCCGAGGGCCTCGCCGGACGGGCGGCCCAGCGTCTTCTCCCGCGCGAAGGAGACGTCGGCCGGCAGCAGCCCCAGCCCGGCCACGGTGCCCGCCCGCGACTCGACGTCGTCGGTGATCGTGCGGGCGAGCATCTGGTGCCCGCCGCAGATGCCGAGCACGGGCCGGCCCTCCGCGGCGCGGCGGCCGACCGCCTCGGCCAGCCCGGTCGCGCGCAGCCACGCCAGGTCGGACACGGTCGCCCGGGTGCCGGGCAGCACCACCAGGTCGGCGTCGGCGAGCTCCTCGGGCCGGGTGGCGTAGCGGACCAGCACGCCCGGCTCGGCGGCCAGCGCGTCGAGGTCGGTGAAGTTCGACAGCCGCGGCAGCCGGGCCACCGAGACGCGCAGCACCTCCTCGCCGTGCGGCGGCCCGGCCGAGGAGACGCCGGTGGGCACGCCGAGGGAGTCCTCGACGTCGAGGGCGGCGCCGGGCAGCCACGGCAGCACGCCGAGCGTCGGCCGGCCGGTGAGCGCGGTCAGCCGGTCGAGGCCGGGGCGCAGGAGGCGCACGTCGCCGCGGAACTTGTTCACGAGGAAGCCGGCCACCAGCCGCTGGTCGGCGGGCGGCATGAGCGCGACCGTGCCGTACAGCGCGGGGAACACCCCGCCGCGGTCGATGTCGCCGACCACGACGACGGGCAGGCCGACCGCGGTGGCCAGGCCCATGTTCGCGATGTCGTCGGCGCGCAGGTTGATCTCGGTGGGGGAGCCCGCGCCCTCGCACACCACGACGTCGAAGCGCGACCGCAGGTCGGCGAGGCTGGCCAGCACCTGCTCGAGCAGCGCGGCCTTCATCGGCCGGTAGGACAGCGCGGTCACCTCGGCCACCGGCCGACCGAGGACGACGACCTGGCTGGCGTCGTCGCCGCCGGGCTTGAGCAGCACCGGGTTCATCGCGGCCTCGGGCTCCACCCCGGCGGCCTGCGCCTGCATGACCTGCGCCCGGCCGATCTCCGCGCCGTCGGCGGTGACCATGGAGTTGTTGCTCATGTTCTGCGCCTTGAAGGGCGCGACGCGCACGCCCTGGCGGGCCAGCCAGCGGCAGATGCCCGCCGTGACCACCGACTTGCCGGCGTCCGACGTCGTCCCGGCGACGAGCAGGGCCCCGCTCATGCGGCCGGCTGCCCCCAGCCGGCCTTCTCCTGCCCGGACAGGTCGGCGATCGCCTCCATGATCCGGTCGGTGACCTCGCGGCGCGGGCGGCCCTTGGCGGCCTGACCGCGGTGCTCGGGGAACTCGAGCGCCGCCCCGAAGGTGATCGACACCCGGTGCGGGCGCGGCCAGCGGGAGTCGACCGGCTGCACGCGGTCGGTCCCGGCGACGGCCACCGGGACGACGGGGCAGTCGGCGGTCAGCGCCAGCCAGGCGACGCCGGTCTTCCCGCGTGCCAGGCGGCCGTCGCGCGAGCGGGTGCCCTCCGGGTAGATGCCGAAGCCCTCGCCGCGGCGCAGCACGCCGAGCGCGGTGTCGAGGGCCTCCTGCGCCGCGCGGGAGGTCTCCCGCTCGACCGGCATGGCCCCCAGCGCCGTGAACAGGGTGCGGGTGAGCCAGCCGCCGGGCCCGGAGCGGGTGAAGTACTCGGCCTTGGCCAGGTAGTGCACCCGCCGCGGGGACGCCAGCGGGATGGCGATGCTGTCGATGAAGGACAGGTGGTTGCTCGCGATGATGAACGGCCCGTCGTCCGGGACGTGGGCCCGGCCGCTCACGCGCGGCCGGAACAGCAGCCAGAACAGCGGCTTGAGCACGAACCGCGCGACGAGGTAGAACACGCCGCCCCCTCCCTCGTGGCGTCCCGGCACCGGCCACCGGGACCCGGGGCATCCTCCCCTGCCGCGGGGGAGGCGACCGCGGCAGGGGAGGGTGCGTCGGGGGAGGAACGGGCCGGCGCGGTCCTAGCCGCCCGGGTGACCGGCGGCGCCCGGCGGGCAGGCGTCGCGCAGGATCTCGCGCACCTGCGGGGACAGCGGGCGGCCGCCCGACGCCGAGGCGACCAGGTCCAGAGCGACGTCGCGGACCTTGCGGTGCACGTGGCTGGAGATGTGCGCCAGCAGGTCGAAGGCAGGCTGCTCCCCGCAGCCGGTGAGCAGCATCAGCACGCCCTTGGCCTGCTCGATGGGCGCCCGGCTGGTCATCGCGGTGCGCAGCTGGGCGAGCTCGGTCTCGAGCTCCAGCACCCGGTCCACGGCCGCGGGGCCGGGGGCGCCGGCGCCCACGGCGGGGTTGTCGACGACGAGGCCCTCGACGCCGGCCACCCGCCCCTCGCCGTCGAGGCGTGGCTCGCCGAGCAGCACCACGGTGCGCTCGGCGGTCCCGGGCAGGCGCAGCCGCACGGACAGGCAGAACGCCTGGCCGGCGGTGACCGCCGCGGACAGCGCGTCGATGGTGCGGGGCCGGTCGTCGGGGTGCTGGGCGGCCACGAGCACCTCGGTGCTCGGCGTGGCGCCCGAGGGCGGGAGCCCGTGGAGGACGCACATCTCCTCCGACCACTGCCACTCGCCGGTGGCGCGGTCGTAGCGCCAGCGCGCGGCGACCCGGGTGCGGCGGGAGACCAGGGGGGAGGGCGCCGGCGGGCGGGGCAGCGGCGGTGCGGCCGTCCGCGGGGGACGGGGGTGGGTCCGGACAGGGCGAGGCTGTGTCGAGGTCATGAGACCAACTCCGTCGGGCACCCCGGCGTCGGCCGGGGAGAGCGCCGCGCAGCCGCTTGTTCGACCACCTGCGGAAGAGCCGGGACGAGGTCCCGGCCGCTCGGGACACCCCGGACGGTAGACCCGGTGCGCACGGCGCGCACCCGCACCGGACGGGCGCGTCCGTTTCGCCTCACACCACCGTGACGGGCCGCGCCGGATGGCGCGCGACCGGCCCCCCGGCCAGGGCGGAGTCGACGGCGGCGAGGGTGGCGACGGCGGTGCGCAGCCGGGCCGGCGGCAGCGTGAACGGCAGCCGCAGGTGGTCGTCGAAGGCGGTGCCGGTGCCGAAGGCGCGCCCCTCGGCGAGGAGCAGGCCCAGCGGGGCCGCGGCGGCCGCGAGGGCGGCGGAGCTGCGGCCCGGCGGCAGCGTGCACCACGCCGACAGCCCGCCGGACGGGCGCGGGACGGTCCAGTGCGGCAGTCGCGCGGCGGCCTCGGCGAGGAGCACCTCGCGGCGCTCCCGCAGCAGCTGCCGGCGCCCGGCCAGCACCGGGTCGAGGTCGCGCACCAGCGCGGCGGCGGCGAGCTGGTCGAGCGGGCCGACCGACAGCTGCCGGCGGCCCAGCGCGGCACCGAGGGAGGCGGCCAGCGCGGCGTCGGTGCGCAGCCAGCCGATGCGCAGCCCGCCCCACACCGACTTCGACAGGCCACCGACGGTCACCGTCGCGGCGTCCGGCAGCCCGGCGGCGTAGGGCGGCAGCGGGCCGGCGTCGTCGTCGAGCCACAGCTCGGCGGTGACCTCGTCGACGATGGCGAGCACGCCCTGCTGCCAGAGCGTGGCGGCCAGCCGCCGGCGGCCGGCGGCCGACAGCCGCGCGCCGCTGGGGTTGGAGAAGTCGGGCATGAGGAAGGCCAGCCGCGGGCTGCTCTGCCGGGTGGCCAGGTGCGCCGCGCCGACGACGGCGTCGGGGTCGCGGGCGTCGACCGCGACCGGCACGCACCGCCCCCCGGCGGCGGTGACCAGCTGGACCGCGCCCGGGTAGGTGGGGTGCTCGACGAGCACGCGGTCACCGGGCTGCAGCAGCACCTCCACGACGAGCGCGGTGGCGTCGCCGGTGCCGGCGGTGACCACCACCTGGTCGGGGTCGGTGGGCAGGCCGCGGGCGGTGTACCGGTCGGCGATGGCGGCGCGCAGCTCGGGCAGGCCGCTCGGCGCGTAGCCGTGCCCGGCGACCACCCCCGGCAGCCGGGCGAGCGCGCGCTCGTAGGCGGGCACCAGCTGGGGCGCCGCCTCGGGGGCGGCGTGGGCGAGGTCGAGCACCTCGGGGTCCGTCGTCGGCGCGGACCACACGGCGTCGACGGGCGGCGTCTCGACGACGGTGCCCGCGCCGTGCCGCGTGCTCACCGCGCCCTCCTCGCGCAGCAGCCGATAGGCCGAGGCGACGGTCACCCGGCTCACGCCCAGCGCCGCCGCGAGGTCGCGCTCGGCCGGCAGGCGGGTGCCCGGCGGCAGCTGCCCGAGCGCCACCAGCTCGCGGACACGGCGCGCCAGCCCGGCGTAGCGCGGGCCCGGCAGGTCGGTCAGCGGGCCGACGAGACCCGCCAGCTCGGCGGGAGTGGACTGCTCGGTCCCCGGTGGCATGCAGGCCACCATGCCGGATTGGACCGCTCCGGTCCAGTGGCGACGGTGCCACTGTTCCCCCCATGACCTCGAGTACAGTCCTCCTGCTGCTGTTCCTGCTGGCGCTGGGCGCCCTGTCGGTGACCACGCTCGTCGTCGCCGTGCGCGGCGGCCGCGGTCCCGCCGACCCGCCGCGCAGCCACCCCCGCCTCGACCCGGCGGGCTTCCCGGTGACCTCCGGTGCGCGCGGCGCCCTGCACGGGCGCGGGCCGCTGACCCGGCCTCAGCCGCGCCGGGCGGCCCTGCTCGCCACGGCGAGGGCCGCCGCGGCCAGCCACACCGCCCGCGACAGGCGCACCGCCCGGCCGACGTCGCTGCTCTCCGGCGCGCGGCCGTCGCCGAGCACCGGCCGGTCCTCGACCCGGCTGCCGTAGATGTTGCGCCCGCCCAGCCGCAGCCCCAGGGCGCCGGCCGCCGCGGCCTCGCAGCGGCCGGCGTTCGGGCTGGGGTGGGCGGCGCCGTCGCGCCACCAGGTGCGCAGCGCCTCTCGCGGCGACCCGCCGGCGACCGGGGCCACGGCCACGGTGAGCGCGGCGGTGAGCCGGGCGGGCAGCCAGTTGGCGACGTCGTCGGCCCGCGCGGCGGCCCAGCCGAAGCGGGCGTACCGCGGCGAGCGGTGGCCGACCATCGCGTCGAGGGTGTTGACCGCGCGGTAGCCGAGCAGCCCGGGCAGGCCCGCGAGCGCGCCCCACACCAGCGGCGCGACGGCGGCGTCGGAGGTGTTCTCCGCGACCGACTCCACGGTGGCGCGGGCCAGCTCACCGGCGTCGAGGGACGAGGGGTCGCGGCCGGCCAGCGTGGGCAGCAGCGCCCGGGCCCCGGGCAGGTCGCCGGCCTCCAGGGCGCCGGCCATCGCGGCCGCCGCCCGGCCGAGCGACGTGCCGCCGAGCACCGTCCACGTGGTGGCGGCGACCGCCGCGGTGCGCAGCACCGGCCGCCCGGCCGTGGCCCGGTCGGCCGCCGCGCCCAGGCCCGCGGCGCCGGCCACCAGCACCAGCGCGTGCGCGGCGCCCGCCGGCCGCGCGTCGCGCCACAGCCGCCGCTCCAGCGCCGCGGCGAGCGAGCCGAACCCGGCCACCGGGTGCCGCCGGGCCGGGTCGGCCAGCAGCAGGTCCGCGGCCGCGCCGAGTGCCAGGCCTGCGGCGGTGGGGACGTCTCTGCGGAGCGGCACGGCGACCATCCTGCCCAGGCCGCTTCCTAGGATCGCGGCCATGCGCCTGCCCGGCCGTTACGACGGCGTCGCCCGGCCGATCGTCACCTACGGCAGCAACGAGGTGCTGCACCGCCCGACCGTCCCGGTCACCGGGTTCGACGAGCGGCTGCGCCGGCTCGTGCTCGACATGTTCGCCTCGATGCGCGAGGCCGACGGCGTGGGCCTGGCGGCCAACCAGATCGGCGTCGACGCGCGGGTCTTCGTGATCGACTGCCCGGACGCCGCGGGCGAGGACGTCGTCGGGTACGTGGTGAACCCGGAGCTCACGGTGCTGCCCCCCGCCGACGGCGAGCCCGCCGAGGAGGTCACCGAGGAGGGCTGCCTGTCGGTGCCCGGCCCCTACGCCGAGCTCGCCCGGGCCTTCCGCGCCCGCGTCGACGGCGTCGACGTGAAGGGGAGGCCGGTCACCATCGAGGCCACCGGCATGGCCGCGCGGTGCCTGCAGCACGAGGTCGACCACCTCGACGGCGTCGTCTACGTCGACCGGCTGCCGGAGGACCTGCGCGAGCGGCTGCTGGCCGAGGCGGCCGGGCCCGAGGGCGAGCTGCCGGCGTGAGCGAGACCGTGCCGGCCGCCCCGGTCGTCGTCGTCGGCATCGGCGCCGACGGCTGGGACGGGCTGGCCCCCACCTCCCGCGCCGAGGTCGAGCGGGCCGAGGTGCTGTTCGGCAGCGCCCGGCAGCTCGACCTGGTCCCCGACGAGGTCGCCGCCGAGCGGGTGCCCTGGCCCTCGCCGCTCACCGAGGCGCTGCCCGGGCTGGTCGAGGAGCACGCCGGCCGGGCGGTCGTCGTGCTGGCCAGCGGCGACCCGATGCTCTCGGGCATCGGCACCACGCTGACCCGGCTGCTCGGCGCCGAGCGGGTGCGGGTGCTGCCGGCGCCGTCGTCGGTGTCGCTGGCCTGCGCCCGACTGGGCTGGGCGGTGGAGGACACCGAGGTGGTCAGCCTGGTCGGGCGGCCGCTGGAGCTGCTGCACCCGCACGTGCAGCCCGGGCGGCGGCTGCTGGTGCTCGGGTCCGACGGCGAGACGCCCGCCCAGGTGGCCGCGCTGCTGGCCGGCCGCGGCTACGGGCAGAGCCTGGTCACGGTGCTCGGCGGGCTCGGCGGCCCCGACGAGGAGGTGCGCACCGGCACCGCGGCCACCTGGTCGCAGCCGGCGCCGGCGCTCGTCGTCACCGCCGTCGAGTGCCGGGCCGACCGCGGCACCATGCCGCTGCCCACCACGCCCGGCCTGCCCGACGGCGCCTACGAGTCCGACGGGCAGCTCACCCGGGCCGAGGTGCGCGCGGTGACGCTGTCGCGGTTGGCCGCGGTGCCCGGGCAGCTGCTGTGGGACGTCGGCGCCGGGTCGGGGTCGATCGGCATCGAGTGGATGCGCGCGCACCCCACCTGCCGCGCGGTCGCCGTCGAGGCCTCCGAGGAGCGCGCCGAGCGGATCGCGCGCAACGCCGCGCGCCTCGGCGTCCCCTACCTGCGGGTGGTGCACGGCCACGCGCCGGAGGTGCTCACCCGGCTCGGCGCCCCCGACGCGGTGTTCATCGGCGGCGGGCTGACGACGCCGCTGCTGGTGGAGACGTGCTGGGACGCGCTCCCGCCGGGCGGGCGGATGGTGGCCAACGCCGTCACGGTGGAGAGCGAGGCGGTGCTCGCGCAGTGGCACGCGAAGGTCGGCGGCGACCTCGTGCGCGTGGAGGTCTCGCGCGCCGAGCCGGTCGGCTCGTTCACCGGCTGGAAGCCGGCGATGCCCGTGACGATCTGGTCGGTGACCCGGTGGTGAGGGCCGAGAGCGCTACAAAGGCCCTGTCATGACCGTGTTCTTCATCGGGGCGGGGCCCGGCGCGGCCGACCTGGTCACCCTCCGGGCGGCGCGGATCATCGCGCGCGCCCCCGTCTGCCTCTACGCCGGCGCGCTGGTGCCCCGCGAGCTGCTCGACTCCGCTCCGCCCGGCGCCCGGCTGGTCGACACCGCCGACCTGGACCTCGACCGCATCACCGCCGAGCTGGTCGCCGCGCACGAGGCCGGCCACGACGTCGCCCGGCTGCACTCCGGTGACCCGTCGGTCTACAGCGCCATGGCCGAGCAGATGCGCCGGCTCGACGCCGCGGGCGTCCCCTACGACGTCGTCCCCGGCGTGCCCGCGTTCGCCGCCGCGGCCGCGTCGCTCAAGCGGGAGCTGACCGTGCCCGGCGTCGGGCAGACCGTCGTCCTCACCCGCACCAGCGCCCGCTCGACGCCGATGCCGCCGGGGGAGGAGCTCGCCGCGTACGCCGCCACCGGCGCCACGCTCGTGCTGCACCTGGCCGTGCAGCGGATGGCCGAGCTCGCGCCGCTGCTGGCCGAGCACTACGGGGCCGACGGCCCGGTCGCCGTCGTCGCCCGGGCCAGCCGCGACGACGAGCTCGTGCTGCGCGGCACGCTCGCCGACATCGCCGGGCAGGTCGAGGCGGCGGGGGTCCGGCGGACGGCGGTCGTCGTCGTCGGCCCGGTGCTCACCGCGGGGGAGTTCCCCGACAGCCACCTCTACTCGACGACGAGATGCCGCTAGCCGCGCCCGACCACCGCGCCCGCACGGTCGATCACCACGACGTCGACCGCGACGGGCGCCCCGCGCAGCACCCCCAGCGCCGTCTCCCGGGCGCCGGCGGCCACCAGGTCGCCCAGCGGCAGCCCGGCCGCCTGGCACTGCCGCAGCGCGTCGAGCGCGGTGTTCGCCCCGCGCACGCCCGCGACGAGCTCCGGCGACCCGCCCGCGGCGGCCACCCGCGCGGCGAGGGAGTCGAAGGACACCTGCGAGCGGCCGGAGTGCAGGTCGAGGTGGCCGTCGGCGAGCTTGGCCAGCTTGCCGATGCCGCCGGCCACCGTCAGCCGCGGCACCGGGTGGCGGCGCAGGTACTTGAGCACGGCGCCCGCGAAGTCGCCCATGTCGAGCAGCGCGTCCTCGGGCAGGCCGTGGAGCTCCTGCACCGTCCTCTCGCTGGTGGAGCCGGTGCACCCGGCCACGTGCTCCCGCCCGGCGGCCCGGGCGACGTCGATGCCGCGGCGGATCGAGTCGATCCACGAGGAACACGAGTACGGGACGACGACGCCGGTCGTGCCGAGCACCGACAGCCCGCCGAGGATGCCCAGCCGCGGGTTCCACGTCCTCCGCGCGAGCTCCGCGCCGTTCTCGATGGACACCTCGACGACGACGTCGCCGCTGCCGCCGTGCCGCGCCGCCACCGCCGCGACGTGCTCGCCGATGAACTGCCGCGGCATCGGGTTGATCGCGGGCTCGCCGACCGCCAGTGGCAGCCCGGGCTTGGTCACCGTGCCCACGCCCTCGCCGGCCCGGAACACCACCCCGCGGCCCGGCTCGCCGTGGGTCACCCGCACGCTCACCAGCGCGCCGTGGGTGACGTCGGGGTCGTCGCCGGCGTCCTTGACGATCCCGGCGGTGGCCGCCCCGGGCTCCAGCGACTCACGGGCCAGCGCGAAGGCCGGGTGCCGGTCGTTCGGCAGGTCGATGGTCACCGGGTCGGGGAACTCGCCGGTGAGCAGCGCGGTGTAGGCCGCGGTGGTGGCCGCCGTCGCGCACGCGCCGGTGGTCCAGCCGTGCCGCAGCCCGGAGGCGCCGTCCCTGCTCACCGCCCCATGATCCCCGGGCGGGCAGCATGAGCGGACAGGGGCGTGAGCATCGCGGCGAGGAACGAGCGAGGAGCGGAGCGCCCCGCGGGAGCGGGAAGGCATCGTGAGCGGGCAGGTGCTGGTGCTCGGCGGCACGGGAGAGGCCCGGCGGCTGGCCGCGGCGCTGGTGGCCGGCGGCGTCGACGTCCTGTCCAGCCTCGCCGGGCGGGTGGCAGACCCGGTGCTGCCCGAGGGCGACGTGCGGGTGGGCGGGTTCGGCGGCGCCGACGGGCTGGCCGAGTGGCTGGCGACGCACCGGCCGCGCGCCGTCGTCGACGCCACCCACCCGTTCGCCGCCCGCATCACCGCCTCCGCGGCGGCCGCCGCGGCCCGCTCCGGCACCCCGCTGCTCCGGCTGCAGCGCCCGGGCTGGACGCCGGGACCGGGGGACCGCTGGACGTACGTCGACTCGCTGGCCGACGCCGCCGCGGCGGTCTCCGGCGCCGGCGCCGTGTTCCTCACCACCGGGCGGCAGGGCGTCGGCGCCTTCGCGGCGTTGCCCGGCCGGGTGCTCGTGCGCGCCGTCGACCCGCCCGACGAGCCGCTGCCGGCCGGCGCGGTGCTGCTGCTGGCGCGCGGCCCGTTCACCGAGGACGAGGAGACGGCGCTGATGCGCGAGCACGGCGTCGACGTCGTCGTCACCAAGGACTCTGGCGGGTCGATGACCGAGGCCAAGCTGGCCGCGGCGCGCCGGCTCGGGCTGCCCGTGGTGCTGGTCCGCCGCCCGCCGCTGCCCCGGGGCGTGGCGGTGGTGACCACCGTCGAGGAGGCGGCGGGGTGGGTAAATGCGTTGAGACCGGCCGGTGCCGGAACGCAGGATGGTCCCTCGTGGAACCGATGACCGAGCAGCAGGTGCGGCGCTCCTTCGTGAACTGCTCGAAGGGCGAGGCGAACTCCGCCACGCTGCCGCGCGACCTCGGCGACCTGCCGTGGGACACCCTCGACGTGCTCGGCTGGCGCGACCCGAAGGCGCCGCTGCGCGGCTACCTCGTCGTCCAGCGGGAGGGCCGGCCGGTGGGCATCGCGCTGCGCGCCGCGGAGTCGCGGATGTCGGCCCGCCGGACGGTCATGTGCCTGCTCTGCCGCTCGACGCAGCCCGGCGACGCCGTCTCGCTGTTCACCGCCCGCCGCGCCGGGGAGGCCGGCCGCAACGGCAACACCGTGGGCACCTACGTCTGCGCCGACCTGGGCTGCGCCGCCCGCGTCCGCACCGACATCCCGCCGTGGCTGCGCGAGCGCGACCCGGTCGAGGTGGGCGAGGAGCTCGCCGCCGAGCTGCGCCATCGGGTGGAGGAGTTCCTCGCCGCCGTGCTCCGGTAATCGGGTCGAGCGCCGGCCCCGGCCGGTGCCACCATCCGCGGCGTGGAGTCGATCGCGGAGCCGGCGTTCCTGCTGGCCGTCCTGCTGATCGCCGTGTCCCCGGGGCCGGCGGTGGCGCTGATCCTGCGCCGCGCCGCGGTCGGCGGGTTCCGCGCCGCCGTCCCGACGGTCCTCGGCCTCGAGGCGGGGCTGTACGCCTGGGCGTTGCTGGCCGCGGCCGGGGTCGCGGGCCTCGTGGCCGCCTCCGAGGCCGCGTTCTGGGTGCTCAGGGGCGTCGGCGCCGTCGTCCTGGTCTGGCTCGGGGTGCAGGCGCTGCGGGCGGCCTGGCGGGAGCACCGGGCCGGCCGGGCGGCGGCCGGTGCCGGCCCGGGGCCGCGCCGCGGCGGGTGGGCCGCGTTCGGCGAGGGCGTGCTGGTCCAGCTGGCCAACCCGAAGGCCGCCGTCTTCATGGTCGCCTTCTACCCGCAGTTCGTGCCTGCCGACCGGCCGCTGTTCGCCACCACGGCGTTGCTCGCGCTGGTGCAGGTGGCGCTGGAGACCGTCCTGTACCTGTCGCTGGCGGCCGGGGTCGCGCGGGCCGGGGCGTGGTTCCGGCGGCCGCGGGTGCGCACCTGGCTCGAGGGCGTGAGCGGCACGGTGCTGGTGGCGCTGGGGCTGCGCGTCGCCGTCTCGAGCCGCTGACCGGTCCTGTCGGCACCGCCGGGCAGGCTGCCGCCATGACCGGCACGCAGCGGCACCACGCCATCGACTACGTCGAGCTCCCCGTGACCGACCTGGTCGCCGCCGAGCGCTTCTACGGCGAGGCGTTCGGCTGGCGGTTCACCTCCTACGGCCCGGCGTACTCGGGCATCCGCGGCGACGGCGACACGGAGGTCGGCGGCCTGTGGCTGGCCGACCGGACGGCCCCCGGCGGCCCGCTGGTGCTGCTGTTCTCCGCCGACCTCGACGCCTCCGCCGAGGCGGTTCCCCGCGCCGGCGGCCGGGTCGTGGAGGGCCCCTACGCCTTCCCCGGCGGGCGGCGGTTCACCTTCGCCGACCCGGCGGGCAACGTGCTGGGCGTGTGGGCCACCGCCTGAGCCGTTCCCGGCGGGCGGCCGGCCCCGGGACCGGCCGCCCGGGGACGGTCAGCCGGCGTACGGGGCGGCCACGTCGAGGATCCAGGTGACGCCGAACCGGTCGGTGAGCATCCCCGACGCCGGCGCCCACGCCGACGGACCGTAGGCCTCGATCACGGCGGCGCCGACGACCAGCCGGTCCCACAGCTCCTGCACCTCCTCGACCGTCCCGCCGCGGACGGAGAGGAAGAAGGGCTCGTCGGTGAGCGTCGTGCCGTTCTCCCGCCGCGCGCGGGGGGTCGCCGTCCCCGGCGCGGCCGGCTGCCGGCCCGGGACGTCGTAGGCCATGACGGAGAAGCCGTCCGCGCCCACGACCTGGCCGAAGACGACGAGGTCCGCGCCGGGCAGGTCCCGCGGCATGCCGGCGTCGCCGTAGGTGACGGCGACGACCTGACCGCCGAACACGGACGCGTAGAAGTCCAGCGCCGCGCGGGCCTGGCCGGAGAAGTTGAGGTGGGCGACGGTCTGCACGGTCACGGGTGCTCCTGGTCTCGGTGCCGCCGGCGTCTCCGGCGACGAGGACCACTCTGTCGGCGGTACAGGTCAGGGAACGGCCGGTTCTCCCGGCAGGATGGACGGCGTGCCGACGACCTCCGCCCCTGCTGCCTCCGGGCGTCTGCTGGCCCTGCTGTCGCTCCTGCAGGCGCGCCGCGACTGGCCCGGACCGGTGCTGCGCGAGCGGTTGGGGGTCAGCGAGCGCACCCTGCGCCGCGACGTCGACCGGCTGCGGGAGCTCGGCTACCCCGTGCGGGCGGTCCGCGGGCCCGACGGCGGCTACCGGCTCGACGCCGGGTCGCGGCTGCCGCCCCTGCTGTTCGACGACGAGCAGGCGGTCGCGCTGGCCGTGGCGCTGCGGGCCGCCGTCGTCAGCGGGGCCGCGGTCGGGGAGGCGGCGGTGCGGGCGCTGGCCACGCTCGCGCAGGTGCTGCCCGCGCGGCTGCGCGGCCGGGTGGAGGGCTTCGAGGCGACGGTCGTCGCCCGCGCCGACGCGCCCGCCGACCCGCAGGTGCTCCTGGCGATCAGCGCCGCCGTCCGCGCCCGGGAGGAGCTCCGCTTCGACCATGCCACCCCCGGCGGCACCCCCGCCGACGGGGAGCTGCGCCCGCCCCGGCAGGTGCAGCCGCACGCCCTCGTCGCGCGCGCCGGCCGCTGGTACCTCGTCGCCTGGGACCCCGGCCGCGGCGACTGGCGGGCGTTCCGCGCCGACCGCATCCGCCTGCGCACGCCGAACGGGCCGCGGTTCGTGCCGCGGGAGGTCCCCGGCGGCGACGCCGGCGCGTGGCTGTCGGCCCGCCTCAGGGGCTCCGCCGGGCCCGACGCCTGGCCGTGCCGAGGCGAGGTGCTGCTGGACCTCCCGGCCGCCGACGTCGTCCCGTTCGTGGGCGACGGCACGGTCGAGCCGGCCGGGAAGGACCGCTGCCGGGTGCGCCTGGGCTCGTGGTCGTGGACGGGTCTCGCGGCGTCGCTCGCGCGGTTCGACGCCGACGTCGAGGTGGTCGGCCCGCCGGAGCTGCGTGACGCCTTCGCCGCCCTGGCCTCCCGCGCGGCCCGCGCCGCCGGCGGCCCGGACATGCGGAACGAGGAAGTGCGCCTGCGGGCGCATCGGCGCGGGCGGTGACCTGTCGTCGCGCTCAGCGAGCTGCCAGGCTCCGAGCGTGACCGAGAGCCAGACCAGGTCCTCGCGGACGGGCTTCTGGGACCGGCCGGCGACCTGGAAGGCGTTCGCCCTGGTCGCCGGGTACCTCGTGTTCTACGTGGCCGTCTCGCAGGTGGTCGGCCTGCTGGCCGGCGACCGGATCGACGACGAGAACGTGGTGGCCGACCCCGGGAGCACCTTCTTCGCGCTGGTGCTGCCCATCGGGATCGGCGCCCTGGCCCTCCTCGCGTTCACCTGGCGGGTGGGGTGGCTCCCGGCCGTGTTCGGGCGCCAGCCCGTCGCCGGCCGGCGGTGGATGTGGATCGCCCCGGTGCTGGTCCTCGCCGTGGTCGTGGGGCACGCCGGTGCCGTCGACCGGGACGGCTGGACCGGCGGGGAGATCGCGGTGCTGGCGCTGCTGGGCGTCTGCATCGGCGTCGCGGAGGAGCTGGCCACCCGCGGGCTGGCGGTGGAGATGCTGCGCGACGCCGGGCACGGCGAGCGCTTCGTCGCGGTCGTGTCCTCGCTGCTGTTCGCGCTCATGCACCTGGTCAACCTTATCCAGGGCATGGAGCTGCGGACCGTCCTCGCGACGGTGGGCTACACCTTCTGCTTCGGCATGTGCATGTACCTGGCGATGCGGGTCACCGGCACGATCTGGACCGCGATCGTCCTGCACGGCCTCACCGACCCGACGACGATCCTCGCCACCGGCGGCGTCGACGAGGCGGTCGGCGCGCAGACCGCCTCCGGCTGGTCGACGCTGGCCTCGGTCGGCACCTTCGCGTTCATGGCCTTCGCGCTCGTCGCCGTCTTCCTGGTCCGCGGCCGGGCCGGCGAGCGCACCGGGAGCGCCTCCCCGGCCTGACCCGGCCGTCGGGGACCATCCCGGGGTGCAGCCCGCCGCGACCCCGCTCGTCCTGTTCGACCTCGACGGCACCCTCGTCGACTCCACGCCCGGCATCTGGGACTCGGTCCGGGTCGCGGCCGCGGGGCTGGGCCTCCCGGAGCCGACGCCCGCGCAGCTGCGCGCGATGGTCGGCCCGCCGCTGCAGGACGGCTTCGCCACGGTGTTCGGCCTGCGCGGCGCCGACGTCGACCGCGCCGTGACGGCGTACCGGGCGCACTACTCGGCCGGCGCGCTGCTCGACGTCGCGGTGTACGACGGCGTCCCGGGCCTGCTGCGCGACCTGCGCGCGGGCGGCGCGGTGCTCGCCGTCGCCACCAGCAAGCCGCAGCCCTTCGCCGTCCGGGTGCTGTCGCACGTCGGACTGCTGCGCGCGTTCGCGAGCGTGCACGGCGCCACCCTCGACGGCGCGGTCCGGCACAAGGACCAGGTGGTCGCCGCGGCGCTGGCCGCCCATCCCGCCGCCCGTCCCGTGGCGCTGGTCGGCGACCGCGAGCACGACGTCCTCGGCGCGGCCGCGCACGGGCTGCCGTGCGTGGGCGCCGGGTGGGGACCGGGCGGCCCTGCGGAGCTGACCGCCGCGGGCGCGGCCGCCGTCGCCGCCCTCCCGGGGGACGTCCCGGCCGCGCTGGCCGCCCTCGACGGGTAGCCGGCCCCCCGCCGGGCTACGTATCGGACGTGACCGGACCCGTGCTGCTGACCGACGCGCTCCAGGAGGTGCGCGACGCGGTCGCCGCCGCGCCCCTGGAGCTGGCCACGCCGGGCCGGGAGACGACGGCGCGCACGGCGCGGGCGGTGGTCGACCAGGTCGACGACTACCTGCTGCCCCGGCTGCGCGACCTCGACGCGCCGCTGCTCGCCGTCGTCGGCGGGTCCACCGGCGCGGGCAAGTCCACGCTGGTCAACAGCGTGCTCGGCGCCCGGGTGACCGTCCCCGGCGTGCTGCGCCCGACCACGCGCGCCCCCGTGCTGGTCTGCTCACCGGCCGACGTCGCGGCGTTCTCCGGCGACCGCGTGCTGCCCGGGCTGCCGCGCACCACCGGCGAGGGCGACGTCAGCGGCGGGATCCGGCTGGTGCCGAGCGACGCGCTGCCCGCCGGGCTGGCGCTCATCGACGCGCCCGACGTCGACTCGGTGGTGGAGGCCAACCGCGACCTCGCCGGCCAGCTGCTGTCGGCGGCCGACCTGTGGGTGTTCGTGACGACGGCGGCCCGCTACGCCGACGCCGTCCCGTGGGACCTGCTGCGCACGGCGCAGGAGCGGGGCACCGCGCTGGCCGTCGTCCTGGACCGCACGCCGCCGGAGGCGGTGACCGAGGTGGCCGCCGACCTCGCCGGGATGCTGCAGCGCGGCGGGCTCGGGACGGCGCGGCTGTTCGTGGTGGAGGAGCGGCCGCTGCGCGACGGGTTCCTGCCCGAGGACCAGGTGGCGCCGCTGCGCGACTGGCTGCGCGGGCTGGCCGCCGACCAGGAGCAGCGCGCCGCCGTCGTCCGGCAGACGCTGGCCGGCGCCCTGGAGAGCCTCGACGGGCGGGTGGCCGCGGTCGCCGCCGGCGTCGACGAGCAGGCCGGGGCCGCCGCGGCGCTGGCCGACGCCGCAGACGCCGCCTACGACGGCGCCCGCGACGCGGTGGGGGAGGGCGTGGGCAACGGCAGCCTGCTGCGCGGGGAGGTGCTGGCCCGCTGGCAGGACTTCGTGGGCACCGGCGAGTGGATGCGCTCGCTGCAGAACCGGGTGGGCCGGCTGCGCGACCGGCTGGGCGCCGCGCTCACCGGCCGGCCGTCGACGGCGGACTCGCTGTCGGGCGCGCTGGAGTCCGGCGTCGAGACGCTGCTGCGGGCGGAGGCCGACCGGGCCGCCGAGCGCACCGTGACCGCGTGGCGCTCGCTGCCCGGCGGCGGGGCGCTGGTGGCCGGCCACGAGGAGGCGCTGGGGTCGGCCTCGCCGGACCTCGCGCCGGCCGCGGCCGAGGAGGTCCGCGACTGGCAGGGGTACGTGCTGGAGCTGGTGCGGGAGCAGGGCGCGGGCAAGCGCTCGCAGGCGCGGCTGCTGTCGTGGGGGATCAACGGCGCCGGCGCGGTGGTGATGGTCGCCGTCTTCGCCTCGACGGCGGGGCTGTCGGGCGCCGAGTTGGCCATCGCCGGCGGGACGACGGCGGTCGGGCAGCGGGTGCTCGAGGCGGTGTTCGGCGACGCCGCGGTGCGGGAGCTGGCCGCCCGCGCCCGCGAGGACCTCGACGCCCGCGCCGACCGGCTGCTGCGCGGCGAGCAGGACCGCTTCGACGAGCTGCTGGCGCCGGTGTCCGACGCCCCCGACGCGGCGGGGCGGCTGCGCGCCGCCGTCGCCGCGCTGGCCGCCGCGCGGAGGACGGCGTGAGGGCGCGGGAGCTGGCGCTGCCCGACCGGCTGGCGGCACTGCGCGAGGCGGTCGAGGTCGCCGAGGGGCGCCTGGAGGTGCCGGAGGTGGGCACCGCGCGGGCGCTGCTGGCGAAGGCCGGGGCCCGCGAGGCGCTGGGCGACGCCACCGTCGTCGCCCTGGCCGGGGCCACCGGCAGCGGCAAGTCCACGCTGTTCAACGCGCTGTCCGGGGCGCAGGTGAGCACCCCGGGCGTGCGGCGGCCGACCACCGGCGTCGCGCACGCCAGCGTGTGGGGGGAGCCCTCCTCCGACGCGCACGGCGCGGACCGGCTGCTCGACTGGCTGGAGGTGCCGCGGCGGCACCGCGTGGCCGACCCCGACCCGGCGCTGGACGGCATGGTGCTGCTCGACCTGCCCGACCACGACAGCGTGCGGCTGGAGAACCGGCTGGAGGTCGACCGGCTGGTGCAGCTCGTCGACGTCCTCGTGTGGGTGCTCGACCCGCAGAAGTACGCCGACGACGCCGTGCACACCCGCTACCTCGCGCCGCTGGCCGGGCACTCCGGCGTGCTGCTGGTGGTGCTCAACCAGGTCGACCGGCTCGACGAGGCGGCCGCGGCCGCCTGCCTGGCCGACCTGCGCCGGCTGCTCGACGAGGAGGGCCTCGCCGGGGTGCCGGTGCTCCCCACGGCCGCGCCGAGCGGCCTGGGGCTGCCGCAGTTGCGCGCGGAGCTCGCCCGCCGGGTGTCGGCGCGGAAGGCGGCCACCGACCGCCTCACCGCCGACGCGCGGGCGGCCGCGGGCGCGCTGGCCGCGCACTGCACCCCCGACGCCGGGCGTGACCGCGGGCCGGGGCGGGCGGCCCGCGAGGAGCTGACCGGCGCGTTGGCCGACGCCGCGGGCGTGCCGGCCGTGGTGGCCGCCGTCGAGCGGTCGGCCCGGCGCAGCGGGACCGCGCACACCGGCTGGCCGCTGCTGCGGTGGACGCGCAAGCTGCGTGCCGACCCGCTCGACCGGCTGCACCTCGGCGACGAGCGGGCCCGGACGTCGCTGCCGCAGGCCGGCGCGGTGCAGCGGGCCGGCATGGACGCCGCCCTCCGGCAGGCCCGCGACGACGCCGGCCGCGGGCTGCCCCCGGCCTGGCGCGACGAGCTGCGCCGCACCTCCGACGACACCGGCGGGCGGCTGCCCGACCGGCTCGACCGCGCCGTCGCCGGCACCGGCCTCGGCTCCGACCGGGTGCCGCTGTGGCAGCGCGGGGTGGGCGGCCTGCAGTGGCTGCTCGCGCTCGTCGCGCTGGCCGGCGCGCTGTGGCTCGTCGGCCTCGTCGTCCTGGGGCTGCTGCAGCTCGACGACGTCGTCCCACTGCCCCGGGTGCAGGGCATCCCGCTGCCCACGCTGCTGCTCGGGCTCGGCCTGCTCGCCGGGCTGCTGCTGGCGCTGGTGTGCCGGCCGCTCGTGGCCGCGGGCGCGCGCAGACGGGCACGCACGGCGCGGCGCCGGCTCACCGCCCGGGTGGCCGAGGTGGCCGACGAGGAGGTGCTGGCCCCGCTGGCCGAGACCCGCGCCGAGCACGAGCGGTTCTGCGCCGCGGTCGGTCGCGCACGATCCTGATGTGTGACACCTGCCCGCGTCTGGGCAGGTGGGGAGCATGACCGAGTCCGCGTCCCCCCGTGCCCTGGCCCTGATCTGCAGCCTCAAGCCGTCCCCCGCGCCGTCGTCCAGCGAGCTCATGGCCCGCCAGGTCCTCGACGCGCTCGGGGAGCACGGCTTCACCTCCGACGTCGTCCGCGTCGTCGACCACGACGTGAAGCCCGGCGTGGAGGTGGACATGGGGGAGGGCGACGCCTGGCCCGCCATCCGCGAGCGGATGATGGCCGCCGACGTCCTGGTGGTCTCGACGCCGACCTGGGTCGGCCACATGAGCAGCGTCGCCCAGCGGGTGCTCGAGCGCCTCGACGGCGAGCTGTCGGAGACCGACGACTCGGGCCGGCCGCTGGTCACCGGCAAGGTCGCGGTGGCGTGCGTGGTGGGCAACGAGGACGGCGCCCACAAGATCACCGCGGACCTGTTCCAGGGCCTCAACGACATCGGCTTCACGATCCCCGCCCAGGGCGCCGTCTACTGGAACGACGAGGCCATGGGCAGCCGCGACTACAACGACCTCGAGGAGACCCCCGAGGCGGTCGCGTCGACGACGAGGACGCTCGCGGAGAACGCCGCCCACCTCGCGCGGGCGCTCACGGCGCAGCCCTACCCCGGGCGCTGACCGGGTCGGCGCCGGCCCGCCGAGCCGGGTGTGCCGGCGCCCCGACCCGCAGGGTCAGAACGGTGGCGGCTCGGGTGCCGTCGGCGGTGGCGGGTCGGGCGCGGGTGGTGGGGGTGGGTGCATGCCCGGTGGGCGGGTGGTGCGGGTGATGCCCGACGGCGTGGTCACCGTGAGCACCCCGTTCGGTGACATCTGGAAGCTCCAGCCGCGGGCGAAGGTCTTGAGGCGGTGGTGGCTGCGGCACAGGCAGCACAGGTTGGCGCAGTCGGTCTTCCCGCCGTGTGCGTGGGGGATGACGTGGTCGGCGTCGGCCCAGCCGACTCGTTGGCCGCAGGTGGGGAAGCGGCAGGTGCGGTCGCGGGTGCGCACGAACCGCTGCTGCGGCCGGGTGGGCGTGTAGCGGTCGGTGGGCTCGGGCCGGTCGAGCACCGGGCACCGGCACCCGCCGTCGTCCTCACCGTCGGGGTGGTCGGGGCAGCCGCGGCGGGCCAGCGTGCGGGCCTGGTCGAGGGGAGTGGTGGCGCGCAGGGTGCCGTCGTCGTCGGTGACCGCCACGGTGACCGACCCACCGGCGGGGACGCGGATGCCGAGGGCGTCGAGCTGGGCGAGCAGCTCGCGGAGGTGGGCGGCGGTGATCGGCTGCCCGTCGACCTCCCCGGGCTCGGCGGACCGCCCGAGCAGGGCGGACAGGGTGGCGATGATCTGCAGGTGCGCGGTGACCGCCGGCCGGCCCGGCTCGCCGGCGCGCAGGAACACCGCGGCGTAGAGCTCGGTGCGCAGCCGGCTGATCGGGCGGGGGTCGCCGGCGTCCTTGGCCAGCCGCGCCAAGGAGTTGAGCACGGCCATGCAGGCGGCGGCGACCTCGGCCGGGAGTTCGGCGATCATCAGCGCCATGCCGTCCTGCGGGGAGGGGACAATCCGGACGTCGGCGGTCCGCTGCGCGTCGTCCCTCTTCCGCTCGGCCGCGTCGGGGTCCAGTTCCAGCAGCGCCTCGACCGCGCGCTTGCGCAGCGTCCGCACGGTCCAGCCGGTGGCGTGGGGGAGTAGCCGGGCCTCGATCCGCCGCGCCAGCGCGGGGACGGTCCACTGCAGCACGTCGACCAGCACCATCGCCCGGCGCTCGTCCAGCTCACCCGCAGCCAGCGCCGCCCACGTCGCGGGTAGCGACTCCCGGTAGGTCCACGCCCGCTTGGCGAGGGTCGTGGCGGTGGGCCGGCCGACGTTGAGCACCACCGCCAGCTCGGCGGTGAAGAACTCCGACACCCCGGGCAGCTCCGGGTCCGGCGCCCACGACCCCGACCGCGCACCCGGGGTGCCGGGCGGGGGGTCGAGGTCGGCGGGGCGGGTCTCGGCCAGCCGCAGCACCAGCTCGGCCTCGTAGGCGGCGTCCATCGCCTTGCGCGCCTGCACCCGCGCCAGCTCCGCGGCGGCCTGCGCGTCGGACAGCACCCCGACCGGCAGCCGCTCGATCGCCACCGGCTGCTCGATCAGCCACCCGGCCAGCGCGCGCTCGATCGGCGACACGTGCTCCGCGCTCGCCGACATGAGGCGAACCTACGGCGGGGGTACGACAGAAACGCCAGGTCAGTCGGCCGCCGGACGGTGCATCCTGCTCCCGTGAGAGATCCCGGCAGCGCCCCGGTCACCCGCCGCAGGGACGGTCGGGAGTGGCGGATCGGCACGGACTCGGACGTCGCCTGGATCCGTGAGGCGACGCCGATCGGCCGGACCATCACGTCGGCCGTCCCGCCGGTCTTCGAGGCGTACGCGACCGTCGTCGTCCCGGACAAGGGGCAGGGCCGGGAGGAGGACGTCGCCCTCCTGCTGCGCCTGCTCGCCGCACGGTCGCCGGGTCCGTGGTGGCTGGGCTACCTCGACACCGGCGCGGATGACGTCGTCTTCCCCGACGCGCCCCGGGTGGGCCTCTACTCCTCCTGGCCCTACGTCCTCGTGCACGCCGGCCCGGCCCAGGCGGCCGCGTGGCGCCGCGACCTGTGGTCCTGGCGCGCGCCCGGCCCCGACCTGGTCTTCCCGGCCGACCGCTCGTGGCTCCTGTCGTGGCTGTGGGACGACGACTGGCGCTGCCTGGGCGGACCGGCCGAGCTCGTGGACCGCGTCCTCGCGGAGTCGGCACTCGAGGCGCGGCGCGTCACCCCCGACGAGGACGCCACACCACCCGGCCACGTGGCCCGGTGACCGCCTCGCGTCAGGCGGCCAGCGGCTCCGACGGCTCGTCGGCGGGGGCCGCGGCGGGCGCGCGGCGGTGCGAGAGCCGCAACCCGAGGGCGGCGCCGAGCGCCAGCACGATGACGACGGCGCCGTAGACCTCCGCGGTCGCCCGCAGGCCCACCGGGCCGGACACGATCCCCGCGACGATCGCCGGGATGCTGAAGGCCAGGTAGCCGACGACGAACACGCTCGACAGCAGGCCCGCGCGGGAACCGGGCGCGACGCCGGCGGTCACCGTGGCCACCGCGCCGAGGAACGCGGCGCCGAAGCCGAGCCCAGCCAGGCCCGAGGCGACGAAGAACAGCCAGAGGGCGCCGGTCGCCAGCGCGACGAGCAGGCCGCCGACCGCGACGGCGAACACCAGGCAGCCCCCGCCCATCGCCCGGCGCGGCGCGAGGTCGCGGGCCAGCACGCCGCCGACCGCGGCCGCGCCCTGCATGCAGAGGATGAGCAGGCTGCCGGCGAGGTGGCCGCTCGCGCCGAAGACGCCGGCCGTCAGCGACGGGCCGAGGGAGAGCACCAGCCCGCCCATCGCCCACAGCGCCACCAGGCAGGGCACCGCGACGGCGAAGGCCCGGCGCTGCGGGCGAGGCACCTCCACGCGCGGCCGCAGCGAGGCCAGCGCGCCGGGCACCCGCGGCGAGGTCTCCGGGAGCAGCCGGGCCAGGCCCGCGCCGAGCACGAAGACGACGGTCAGCACCCCGAACACCCACGGCGTCGGCTCGGCCAGGCCCTCGATGGCGAGCCCCGCGCCCATCGCGCCGAGCGCCAGCCCGAGGCCGGGGGAGACGCTGTTGAGCAGGGCACCCAGCGGCCGCGCCGAGGGCCGCTGCAGGTCCAGCAGGGTCGCGCCGAGCGCGCCGGTCAGCGCCCCGGTGGACAGCCCCTGCAGCGTGCGCGCCACGAGCAGCCAGCCCACGCCGTCGGCGGCGAGGAACACCGCCATCGCGACGGCCTGCAGCAGCAGCCCGGCGGCGAGCACCGGCCGCCGTCCCACGTGGTCGGACAGGCTGCCGACGACGAGCAGCGCGCCCAGCAGCGCGAACGCGTAGATGCCGAACACCAGCGTCAGCAGCCCGGCGCCGAAGCCGAACTCCTCCTGGTAGACCCGGTACAGCGGTGACGGGACGCCCGAGGCGGCCAGCACCACCACGAGCAGCCCAGCCACCGACCAGAAGGCGGCGGAGCGGGAGAGGCGGGGCACGACGGTTGCCAAGGCCATCGACCCGCCCGGCATTCCCGTCAGCCGGGGTAGCGGCGCGAGGTGAAGACCTGCCCGGACGGCGTCACCCGCGTCTGCGACGACCCGACGATCACCAGGCAGCGCATGTCGACCGTCTCCGGGTCGAGCTCGCCGAGCGTCGTCACGGTGACCCGCTCCTCCGGCCCGCCGACGTCGCGGCCGACGACCACCACGGTCTCCGGGTCGCGCACCTCGAGCAGCGTCTCGCGGGCCTTGCCGAGCTGGTCGGGGCGCGCCTTCGACCGCGGGTTGTAGACGGCGATCACCAGGTCGGCCGCGGCGGCCGCGCGCAGCCGGTCGAGGACGACGTCGAGGGGCTTGAGGACGTCGGAGAGGCTGATCACGGCGAAGTCGTGGCCCAGCGGCGCCCCGACGCGGGAGGCCACCGCCTGCGCGGCGGTCAGGCCGGGCAGCACGCGCACGCGCACGCCGGCGTGCTCGGGCTGCGCGGCCACCTCCAGCACCGCGGCGGCCATCGCGAAGACGCCGGGGTCGCCGCTGGAGACCACCGCCACCCGGCGGCCGGCGCGGGCCAGCTCGAGCGCGTGCGCGGCCCGCTGCGCCTCCACCCGGTTGTCGCTGGCGTGCCGCACCTGCCGCGGGTTGGCCGGCACCCGGTCCAGGTAGGGGCCGTAACCGACCAGGTCGTCGGCGGCGGCGACCGCGTCGGCGGCCTCCGGCGTCGTCCAGCCGCGCGCGCCCGGGCCCAGGCCCACGACGACGACCTCGCCGGCGCGGACGGCCTCGTCGTCCGCCGGGGCGGGGGCGTTGCCCGGACCGGTGAGCGGCGAGGGCAGCAGGGCGAGGGAGAAGTAGGGGACCGTCTCCGGGTCGACGTCGGCCAGCGGCATCGTGCGCTGCCGGTCGGTGGTGGCCCGCTCCACGTAGAGCGCCCGGTCGAGCACGCCCGCGGCCTCGAACGCCTCGCGGACCTGGCCGAACGTGCGGCCGAGCTTCATCACCGCGGCCGAGTCGGTGGTGGCCAGCCACTCGGCGAGCTCGTCGGCGGGCAGCGTGCCGGGCAGCACGGTGAGCACCTCGTCGCGCTCGACCAGCGGCCGCCCGACGACGGCGGCGGCGCCGCTGACGCTGGTCACGCCGGGCACCACCTCGGTCGGGTAGCGGTGCGCGAGCCGCTTGTGCATGTGCATGTAGGACCCGTAGAAGAAGGGGTCGCCCTCGGCGAGCACGACGACGTCGCGGCCGGCGTCGAGGTGCGCGGCCAGCCGGGCGGCGGCGGCCTCGTAGAACTCGTCGATCGCGCCCTGGTAGCCGCCGGGGTGGTCGGTGCCCTCGGTGGTCACCGGGTAGACCAGCAGCTCCTCGACCTGGCCCGCGCGCAGGTAGGGCTCGGCGAGCGAGCGGGCCACCGAGCGGCCGTGCCGGGCGGCGTGGAAGGCGACGACGTCGGCCGCGCCGATGAGCCGGGCCGCCTTGACGGTGACCAGCTCGGGGTCGCCGGGGCCGAGCCCGACGCCGTACAGGCGCCCGCTCACTCGACGTCGCTCGCGATCGCGTTGACCGCCGCGGCGGTCATGGCGCTGCCACCGCGCCGGCCGCGGACCACGAGGAACGGCAGGTCGGAGGCGGCCAGCGCCTCCTTGGACTCCGCGGCGCCGATGAAGCCGACCGGGACGCCGAGCACGGCGGCCGGGCGGGGCGCGCCCGCGGCGACCATCTCCAGCAGGTGGAACAGCGCGGTGGGGGCGTTGCCGATGGCCACGACGGCGCCGTCGAGGCGGTCGCGCCACAGCTCCAGCGCCGCCGCGGTGCGGGTGGTGCCGAGGTCGGCCGCCAGCGCCGGGACGCGCGGGTCGTTCAGCGTGCAGACGACGTCGTTGTCCTTGGGCAGGCGGCGCCGGGTGACGCCGGAGGCCACCATCTGCGCGTCGCACAGCACCGGCGCGCCGGCGTCGAGCGCCGCGCGGGCGCCGGCCACCACGCCGTCGCTGGCGAGCACGTCGGCCACGAGGTCGACCTGGCCGCAGGCGTGGATCATGCGCACGACCACTCGGGCGAGGTCCTCGGGCAGGCCGGCGAGGTCGGCCTCGGCGCGGATGGTCGCGAACGACTGCCGGTAGATCTCGGCGCCGTCCTTCTCGTACTCGTACATCGGGCAGGAGGCTACGTCCCGGCCGGAACGGGTAGCGCGGGCGCATGGCCCTCCCCCGCCTGCTCGTCCTCGTCCTCGCCGGTGGCGCCGGCGGCCGGCTGCAGCTGCTCACCGAGCACCGCGCCAAGCCCGCTGTCCCGTTCGCCGGGGTCTACCGGCTCATCGACTTCCCGCTGAGCAACTGCCAGCACTCGGGCATCCCCGACGTGTGGGTGTCGATCCAGCAGCACCCGGCCTCGCTGGCCGACCACCTCGCCAACGGCCGGCCCTGGGACCTCGACCGCACCACCGGCGGGCTCATGACCCTCCCGCCGTTCCAGGGCACCGAGCGCGGGGGCTGGAACACCGGGACGGCGAACTCGCTGTGGCGGCAGGCCGAGCTGATCCGGGCGTTCGGCGCCGACGCGCTCGTCGTCGTCAGCGCCGACGCCGTCTACGAGCTCGACTACCGCGAGGTCGCCGAGGCGCACCTGCAGTCGGGCGCGGAGGTGACGATGGTGACCACCGAGGTCGCCGCCGACGACGCCTCGCGCTACGGGATCGTCGAGGTCGACGGCGAGCGGGTGACCGGCTACGCCTACAAGCCCGACGAGCCGGCCACCACCACCGCCACCAACGAGGTCTTCGTCTTCGACCCGGGCCCGACCCTCGACCGGCTCGAGGAGCTGCAGTCGGAGGTCGGCGAGGAGGGGCTGGAGGACCTCGGCACCCACCTGCTGCCGGCGCAGACCCGCGACGGCGGGGCGCGGGCGTACCCGCTGGGCGGCTACTGGCGCGACGTCGGGACGGTGGACTCGTACTGGTCGGCGCACCAGGAGTTCCTCACCGACGAGCCGCCGATCGACCTCGACGCGCCGCGCTGGCCGATCCACACCCGCGGCGGCCGGCACAGCGCCGCCCGGGTCCTCGACGACGGCCAGATCGAGAACAGCCTGCTGTCCGGCGGCACCCGGGTCTCGGGCAACGTGCGCGGCTCGGTGCTCTCGCCGGGCGTGGTGGTGGAGGCGGGCGCGACCGTCGTCGACTCGGTGCTGCTGCCCGGTGCGCGCGTGCGGTCGGGCGCCACGGTGACCCGGTCGGTGGTCGACGACGGCGTCGTGGTGGGCCGCGGCGCCACGGTCGGCGGCGACGGCGACATCACGCTCGTCGGGCGCCGCGTCGAGGTGCCCGAGGGCGCGGAGGTCCCGGCGGGCGCCCGCTACCCCGACCCGGACGAGGACTGAGGGCCTTCGTAGCGCGGTCGGCCCTCAGCCGACGCGGTAGCCCTCCGGCGTCGCGACGACGTCGAGCACCTCGCCGCGCGGCCGGCCGCAGCGCCGCTCGCAGCCCGCCCAGTGCACGCGGACGTCGCCGGGCACCGTCCCGGCGGCGACCGCGGCCGCGGCGTCGGCGCGCACGTCGGCGAGCGACCGCGCGCAGCCGGGCCGGCCGGCGCAGGCGGTCACCCGCGCCCACGGGCTCTCGGCGTCGAAGACCATCCCGGTGCGGAACAGGTCGACGGCGGCGTCGTCCACCCGGTCCTCCGCGAGGTCGGGGACGACGACGCTGCGCCACGGCGTCAGCTGCACCGCGCCGGTCAGCGACGCGAGCAGCTCCGCCTGTGCCGCCGACAGCAGGCCCAGCGGCACCGCGCCGACCAGCGCGGTGCGCCCGTCGGGCTGGGTCTCCGCGCCGACCGGGCCGCTCTCCGGCGCGGCGGGGACGGCGACCGGCGCGACCCGCGACCCGGGCAGCCGCGCGGCCACCCGCGCCGGGCCGTCGTCGAGCTCGGCCAGCCGCCACGCGGTGCCGCCCTGCGCCGCGCGCTCGGCGAGGAACGCGCGGGTGGCGTCGAGCAGCAGGGCGACGGCGTCGTCCGGGCCGGCGCGCAGGCCGCTGTCGGCGCCGTCGAGCAGCAGGGCGACGTCGCCGCCGGGAAGCGCCAGCAGGCCGACGTCGCCGCCGAGGCCGCTGACGTCGCCGCGGCCGTCGTCGAGGGTGGCGAGGTACCGGCCGGGCAGCGCGGCCAGGGCGGGGTCGGCGCGCAGCCCCTCGTCGAGGGCGGCCACCCACGGCCGGGCGTCGAGCAGCCCGCCGGCGCGCCCGGTGAGCACGCTGGCCAGGACGTTGCGCACCCGCTCGTGCGTCTCGCTCGGCAGCAGGCCCGCGGCGGCGAGGGCCTCGCCCAGCCGGGGGACGCCGGCCGGCGCCAGGCCGCGCAGCTGCAGGTTGCCGCGGCTGGTCATCTCCAGCGCGCCGGTGCCCAGGTCGCGGGCGGCGGCGGCGAGGGCGCGCAGCTGCGTCGCGGTCAGCAGGCCGCCGGGGACCCGCACGCGGGCGAGTTCGCCGTCGGCGGCCGTGTGCGTCTGGAGGGCACCGGGGCAGGCGTCGGCGCGGGCGCGGGGGGTCGTCGTGGGGGTGGACATCGCGCCAGCGAGGCTACGACGCCGGGACCACCTCACCGGCCAGCTCCGCGGCGACCGGGTGCCCGAACAGCCCCGGCAGCCCGCCGGTGTGCACGAACACCGTGCGCTCCCCGCGGCGGATCGAGCCGTCGGCCACCGCGGCGGCGAGCCCGGCCAGCGCCTTGGCGGTGTAGACGGGGTCGAGCAGCAGGCCCTCGGTGCGGGCGGCGGTGCGCAGCGCCGTGACGGCGGCGTCGGTGCGGGCGCCGTAGCCGTCGCCCACCTGGTCCCGGCGCAGCCGCAGCCCCTGCGCGGACCCGCCGATCGCCGTCACCAGCCCGGCCACCCGCTCGGCGGGGTCGGGCACCGCGCCGGTGTCCACGCCGAGCACCCGGTCGGCGCCGAGCCCGGCGACCAGGCCGGCCATCGTGCCGCCCGACCCGACGGCCACCACCACGTGCCGGGCGCCGGGCGCCTGCTCCTCGAGCTCGGCGGCGCAGGCGAGGTAGCCGCGGGCGCCGGTGGCCGACGAGCCCCCGAGCGGCAGGACGGCGGGCACCTCGCCGCCGGCCCGCAGCTCCGCGGCCACCGCCGCGACCCGCTCCTCGACGGCGGCCGGGTCCGGCACCACGACGACGCGGGCGCCGAGCGCGGCGTCGAGGGCGAGGTTGCCCGGGCGCTGCGCCGACGGCTCGCCGCCCAGCACCAGCACGGCGCGCAGGCCGAGCCTCGCCGCGGCCGCGGCGGTCATGCGGGCGTGGTTGCTCTGGACGCCGCCCGAGGTGACCAGGACGGTCGCGCCGGCGTCGACCGCCTCGGCGGCGAGGTGCTCGAGCTTGCGCACCTTGTTGCCGCCGCCGAGGTCGGTCAGGTCGTCGCGCTTGACGACGAGGTCGCCGGGCGCGAGACCCAGCGCCGCGGACAGCCGCGGCGCCGGGTGCAGCGGGGTGGGCCAGGCGGAGAGGGGGACCGTCACGCGGGGATCGTGCCGGTCCCCGCGGGTTCAGGCGTCGCGGCGGGCGCGGTCGAAGGACATCCAGACCTCGCGGCGCTCCTTGCGGGTCTGCACCTTCGCCATCGCGTCGACGCGGCGGCGCTGCTCGAAGGAGGCCACGTGCTGGACGACGGCGACCTCGGCCTCGCGCATGGCCCGCTCGGCGGCGAACTCGGCCGGCGTCGAGGGGTACTCGTCGGCCGGGACCGGCGGCACCTCGTCGTCGCGCTCGCGGGCGTAGGGGCTGTCGGGGGGCAGGTGGCCGCTGACCCGGCCGTAGGTGCCCACGAACAGCAGCACGAGGCCCGCGACGACGGAGAAGCCGACGTTGCTCAGGCCGAACGCCAGGAAGTTCAGCTCGGTGTTGAGCACGGCCAGGTTCGCCAGCGCCGACACCAGGAACAGCGCACCGATGACGATCATCACCGTGGAGGCGGTGCGCGGGCTGCGGAAGGCGGAGAAGACCAGCACCGCGGCGGTGACCAGCGAGATGGTCGACAGCAGGCCGTTGGAGGACAGCCCCAGGACGCGCTCGCCGTCGGTGGAGAAGAAGTCCAGGCCGTTGGCGAGCCCGAGGACGCCGAACAGGGCGATGACCCCGGCGACGACGAACGCGCCGGTGCGGTGGACCACGAGGACGCGGTTCCCCGTTCCCCCCGGCTCGCGCGGTGGGGTCTGCGGGCGGGTGGCCGCCGGTGCGCGGTCGGCGGTCCGGTGGCGGTGCAGCGACAGGGCCATGGTCGTGCTCCCTCGGGACGGAGGTCTGCTGACACCGGTTGTTCCCAACTCGGTGGTGTCCGGATGCAGTTGGTTCCGTCCTTCCTCGTCCGTTTGTCCGCCGGGCGTGTCGCCGCCGGGAAGACCGGAGGGCCCCGCGCCGTTCCGCCGGCGTGACCCAGCCGTTCGAGACCGACCTGCACTCCGACTACCTGCGCGCCGACCTGTTCTTCTCCATGGGGCAGCCGGTCGAGGCCGCGCGGATCCTCGAGCCGCTCGTGGCGGCCGAGCCGGGCAACGAGGCGGCGCTGGAGCTCCTGGCGCGCAGCTACTTCGGCTCGGCGCAGCTGCAGCGCTCCGAGGACGCGCTGCGCCGGCTCGTCGCGCTGGCGCCCGCCAACGGGTGGGCCCGCCGCGCGCTGGCCCGCACGCTCGAGCGCCAGAGCCGCGGCGAGGAGGCCGTGCCGCACCACCGCATGGCCGACGCCCTGGGCGCCGCCTGACCGTTCTCGCCGGACCGGCGGCCGACCGTCCTTGCTGAACCCGGGAAAGAGGTTGACCTGAAGTCGACCTGAGGTCCTAGCGTCGCCGCGTGAGCATGGAGATGACGGCGTGGTCGGCGCTCTCGCGGGCCTCCCACGCGCGGTCCGACCGGCGGGCGATCAGCCGGGCGACGCTGCGGCGGGTGCTGACCCACGCCCGCCCGCACCGCGCGCGGATCACCGCCTACGTGGCCGTCGGCGTCGTCGAGGCGGTGCTCGCCGTCGCCACGCCGCTGCTGGCCGGGCGCGTGGTCGACGCGATCGTCGACGGTGGCGAGACCGGCACCGTCGTCCGGCTGGCCCTGCTCATCGCCGTCCTCGCCCTGGCGGGGACGGCGCTGGGCCTGCTCGGCCGGTGGCTGTCGGCGACGCTCGGCGAGGGACTGATCCTCGACCTGCGCACCGCCGTGTTCGACCACGTGCAGCGGATGCCGGTGGCCTTCTTCACCCGCACGCGCACCGGCGCGCTGGTGTCCCGGCTCGACAACGACGTCCTCGGGGCCCAGCGCGCCTTCAGCGACACCCTGTCCGGGATCGTCAGCAACACCGTGACGCTGCTGCTCGCGCTCGTCGCCATGCTCACGCTGTCGTGGCAGGTGACGGTCCTCGCGCTGCTCCTGCTGCCGGTGTTCCTGCTGCCCGCGCGCCGGATCGGCGCGCAGCTGGCCGACCTGCGCCGGGTGGCCGCCGAGGCCAACGCGGCGATGACCGGCCAGACGACGGAGCGCTTCTCCGCGCCCGGCGCCACGCTGGTCAAGCTCTACGGCCGTCCCTCGGCGGAGTCGGCGCGGTTCGCCGCGCGGGCGCGGGCGGTGCGCGACGTCGGCGTCCGGACGGCGATGGTGCAGTGGGCGTTCATCAGCGCGCTGACGCTGGTGTCGGCGCTGGCGCTCGCCCTGGTCTACGGCGTCGGGGGCGCCTCCGCGCTGCGCGGCGACCTCGACCCCGGCGCCGTCGTCGCGCTGGCCCTGCTGCTCACCCGGCTCTACGCGCCGCTGACCGCCCTGGCGAGCGCGCGGGTCGACGTCGCCTCGGCGCTGGTCAGCTTCGAGCGCGTCTTCGAGGTCCTCGACCTGGTCCCGCTGGTGCGCGAGCGGCCCGGCGCCGTCGCCGTCCCCGACGGACCGGTCGCGGTGGAGCTCGACGGCGTCACCTTCGCCTACCCGGCCGCCGACCGCGTCTCGCTGGCCTCCCTGGAGGACGTCGCCCGGCTCGACGGCCGCGGCGGGATCGACGTGCTGCACGACGTCTCGTTCACCGTGCGGCCGGGCGAGGTGCTGGCGATCGTCGGCTCCTCCGGCGCCGGCAAGTCCACGATCGCCGCGCTGCTGCCGCGCCTCTACGACGTCGACGCCGGGGCCGTGCGGCTCGGCGGCGTCGACGTGCGCGACCTGACCGCCGACTCGATCCGCGCCACCATCGGCCTGGTCACCCAGGACGGCCACCTGTTCCACGAGTCGCTGCGGGACAACCTGCGGCTCGCCGCCCCCGGCGCGACGGACGCGGAGCTCCTCGACGCGCTCGACCGGGCGCGGCTCGGGGACCTGGTGCGGGCGCTGCCCGAGGGCCTGGACACCGTCGTCGGCGAGCGCGGCTACCGCTTCTCCGGCGGCGAGCGCCAGCGGCTGACCATCGCCCGGCTGCTGCTCGCCCGCCCGCGGGTGGTGCTGCTCGACGAGGCCACCGCGCACCTCGACGCCACCAGCGAGGCCGCCGTCCAGGAGGCGCTGGACGAGGCGCTGGACGGGCGGACGGCGATCGTCATCGCCCACCGCCTGTCCACCGTGCGCGCCGCCGACCAGATCCTCGTGCTCGAGCACGGCCGGGTCGTCGAGCGCGGCCGCCACGAGGAGCTGCTCGCCCTCGGCGGCCGCTACGCCGAGCTGTACCGCACCCAGTTCGGGCAGCCGGTGCCCGCCTGACCGCTCAGTCCGCGGGGGACAGCCGCACCACGGCGATCCGGCGCGACACCCTCGCCTGGTAGCCGTCGTACCCGTCGAAGCGGGCCGAGAGGGCCGCCCACAGCCGGGGCCGGTCGGCGTCGTCGACCTCGCTCGCGGTGACCGCCCACCGCCGGCCGCGGACCTCGACCTCCCCGCGCGGGTCGGCCTGCAGGTTGCGCCACCACTGGGGCTCGGCGTCGATGCCGCCGTTGGAGGCGGCGACGACGACGTCCGCCCCGTCGCGCACGTGCAGCAGCGGCGTCGTGCGCGGCTGCCCCGACACCCGGCCGCGGCAGGTCACCAGGACGACGTCGCCGCCGCGGAACCGGTTGCCCAGCCGCCCGCCGGTGCGGCGCAGCAGCGCGGTGTGCAGCGCGGCGACGTGGCGGGACAGCGCGGTGGCCGCCCGGTCGGCGCGGGAGAGGGGAGCGGTCACCGGGCGGTCCCGAACGTGCGGGCGTCGGCGCGGGCGGCGCGGCGGCCGAGGAACCGGGCGACGGCGAGCATCGCCGGGTGCGGCACGGGCAGGCGGCCGACGACGTCGTCGGGGATGGCCGACACCGTCCAGCCGAGGGCGCCGAGCATCTCGTGCGGGCGGTACTCCTTGGAGAACACCTCGCGCTCGAGCCGGTCCCAGTCCTCCGGCGTGAGGTGCCGCTGCACCTGCTCCATGCCGTCGCTCTCCTCGTGGGCGAGGTGGGCGGCCAGCCCGTCCCGCAGCGCCACGGCCTGCTCGGCGAGCTCCGCGCGGGTGGTGGCGTCCCCGCGGCCGGCGGCCATCTCCCGCAGGCCCGCGGCGACGGCGGCCAGCGCCGGGTCGATGCCCGCGTGCTCGGCCTCCAGCGCGTCGAGGACGGCCGGGTCGGCGCCGCGTTCGGCGAGCAGCGGCCACAGCCCGGCGTCCTCGCCGGAGTGGTGGGCGTGCAGGTAGCGCGCGAACCGGGCGAAGCGGCGGGACAGCCGGCGCCAGCGGGCCCGGTCGGCGACCGGGACGGCCGGGACGACGGCGGCGAACGCCTCGAGGTCGCGCCGGAAGCCGCGGTGCATGACGAACATGCCCACGAGGTCGATGGGGCCGTCGGGGGCGGCGGCCTGGCCCTCGAGGCGGATCTGCACGGGGTGCGTGGTGGTCACCGGGAGTCCTTTCGGTTGAGTGCCGGTCAGATGAACAGCGGCACGGTATGGTGGACCGGTGACGGAGGGCAAGAGGGTCTACCGCTCCGATCTGCGCCAGGAGCAGGCCCGGCGCACGCGCGTCCAGGTGCTGGAGGCGGCCACCCGCTGCTTCCTGGAACGGGGTTACGCGGCGACGACCATGCGGGAGGTCGCCGAGGCGGCCGGCGTCTCGGTGCCCACGGTCTTCGCCCAGGGCGGGAAGGCCGCGCTGCTGCTGGCCTGCGTCGACCGGGCGCTCGTCGGCTCCGACGACGAGCGCGCCGTCCGGGAGCTCGGGCCGTTCGCCGACCTGCTCGCCGCGCCCGACCGGGCAGGCCGGCTCGCCGCCCTGCACCGGCTGGCGTCGCAGAGTGCGGCCGGCACGCTCGCGATGCAGGACGCCTTCGCCGCGGCGGCCGCGGCCGACCCGGAGGTGGCGGGGCCCTACGCGGAGTACGAGCGCCGCCGCCGCGCCGACATGACCGTGCTCGTGCGGGCGTTCGCCGACGACCTGCGCGACGACCTCGACCTGGAGTCCGCCGTCGACGTCTTCTGGTCGGTCTTCTCCCCGGCGACGCAGTCCCGGCTGATCCGCGGCTGTGGCTGGCCGCCGCAGCGCTACGCCGACTGGCTGCCCGGTGCGGTCGAGCGCCTGCTGCTGCGCTGAGCGCGTCGTCCCCGCGTCGTCCCCGGCTGGCAGGGTGCCGCCCGTGCCCACGCTCGACGAGGTGACCGCCGCCGTCCGCGCCGCCTGGTGCCGGGAGACCTGCGACCCGGCCGACGTGGCCGACTGGACGCCGGGCAACCCCGCGCGCGGGCAGTGCGGCCCCACCGCCCTGCTGCTGCACGACCTGTTCGGCGGGGACCTGCTGCTGGCCGAGGTGCTGTACCCCGACGGCTCCCGGCAGGGCGTGCACTGGTGGAACCGGCTGCCCGACGGCCGGGAGGTCGACCTCACCCTGGGGCAGTTCACACCCACCGAGACGGTGCAGGCGCCGCGCGTCGTCGCCCGGCCGCCCGGGCTGCCCGGCTACGCGGCCGACCAGTACCTGCGGCTGCGGGCGGCGGTGCTGACCCGGCTCGGCTAGACGTGCCCGGCTGGAGGTGCCGGGCGCCCGGCGGCCGGGCGGTACCGTCGCCCCATCACGGCAGTGCGTGCAGGAAGCCGGTGGAAACCCGGCGCGGTCCCGCCACTGTGACCCCGGGCGACCGGGGGAGCCAGACACTCCGGCTGCCGTGCCCGACGACCCGGGGCGCGGACCCCGAGTGAGGAAGCGGCGTGTTCGTCCTGCTCTCCACCAGCGACACCGACCTGCTCTCCGCCCGCGCCAGTGGCGCCGACTGGCGGCTGGGCAACCCCGTCCGGCTCGGCGCCGACGGGATCGCGGCGCTGACCGAGGGGGCGGAACTCGTCGTCGTCCGGATCCTCGGCGTGCGGCGGCAGTACGAGGAGATGCTCGCGCCCCTGCTGGCCGGCCCCGCGCCGGTCGTCGTCCTCGGCGGGGAGCAGGTGCCCGACGCCGAGCTGATGGAGCTGTCCACCGTCTCGATGGGCGTGGCCACCGAGGCGCACGGCTACCTGGCGCAGGGCGGGCCGGACAACCTCGTGCAGCTGCACCGGTTCCTCTCCGACACCGTGCTGCTCACCGGCGAGGGCTTCGAGCCGCCGTCGGTGGCGCCGGACTGGGGCGTGCTCGAGCGGTCGGCGCGCGGCGGGGACGGCCCGCGGATCGCCGTCCTCTACTACCGGGCCCACCACCTGGCCGGGAACACCGCGTTCGTCGAGGCGCTGTGCTCCGCGGTCGAGGACGCCGGCGGGCAGGCGCTGCTGGTGTTCGTCAGCTCGCTGCGCAGCGTCCCGGCCGACCTGCTCGACGTGCTGCGCACCGCCGACGCGCTCGTCGTCACGGTGCTCGCCGCGGGCGGCTCCCGCCCGGCCACCGCGCAGGCCGGCGGCGACGACGGCGCCTGGGACGTCGGCCAGCTCGCCGCGCTCGACGTGCCCGTCGTCCAGGGGCTGTGCCTCACCCGCCCGCGCGCGGAGTGGCTGGCCGACGACGACGGCCTCTCGCCGCTCGACGTCGGCAACCAGGTCGCCATCCCCGAGTTCGACGGCCGGCTGATCAGCGTGCCGTTCTCCTTCAAGGAGACCGACGCCGACGGGCTGACGCACTACGTCGCCGACCCCGAGCGGGCGGCGCGGGTGGCCGGCACCGCGGTGGCGCACGCCCGGCTGCGGCACACGCCGCCGGAGCAGCGCCGGGTCGTGCTGATGCTGTCGGCCTACCCGACCAAGCACGCGCGGATCGGCAACGCCGTCGGCCTGGACACCCCGGCGTCGGTGGTGCGGCTGCTGGCCGCGATGCAGGGGCAGGGCTACGACATCGGCCCGTTCGACGGGCCCGGCGCGCTGCCCGGCGTGGCCGACCTCGACGGCGACGCGCTCTTCCACGCGCTCATCGCCGCCGGCGGGCAGGACGCCGACTGGCTGACCGAGGAGCAGTTGTCGGGCAACCCGGTGCGCATCCCGGCCGCGGAGTACCAGCGCTTCTTCGACACGCTGCCGCAGGACCTCCGCGACGCGATGGTCGAGCACTGGGGGGAGGCGCCCGGCTCGCTGTTCGTGGACGACTCCGGAGCCGACGGCCCCGCCATCGTGTTCGCGGCCCTGCGCGCCGGCAACGTCGTCGTGATGGTGCAGCCGCCGCGCGGCTTCGGCGAGAACCCGATCGCGATCTACCACGACCCCGACCTGCCGCCCTCGCACCACTACCTGGCCGCCTACTGGTGGCTCCGGTCGGTGTTCGGCGCGCACGCGCTGGTGCACGTCGGCAAGCACGGCAACATGGAGTGGCTGCCGGGCAAGACGGTCGGGCTGTCGGCCTCCTGCGGGCCCGACGCCGCGATCGGCGACCTGCCGCTGGTCTACCCGTTCCTGGTCAACGACCCGGGCGAGGGTTCGCAGGCCAAGCGCCGCGCGCACGCCACGCTCGTCGACCACATGGTGCCGCCGATGGCCCGCGCCGACTCCTACGGCGACATCGCCCGGCTGGAGCAGCTGCTCGACGAGCACGCCAACGTGGCGGCGATGGACCCGGCGAAGCTGCCCGCCGTCCGGGCGCAGATCTGGACGCTGCTGCAGGCCGCCAAGCTCGACCACGACCTGGGGCTGGCCGAGCGGCCGGAGGACGACCACTTCGACGAGATGATCCTGCACGTCGACGGCTGGCTCTGCGAGATCAAGGACTCGCAGATCCGCGACGGCCTGCACGTCCTCGGCGTCCCGCCGTCGGGCTCCGACCGGGTGGACCTGGTGCTGGCGATGCTGCGGGCGCGGCAGATCTGGGGCGGCGCGGTGGCGCTGCCCGGGCTGCGCGAGGCGCTGGGGCTGACCGAGGACGGCACCGCCGGGCGCGCGGCCACCGACGCCGTGGAGGCGCGGGCCGAGGCGCTCGTCGCGGGCATGGAGGACGCCGGCTGGACGATCGGCGCCGTCGGCCCGGTGGTGCGCGAGGTGCTCGGGCGGGAGGACGAGGGCGTCGCGGCGGTGCTGCGGTTCGCCGTCGACGAGGTGGTGCCGCGGCTGGAGCGGACCACCGACGAGCTCGACGCCACGCTGCACGCCCTCGACGGCGGCTACGTGCCGGCCGGGCCGTCGGGCTCGCCGCTGCGCGGGCTGGTCAACGTGCTCCCGACCGGGCGGAACTTCTACTCGGTCGACCCGCGCGCGGTGCCCTCGCGGCTGGCGTGGGAGACCGGCCAGGCGATGGCCGACTCGCTGCTCGAGCGCTACCGCGCCGACACGGGGGAGTGGCCGCGCTCGGTCGGGCTGTCGGTGTGGGGGACCTCGGCGATGCGGACCTCCGGCGACGACGTCGCGGAGGTGCTCGCGCTGCTCGGCGTCCGCCCGGTGTGGGACGACGCGTCGCGGCGGGTGACGTCGCTGGAGGCGGTGCCGCTGTCCGAGCTCGGCCGGCCGCGGATCGACGTCACCGTGCGCATCTCGGGCTTCTTCCGGGACGCCTTCCCGCACGTGGTGACCATGCTCGACGACGCCGTGACGCTCGTGGCGGGGCTCTCCTCGGAGTCCGACGACGACAACTACGTGAAGGCCCACGTGGACGCCGACGTCGCCGGGCACGGCGACCGGCGGCGGGCCACCGCCCGGGTGTTCGGCTCCAAGCCCGGCGCCTACGGGGCGGGGCTGCTCTCGCTCATCGACTCCCGCGACTGGCGCGGCGACGCCGACCTCGCCGAGGTCTACGCGGTGTGGGGCGGCTACGCCTACGGCCGCGACCTCGACGGCGTGCAGGCGCGGCCGGACATGGAGGCGGCGTACCGGCGGATCGCGGTGGCGGCGAAGAACGTCGACACCCGCGAGCACGACATCGCCGACTCCGACGACTACTTCCAGTACCACGGCGGGATGGTGGCCACGGTCCGCGCGCTGACCGGGCGTGCGCCCGCGGCCTACATCGGCGACTCGACCCGGCCCGAGCAGGTGCGCACCCGGTCGCTGACCGAGGAGACCTCGCGGGTGTTCCGGGCCCGGGTGGTCAACCCGAAGTGGCTGTCGGCGATGCGCCGGCACGGCTACAAGGGCGCCTTCGAGCTGGCCGCGACCGTCGACTACCTGTTCGGCTACGACGCCACGACCGGCGTGGTGGCCGACTGGATGTACGAGAAGCTCACCGAGACCTACGTGCTCGACCCGGAGAACCGCGAGTTCATGGAGCGGTCCAACCCGTGGGCGCTGCACGGGATCGCCGAGCGGCTGCTGGAGGCGGTCGACCGCGGCATGTGGGCCGAGCCGGACCCGGAGCTGCTGGCCGGGCTGCGGCAGGCCTACCTCGACACGGAGGGCGACCTCGAGGGCGGCGAGACCCCGGCCCAGTCGGGTGCGCCGGCCTGAGGCGGTCCGATCGCGGAGGGTGACGGCGCGCGGTACGGGTTCATGAACGATGCGGTCCGCAGTCCCGGCCGGGTACCGGACGCTCATGGGCATCCTCAACCGACTCCTGGGCACTGCTGAGACCACGGCTCGTCGCGGAGCCGCCGGAGGCCGCGCCGCCGCGGGCCGCGCGACCACCGGCCGGGGCATGGCCTCCGGCCGCGGCATGGGCCGCACCCGCATGGCGACGGGCACCCCGAGCCGCCGGATGGGCCGCGGCGCGCCGACCACCGCGGCGTCGGGCGGGCTGGGCCGCCTGCTCGGCTCGCTGACCGGCCGGCGCTGACGCAGGACCCCGCTTCCCCCCACCGCTCGCACGCTCGCGGCGGGACCCTGCAGCGGGGCCGTTCCAGCACGTCACCACCCGGCGGCGGCGACCAGCAGCACGACGGTCGCCGCCGCCTCGCCCATCGCCCCCATCACGTCGCCGGTGACCCCGCCGAGGCGGGCCGTCGCGCGGGCGCGCACGGCCTCGGCCGCGAGCAGGCCCGCTCCCGTCGCGCCGGCCAGCGCCGCCGCGGTCCCCGGCCCGCCGGCCGCCCAGCCCGCACCGGCCGCGCCGGCGAGCACCAGTCCGACCCAGCCGGCGAACCACGGCACCGAGACCGTGCCGGCGACCGCCCGGCCCAGCGCCGAACCCTCCGCCGTCGCGACGCCGGGCAGGCCCGTGCGCGCCATCGCCAGCCGGGCCACCACGACCGCGGCCCAGAGCGCGACCCAGCCGCCGTCCACCCCGAGCAGCGCCGCGCCGGCCGCGGCCTGCAGCAGCAGCACGAGGACGAGCGTCACCACGCCGAACGGGCCGACGTCGCCCTGGTGCATCACCTGCAGCGCCCGCTCCCGGCCGCGCAGCGGGCCGAGCCCGTCGGCGGTGTCGGCCAGGCCGTCGAGGTGCAGCGCCCGGGTGAGCCAGGCGAGCACGGCGAGCGCCGCCACGGCACCGGCGAGCGGTGACACCAGGTGTGCGCCGAGCACCCCCGCACCGGCCGCGGCCCCGCCGAGCACCAGCCCGACCAGCGGCGCCCACGGCAGTACGCCTCGCGTCGACGTCGTCCCCGCCGCGGGGACCCGCAGCACGGTCAGCAGCGCGGCGGACTCCAGCGGGCCGGCCCACCGCGGCCGGCTGCCCGGCGGCTGCTCCGTCGGCTGCTCCGGCGGCGTCGTCACCGCAGCCGCTGCGGCAGCCCGGCGACGACGAACCACACCTCGTCGGCGGTGCCGGCCAGCCGCTGGTTGACCTCGCCGAGGGTGTCGCGGAACAGCCGGCCGGCGCGCGACTCGGGCACCACCCCGAGGCCCACCTCGTCGCTGACCGCCACCACGTGCGCCGGCGTCATCGCCCAGGCGTTGACCAGCGCGTCGACCCGCCCGGCCAGCCGGTCGAGGGCGCCGGGCTCGTCGGTCCACACGCCGGTCTCGTCCATGAGCGCGGCCACCCAGGTGGTCACGCTGTCGACGAGCACCGTGCCGCCGCGCAGCAGGTCGCTCGGCGCGGTCGTCTCCAGCGTCGCCCAGCCGGCCGGGCGGCGGGCCCGGTGCTCGGCGACCCGCCGCGCCCACTCCTCGTCGCCCGGCGCGGGGGCGGAGGTGGCCAGGTAGACGACGTCGGCCCGGCCGGCGACCAGCGACTCGGCGTGCGCGGACTTGCCCGACCGCGAGCCGCCGAGCACGAGCACCCTGCTCACGCGGCCGGCACCGCCGGCAGCTCCAGGCGCGTCACCGTGCCGTTGTGCGGCGTCACCGCGGGCATCTCCGCGGGGCCGAGCCCCGCCACCACCGCCTGCGCGGCCCGGATGGTGTCGCCGTGGGTCACCAGCGCGACGACGTCGGCCGGCGGGCGGGCCGTCAGCCCGGCCAGCAGGCCGCCGACCCGCGCGTGCAGCTGCGCCAGGCTCTCCCCGCCCTCGGCGGACCAGTGCGGGTCGGTCCAGTCGACGACGTCCCACAGCTCGCGCGACGGGCGGCCCTCGAGCACGCCGTAGCCCTGCTCGCGCAGCGCGGGGGTGGTGGTGAAGGACAGGCCCGTGGCGTCGGCGCAGTGCTCGGCGGTCTGCACGGCGCGGCGCAGGTCGCTCGACAGCATCGCCCCGGGCCGGAGCGCGGCCAGCTCGCGGGCGGCACCGGCCGCCTGCCGGTGCCCGAGCTCGGTGAGCGGCACGTGCGCCGTCTGGCCCTGCATGAGCCCGGCGGCGTTCCACTCGCTCTGGCCGTGGCGGACGAGGAGGAGGGTGAGCGGGCGCGCCATGGTGGTCGCCGAGCCTAGGGCAGGTGGCGGCGGGCGCCCGCGCCGGTGCTCGTACCGTCGGGTGGTGACCATCCCCGTCCGTCCCGGCGCCGGCCGCCCCGCTCCCCGGGCCGCCGCCGGTCCCGACCCGCTGGCCCCGCTGCTCGACCTGCCCGGCGTCCGGGAGGCCGCCGAGGCGGCGCGCGCGGGCATCGACCGGCTGCTGGCGCACCGCCTGATGCGCAACCGGTCGGCCGAGGTGAGCACCGAGTCCGCGCTGCGCGGCGCCCGCGCCTCGGCCGCGCTGGACGGGGTCGACGTGCCGCTGGCCGAACTGCGCGCGGGCTCGGTCGAGGACCCGGTGGTGCAGGGGTCCCTGCGGGTGTCGGTCGGGCTCGGCGCGATGGTCGACACGTGGGCCCGGGCGCCCGGGCAGGTGCTCGCCCGCCTGCACGTGCTGGCCGCCGCCGACCTCGCCGACCGTGCCGCGCTCGGCCGGCCCGCCCCGCACGCGGGACCGCGGCTGAACGGGCTGTTCCAGCTGGTCACCGGCACGTCGACGGTGCCGGCGGTGCTGATCGCCGGGCTGGTGCACGGGGAGCTCGCGGCACTGGCTCCCTTCGGCACGGCCGACGGCGTGGTCGCCCGCGCGGCCGGCCGGCTCACCACCATCGGCCGGGGTCTGGACCCCAAGGCGGTGTCGGTGCCCGAGGTCGGCTTCCTCGAGCTCGGCGTCGACGCCCACCGCGACGCGGTGGCCGGCTACGCCTCCGGCGGGCCCGACGGCGTCGCCGCGTGGCTGGTGCACTGCTGCCGGGCCACCGAGCTCGGCGCCCGGGAGGGCCTGGCGATCGCCGAGGCGATCCTGCGCGGCTGAGCTCCGCCTGCGGCCGCCGCGGTGCCGGGGGACAGTGGCGGCATGCGCACCCTCGACGTCGACGGCCTGGGCCCGGTCGGCCGCATCGGTCTGGGCACCTGGCAGTTCGGCTCCCGCGAGTGGGGCTACGGCGAGGGCTACGCCTCGGGTGCGGCGGGACAGATCGTGCGGCGGGCCCTCGAGCTCGGCGTCACGCTCTTCGACACCGCCGAGGTGTACGGCTTCGGCCGCAGCGAGCGGATCCTCGGCGAGGCGCTGGGCGACCGGCGCGGCGACGTCGTCGTCGCCTCCAAGCTCTTCCCCGTCGCGCCCTTCGCGCCCGTCGTGCGCAACCGGCTGGCCGGCAGCGCCCGGCGGCTCGGGCTGGAGAGGCTGCCGCTGTACCAGGTGCACCAGCCCAACCCGCTGGTCCCCGACACCGTCACCATGACGGGCCTGCGGTCGCTGCTCGACGAGGGCCGGATCGGCGCCGTCGGCGTCTCCAACTACTCCCTCGACCGCTGGCGGGCCGCCGACGCCGCGCTGGGCCGGCCGGTCATCAGCAACCAGGTGCACTTCTCGCTGGCGAAGCCCGGCGCGCTCGACGACCTCGTGCCCTTCGCCGAGCGCGAGGGGCGCGTGGTCATCGCCTACAGCCCGCTGGCGCAGGGGCTGCTCGGCGGCCGATACGGACCCGGGAACCGGCCCGGCGGGGTGCGGGCGGCCAACCCGCTGTTCGGCACGGAGAACCTGCGCCGCGTGCAGCCGCTGCTCGACGTGCTGCGCGAGGTCGCCGGCGCACACGGCGTGCGGCCCGGGACGATCGCGCTGGCCTGGCTGGTGTCGCTGCCGCAGGTCGTGGTGATCCCCGGGGCGTCGAGCGTGGAGCAGGTGGAGGCGAACGCGGCGGCCGGCGAGATCGAGCTGCGCGCGGACGAGCGCGAGGCCCTGACGTCCGCGGCGCGGGCGTTCACCCCGGTGTCGGGCGCGCGGACCCTCGTCGACGGCGTGCGGGAGCGGCTGGGCGTCTGACCTCAGGCGCCGCGGCGACGGCGGCGTCCGGGCGGGACCGGGGCGGCGACGGCCGCCGTGGTCTCGACGACGCGCAGCGCCCGCCGGCGGGCGTACCAGGCGATCCCCGCCACCGCGGCGCCGACGCCCATGGCCGCGCCGGTGACCACCGGGACCGGCGGCACGGCGAAGCGGCTGCGCATCGACACCGGCCGGGTGAACTCCAGGACCGGCCAGCCGCGCTCGGCCGCCACCTTCCGCAGCGCGCGGTCGGGGTTGACGGCCGTGGGGTGCCCGACGGCGGCGAGCATCGGCAGGTCGGTGACCGAGTCGCTGTAGGCGTAGCAGTCGGCGAGGTCGTAGCCGCTCTCGGCGGCCACCTGCCGCATCGCCTCGGCCTTGTTCTCGCCGTAGGCGTAGAACTCGATCTCCCCGGTGTAGCGGCCCCCGGCCCGCACCATGCGGGTGGCCACCACCCGGTCGGCGCCGAGCATCTCGCCGATCGGCCCGACCATCTCCGCGCCGCTGCTGGAGACGATGACGATCTCCCGGCCGGCCGCCCGGTGGAACTCGATGAGGTCGGCGGCCTCGGCGTAGACCAGCGGGTCGACGATCTCGTGCAGGGTCTCGCTGACGATCTCGTGCACCGTCGCGACGTCCCACCCGGTGGCCATCCGGGTGATCTGGGCGCGCATCCGCTCCATCTGCTGGGCGTCGGCGCCGGCGAGGGAGAAGACGAACTGCGCGTAGGCGCCCTTGAGCACGGCGCGCCGGTTGATCAGCCCGCCCGCGAAGAAGGGGCGGCCGAAGGCCAGGGTGCTGGACTTGGCGATGACCGTCTTGTCCAGGTCGAAGAACGCCGCGGCGCGGGTCACAGCTCACGACTGTAAGCGGACGGCAGGGGGCCGACGGCCTCCCGCGCGCCGTCCACACCCGTCCGGGTCATCCACAGGTCGCGGCTCCGGTCGTCCCGGGCCGCGCGGCCGCGCTGGGCTCGGGCGCGTGCCCCCGCGTCCCGTGCCGCCCCCGCCCCGCCCGCTCGTCGTCAGCGCCGACGAGGACCTCCTCGACGACGTCCTGCGGGTGCTCGCCGCCGCGGGTACCGAGCCCGAGGTCGCCACGGGCGGCCCGGCGCTGCGCCGCGCCTCCCGCGAGGCCGGGCTGGTGCTGCTCGGCACCGACGTCCTCGGCGCACCCGCGGTCCGGGCGCTGCCGCGCCGGCCCGGCGTGGTGGTGGTCGCCGGGGGCCCGCTGACCGCGCCGGCCTGGGCGGCCGCGGTGGAGCTCGGCGCCGAGCGCGTGGCCGTCCTGCCCGACGACGAGGCCTGGCTCGCCGCCCGCGCCGCGGAGGCGGTGCGCTCGCCGGTGGAGCGCGGCCCGCTGCTGGTGGTGGGCGGCAGCTGCGGCGGCGCGGGCGTCAGCACGCTGGCCGCCGCCCTGGCGCTCACCGCCGCGGAGGACGCCGGCGGGGCGCTGCTGGTCGACGCCGACCCGTGGGGCGGCGGGCTGGACCTGCTGCTCGGCGCCGAGGACGTCGACGGGCTGCGCTGGCCCGCGCTGGCCGGGGTGCGCGGCCGGGTCGCCGGGGACGCGCTGCTGGCCGCCCTGCCGGAGGCCGGCGGCGTCACCGTGCTACCCGCCGCCCGGGAGGACGCGGGCCCGGTGCCGGTCGAGGCGCTGACCGCGGTCGTCGACGCCGCGCGCGGGTGCGGCCGGCCGGTGGTGGTCGACCTGCCCCGCCCGGCCGGCCCCGACGACGCGGCGGCCGCCGCCGTCCTGGCCGGGGCCGACCTCGCTGTCCTCGTCGTGCCGGCCCGGCTGCGCGCGGTCACCGCCGCCCGCCTGCTGCTCGCCGGGTCGCCCGCGGAGCCGTCCCCGTGGCGGAGGGCCGGGGTCGTGGTGCGCGAGGTCCCGGGCGGCCTGTCGGCGGCGGAGGTCGCGGCCGCCACCGGCGCCCCGGTGCTCGCCGTGCTCGGCCACGACCGCGGCGCCGTCCACCGCGGCGAGCGCGGCGTGCCCCCGGCGGTGTCCCCGCGCAGCCCGTTCGGGGCGGTCGCCCGCCGGCTGCTCGGCGGGCTCCCGGTGCCGGAGCGGGCGGCGTGAGCGCGCTGCCGCTGGTCGAGCGGGTCCGGGCACGGCTGGCGCTGGAGCCGGGACCGCCCAGCCGCGCCGCCGTCGCCGCGCTCGTCCGCGACGAGGCGGGGCTGCTCGGCGACGCCGAGGTGCTCGACGCCGTGCGGGACGCGGTGGCCGAGCTGGCCGGGGCGGGGCCGCTGGAGGCGCTGCTGCGCGAGCCGGGCGTCACCGACGTGCTGGTCAACGGCCCGGCGCACGTCTGGGTGGACCGGGGCGGCGGCCTCGAGCGCGCCGCCGTCCGCTTCCCCGACGAGGACGCCGTCCGCCGGCTCGCGGTGCGGCTGGCCGCCAGTGCCGGCCGCCGGCTCGACGACGCCGCGCCCTGGGTCGACGCCGGGCTGCCCGACGGCACCCGCCTGCACGCGGTGCTGCCGCCGGTCTCGGGCGGGGGCACCTGCCTGTCGCTGCGGGTGCTGCGCCGCGCCAGCCTCGGCCTCGGCGACCTCGTCGCCCGCGGGACGCTGCCCGGGGAGTCGGCCCGCCTGCTGCGCGCGGTGCTGCGGGCGCGGCTGGCCTTCCTCGTCACCGGCGGCACCGGCTCCGGCAAGACGACGCTGCTCGCGGCGCTGCTCGGCGAGCTGCCGGCGGGGGAGCGGCTGGTGCTGTGCGAGGACGCGCCGGAGCTCGCGCCGGTCCACCCGCACGTCGTCCGGCTGCTCACCCGGCCGGCCAACGTGGAGGGCGCCGGGCAGGTGACGCTGCGCGCCCTGGTCCGCCAGGCCCTGCGGATGCGCCCCGACCGGCTCGTCGTCGGCGAGGTGCGCGGCGCGGAGGTCACCGACCTGCTCGCCGCCCTCAACACCGGCCACGACGGCGGCTGCGGCACCCTGCACGCCAACCGGCCCGGGGAGGTGCCCGCCCGGCTGGAGGCGCTCGGGGTGGCCGCGGGGCTCGACCGGCGGGCGGTGCACAGCCAGGCCGCGGCCGCGCTCGCCGTCGTCGTGCACCTGCGGCGCACCGCGGCCGGCAGGCGGGTGGAGGAGATCGGCGTCGTCCGCCGCGACGGGGACTGGATCGCGGTCGACGCCGGCTGGCGGGCCGACGGCGGTCCGTGCCCGGGCGCGGAGCGGCTGGCCGCGCTGCTCGACGGTGGAGCGGCCGGGTGAGCGCGGCGCTGCTGCTGACCGCCGGGGCGCTGCTCCTGTGGCCCGGCGCGGTCGCCCGGCGGCGCTCCCGGCTGCGGCGCCTGGTGCGCCCCCGGGGGACCCCGGCTGCCCGCCCGGCCGCGCTGCCGCGCGCCGCCTGGCCGCTGCCCGCCGCGCTGCTCGCCGGGGCGGCCGGCTCCCTCGCCGCGACGCCGCTGGTCGGGGCCCTCGCCGCGGCGGGCGCGGCCGGCGCGGTCCGGGCGCTGGCCCGCGCCCGGGACCGGCGCGCCGCGGAGGAGCGGCTGGACGAGCTGACCGACGCCCTCGCGGCGCTGTCCGCGGAGCTGCGCGGCGGGCGGCCGCCCGAGGACGCGGCCGGGGCGGCCGTGGCCGGGTGCACCGACGCCGGGGTGGCCGACGGGCTCGCCCGGGCGCTGCGGGCCCCGGCGGCGGTCGGGCCGGGCGCGACGGACCTCGACCGGGCGCTGGCGCGGGTGGCCGCGGCGGTGCTGCTCAGCGCGCGGACCGGCTGCTCCCTGGCGGCCGTCGTCGCCGCGGTGGAGGACGACCTGCGGGCCCGCCGCCGGCAGCGCCAGGAGCTGCGGTCGGTGACCGCCGGTCCGCGGGCCAGCGCCGCCCTGCTCGCCGGCCTGCCGCTGCTGGCGCTGGCCATGGGCAGCGGCATCGGCGCCGACCCGTGGTCCGTGCTCACGACCACCGGCGCCGGTCAGGTCCTGCTGGTCCTCGGGGTCGCGCTGGAGGCGGCGGGGCTGGCCTGGTCGGCGCGGCTGGTCCGGCGGGCGGTCGCGGGACCGGCGGCCGCGGCGTGAGCGCGGGACTTGTGCTGCTGGCGGCCGCGCTGCTGGCCTGGCCGTCGGCTGAGGCCCGCCGGGGTGCGCGGGTGCGGGCGGTCGCGGGGGTCCCGCGGCGGCCCGCCCCGCCCGCCCGGACCGAGCCGGGGCCGGTGCCGGACGCGGCGCCCGGTGTGGTGCGGCGTCTCGCGCTGCCCGTGGCCGCGGGGGGAGCGGTGGCGCTGCTGGTGGGCGGCGCGACGGGGGTGCTGCTCGGGGCCGGCGCCGGGGTGCTGGCCGCCCGGCTGCTGCGCCGGAGGACGGACCCGGGCGCGACGGGCGCAGGGACCGGCGCGGACGTGCCGGTGGCCTGTGACCTGCTCGCGGTGTGCCTCGCGGCCGGGGCGCCGGTCGGCGCGGCGCTGGCCGCGGTGGCCACGGCGCTGCCCGGCCCGACGGGAGAGGTGCTCGCCGTCGTCGCCGGGCGACTGCGGCTGGGCGCGGGCCCGCTCGCGGCCTGGGCCGGCACCCCGGCGGAGCTCGCGGGGCTCGGCCGGGTGCTGGTGCGGGCCGGGGAGTCGGGGACCCAGGCGGCCGGGGCGCTGCGGGTGCTGGCCGCCGAGACGCGTCAGGCCGCGCGCAGCGACGCCGAGGCCGCGGTCCGGCGGGCCGGCGTGTGGGTGCTCGCGCCGCTGGGCGCCTGCTTCCTGCCGGCGTTCGTCTGCCTCGGCATCGCGCCGATGGTCATCGGCATCGCGGGGCAGGTCTTCGGGTGAGCGGTCAGCGGGTCCGGGCGACGGCCGAGCCCGCGAACGACGACGTCGTGTGCGGGGTGAAGGACGGCGCGAGCGACCACGCCGCCGGGACCGCCGAGGGCACCGGGGAGCCCGCCGCGGACAGGTCGAGCACCATGCGGGTCGGCTGGAAGGCCTCCGCGTACCCGATGCGGGCCTGCGCGCCCCAGTGGCGGGCGGAGGCGACGATCGCGTCGGGCTCCACCATGGCCGAGCGCTCCACCTGCGAGGCGTGGGCGGCGAGCGCGGCCAGCTTGCCGGTCAGGTGGGCGGTGACGTCGACGTAGACGGTCGGGGTGAAGGTCAGCGTCGAGGGGCTCTGGTAGTGCAGCACCCGGGGCAGCCGGCGGGCCGCTCCGAGCGTGGCGGCGGCGACGGCGCGGTGGTCCTGGTGGCTGTCGTCGGGGGCGTGCACGTAGACGAGGTCGGCGGCGGTGGCCTCCAGGACCTCCTCGATGCGGCGGATGGCGGCGGAGTCGGCCACGACCTGGCAGTCGACCAGCCCGCCCCACACCAGCCGGGCGCCGATGGCGGCGGCGGCCCGCTCCTGCTCGGCGCGTCGGCCGGTCACCTGGGTGTCGTCGCCGGGGCCGTTCTCGCCGCCGGTCACCACCAGCATGGTCACCCGGTCGCCGGCGGCCACGTGCGCGAGCAGCGCGCCCCCGCAGCCCAGCTCGATGTCGTCGGGGTGCGCCCCGATGGCCAGGACGCTGCGTCCCGTGCTCCGCGTTCCTGCGCCGTCCATCGCCGCCGTCCTGTCCGTGCCGGGGCGGTGGTCCCGCCCGATGCTCTTCCATCGGCGGCCGCGGCCGCCGGGTCCACCGGGACGACCGGCTCCCCCCTCGATGGGGGGAGGACCGGTCGTGCGCGATGTATCAGTCCGCGGGTGCCTCGGCGACCCGCGCGCGGCGGCGCTGCGCCGCCCACATGGAGCCACCTGCGACCGCGCCGGAGGCGGCGAGCGCGATGACCATGCCCAGGCCGTTGCCGTCGGCCGGCAGCGGCGTGCCGGAGGGGCAGCGGGTGCTGCCGTCCTTCTTGGCGGTGGCCGTCGTCCCGAGGACGGTCCAGCTCACCGAGGACACCGACGCGGGCACCTGGACCTGGAACGCGCCCGGGTGGTTGCCCGGCGCGAAGGTCGTGACCTGCCGGCCGTCGAACTGGTCCGGGCTCATGTCGTTGTAGCGGCCGACCGGCAGCGAGCCGGTGTACCCGGTGTCGTTGCGGTAGCCGAACACCGCGGTCCACGTGCCGTTCTGCGCCGGGATGACGCAGGTGACCGACGTCTCCCCGTAGTGGGCGCTCGCCACGCCCGGCGTCGCGAGCACCGCCGCCGCGCCCACGCCGGCGACGACCGCCAGCCGGGTCCCCAGCGACGCGCGCCGCCCCGTGTTGCCTCTCATGTGGCCCCCTTCCGGACCGGGGCGCACTCGGCCCCTCCCGGGGGAGATCGGGAGCGGCGCGCCCGGTCTCCACGCCACCGGGACGGGGGTCCCCCGGAGGAGGGAGGACGGTCGCGCTCAGTTCGCGGCGGCCGCCGGGGAGCCGCTCAGGACGCCGAGCGCGAGCGCCGCGGCGGCCGGGAAGTCGGCGGTGACCGCCCACGCCGGCGGCACGTCCGGTGCGTCCTCGTACTCGCCCTGGCGCACGCGGACCGCCCGCGCACCCACCGCGGCCGCGACGGCGACGTCCTTGCCGGGCCGGTCGCCGATGACCAGCACCCGGTCGGCGGGCACGCCGAGCCGCCCGGCGAGGACGCGGAGGCCCTCGGGCGCGGGCTTGCGGGCCGCCCGCCCGCCGAGCGTGTCGGTGACCAGGACCTCCGCCAGCAGCGGCAGCAGGCCGGTCGCCGTCAGCTTGGCCGCCTGGATGGCCGGGTTGCCGTCGGTCAGGCAGCCCACGGGCACCTCGCGGGCCAGCGCGGCCAGCGCCGCCGCCGCGCCGGGGTAGGGGGCCAGCGCCACCGGCTCGTGCGCGGTGAAGGCGGCGACCAGGGGTGGGACGAGGCCCGGCAGGTCCGCGTCCGGGACGCCGGCGGCGAGCAGCGCTCGGTCGATGGTGCCGCCGCGGTCGGAGCCGGCCGCGAGTTCCCGGACGAGGGCCGCGTGCACCCGGGCGCCGTCCAGGCCGACGGCGGCGGACGCCCGCCCGACCGCCTCGGCGGCGCCCGCCAGGTAGGCGGCCTGCGGGTAGAGCGTGTCGTCGAGGTCGACCACCACCGCCAGCGGCGGCGGGCCGTCCCAGGCGGGCGCGCCGGTCACCACGGCAGGCGCCCGTCGGTGAAGTCGGGCTCGGTGATCGCCAGGAGCGCGTCGGTGGCCTCGTCGGCGAGCAGCGCCGCGACCTGCGGACCGGTGGTGCCGTCGCCGTAGGGGCAGGGGAGCGCCGCGGCGCGCGCCTGGCCCTCCGGCGAGGTGTGCCGCGCGGCGGCCGCGAGGACCGCGTCGGCGGCGCCGTCGTCGGCCAGGCCCGCCAGGGTGGTGGTGCCGGCCTCCACGCCCTCCCACCGCGGCGTGGACCCGCGCAGGACCACGACCGGCACGCCGAGGTAGGCCGCCTCCTCCTGGATGCCGCCGGAGTCGGTGACCGCCAGGCGCGCCGAGGCCAGCGCCGCGAGCAGCGCGTCGTAGCCGACCGGCCCGCTCAGTGAGATCGCCGGGTGCTCCAGCTCCGCGTCGAGGCCGGTCGCCGCCAGGCGGGCCGCCGTGCGCGGGTGCACCGGGAAGGTCACCGGGCCGACGTCGTCGGCCAGCGAGCGCACCACGCCCACCAGGCGCTTCAGGCGCACCGGGTCGTCGACGTTGGTCGGCCGGTGCGCCGTCACCAGCACCCCGGACCGCTCCGCCACCGGCACCGGGCGCACGCCGCGGGCCACCAGCGTGTCGACCACCGGGTTGCCGACCACGAACACCCGCTCGGCGGGGACGCCCTCGGCGGCGAGGAACGCCGCGGCCCGCCGGGTCGGGGCGAGGTGCAGCGCGGCGACGGCCGCCGCCACCCGGCGGTTGACCTCCTCCACGCTGCGCGCGTTGAGGCTGCGCAGGCCCGCCTCGAGGTGCGCGAACGGGATCCCCGCGCCCCGCGCGGCCAGCGCGTAGGCGGGGACGGTGTTGGTGTCGCCGAGGGCCAGCACGAGGTCGGGCCGGAACCGGGCCACCGCGCGCGCCGCGTCGGCGTGCAGGGCGCCGTACCGGGCCGCGGGGTCGTCGGTCGGCAGGGTGAACCGGCAGGTGGGAGCCAGCCCGAGGGTCTCCTGCAGCCGGGTGGAGAGGTCGGGGTCGGTGTGCTGGCCGGTGTCGACGACGTCGACCCGGTGGCCGGCGGCCACGAGCGCGGTCACCACCGGCGCGAGCTTGACGACCTCCGGCCGGGTGCCGAACGGGACGAGGACGTGCCGGCTGCGGCTCACGCGCGCACCGCCGTGACCGCCGCCGTCGCCTCGCAGGGGTCGGCGACGGGGCTGCCGTCGTCGGCGGTGTAGGTCTCGGCGAAGTAGCGGCTCATCCGGACGCCCGGGGTGAACCACAGGTGCGGCAGGCGCGCGTGCGGGTCGCGGATGCCGGCCAGGTGGGCGCTGACGACGTCGGCGCCCGCGGCGAGGGTCAGCGGCAGGCCGCCGGAGAAGCGCGGGTTGATCTCCACTACGCTCGCCCGGCCGTCGTCGGCGACGAAGCCCTGCACGTTGGCCGGGCCGGTCAGCTGCACCGCCTCCAGCGCCGCGGCCACCACCGCGGTGACCTCGGCGGAGTCGAAGGTCGTGCCCTTGACCGAGATGCCGGCGCGGGTGTCGTCGCGCCAGCGGGGCACCACCGTGACCAGCTCGCCGTCGCGGTCGACGAGGGCGTCGGCGGTGAACTCGCGTCCGGTCAGCCGCGTCTGGGCGATGAGCGAGGCGTCGCCGTGCATCGCCTCGACCACCTCGGCGCGGGTGTCGAGCAGCCGCACACCCCGGCTGCCCCGCCCGGCGCGCGGCTTGACGACCCACGGGCCGGCGACGGCGGCGAGCCCGGCGGGGGTGTCGGTGGTGGCCGGGTGCGGCACCCCGGCGGCGCGCATCGCCCGGGCGAAGGCGGCCTTGTCGCAGCAGATCCCGACGGCCTCCGGGTCGGGCAGCCAGGTGGCCACCCCGGCGGCGGCGAGGCGGTCGGCGCCCGCGGCGAGGGCGGGCAGTTCCTCGGCCACGGTGCCGATGAGCGCGTCGGCGCCGTGGGCGACGGCCAGCGCGACCAGGGCGTCGACGAACCGCACGTGGTCGGCCCGCGGGACGACGGCGCCGACGGTGGCCAGGGCGGCGCCCGCGGCGGTCGCGTCGGCGTCCACGCCGACGACGCGGTGCCCGAGGGCCACCAGCCGCCGGACGACCGCCACCCCGGCCGGCCCGCCCGCCCCGGTGACCAGGACGGCGGGGGAGGAGGAGCCGGGGGAGCGGCGGCCGGCCGACGGGGGAGCGGCCGAGGTCGGGAGGGTCGAGGTCACCGGGGCGTCTCCGGGGGATGCGGGTGGTCGGACGGGCGGGCGAAGGTGCGGGGGGCCTGGGTTCCGGCGGCGTGCGACCGGCGGCCCGGGCCGCCCGCGGGAGCCGTGGCGGGTGCCGGCGGGGGCACCGGGATGCGGGCGACGGCGACCGGGGCCGCCCCGTGCACCGGGCCACCCGGGGCGGCGTCGGCGGCCGCGCCGTCGGGGGCGGGACGGGCCAGCAGCCAGCCGCGGGCCCACAGCCGCAGGGCGGTCACCCGGTGGTCGGTGACCGGCTCCCACTGGCGGGCGGCGACCGCCTCCGCGAGGGCGTCGAGGACGAGGTGCTCGCGCTCGTAGGTGGCGACCGCGACCAGCGAGGCGCTGTGCGCGCCGAGGCCGTCGGCGGCGAGCTCGCGGATGCGCTCGATGCGCTGGTAGGGCGGCAGGTGCCCGAGGCGGTAGTCGACCCGCGCGGCCTCCCGGCGGGCGGCCAGCCGGGCCGACACCCCGCGCGGCAGCACGTAGCGGTGCATGAGCCCGGTGAGCGTCGTACGGCGGCGGCGCGCGTCGTCCTCCTCGACGGCCGGCGTCCGGTAGCCGAGCCCCGGCCGGGCCCAGGAGTCGGGGCGGCGGGCGGTGTGCCGGCCGTCGACGTCCTGCTCGGCGCGCTCGGCGGCGGGCAGCGTCACCCACACCATGACGAGGAAGCCGCCGAGGGTGGCGACGAGGTTCCAGACGGTGCCCACCCAGTCGTGGAAGAGCACCAGCGCGCCCTCGCCCCAGTACAGCCCGGCGAGCGCCGACAGCAGCAGCCGACCGTGGTTGAGCGCGACGACGGCGACGACGGCGACGAGCAGGCCGCCGAGGGCGTGCGCCTTGCGGCCGCGCAGGATGACCGCGGTCAGCGCGACGAGCCCGAGCACCGACAGGACGGACGAGCACGACGCCGTGACGACCGCGTCGATGATCCCGCCGTCGTCTCGGAACAGCAGGACGTGGCCGGGCAGCACGCCCGAGGACCACTCGGGGTCCAGCAGCTCCAGGACGGTCGCGACCGCGCCGGCCTCGAGCACCTGCAGCGGGTGCGACAGCGTGGCGAAGCCGACGACGCAGATCAGCCCGGCGAGGACCAGGTCGGCGACGACGGGCAGCAGCCGCCGCGTCGTGCCGCGCGGGGTCCTGCGCCGCGCGAGGGCCTGTGCGGGTGCGGTGGTCACCGGTCCTCCCCGGGGGACGCGAACGAACGGGGCCGGGCCGGCGCCTGCGCCGGGACGGCGGCGACCGGCGGCGGCGTCGCGAGCACCGTCGAGGTGGCGCCCGAGCGGGAGGTCTTCACCCAGCTGTAGGGGCGGCCGAGCATGCCGTCGACGTAGGCGCGCGAGGTGATCCAGATCGACAGCGCGAAGGCGGGCAGGAAGCCCAGCAGCCGCCACGCCGATCGCCGCTCCACCCGGCCGACCAGCAGGCCGACGCACAGCTCGGCGAGCGGGCCGATGAACAGCAGCATCGACAGCGGCAGCAGCCCGATGACCGGCAGGTCGCCGACGCCGAAGGCGCGCAGCACGGTGAGCAGCAGGCCCAGGCCGCTGAGCACCGGCACGTGGTAGACACCGAGGAACAGCGTCGTCTCGACCTTCTCCAGCGGCGACAGGTGCGGCGAGCGCATGAGCGGCCGCCAGTAGTCGCGCAGGCACTTCTGGTGGCCCCGGGCCCAGCGGTAGCGCTGCTTCCAGAAGCGCTGGGCGCTGACCACCGCCTCCTCGAAGTCGATGGCCGAGACGTCGTAGCGCACCCGCTGGCCCATGAGCAGGATCCGCAGGGTCAGGTCGGTGTCCTCGGTGACCGTCTCGGGGTTCCACCCGCCGAGGGCGCGCAGCGTCGAGGCGCGCACGGCGCAGTTGGCGCCGCCGTAGGCGGGCAGCTCGAACAGCGCCTGGCGGCCGTACTCGTTGACGAGGTAGCCCGACAGGTAGTCGACGAAGACGGTGTTGGCCATCGTCGAGTCCTGGCCGTTGCGGATGACGCAGCGGCCCATCACCGCGCCGACGGAGGGGTCGCGGAAGTGCCGCACCAGCCGGCGCAGCGCGGTGGGCTCGGGCTCGTGGTCGGCGTCGAAGACCAGCACGATCTCGGCGTCGACCAGCGCCAGCGCCTCGTTCAGCGCGCCGGACTTGCCGCCGCCGGAGCCGGGCGCGCGGTGCAGCACGCGCAGCCGCGGGTCGCGCAGCGCCCAGGCGTCGAGCTTGGCGCCGGTCGCGTCGTCGGAGCCGTCGTCGACCACGACGAGGGTGAGCCGGTCGGTGGGGTAGTCGAGGGCCAGCAGCGCCGCGACCATCCCGTCGACGACCAGCTCCTCGTTCTTGCACCCGACGAGGACGGCGACCGGCGGCGTGTAGCTGTCCAGGCCGACGTCGGCGGCCAGCAGGTCGCGCTCGGCCCAGCGGGCGGCGGCGACGGCGAAGGCCAGGTGCCGGCAGAAGTAGACGCCGAAGACGACGTTGAGCGCACCGGCGACGACGCCGAGCGTGGGGCCGATGCCGAAGGCCGCGATCGCGCCCGCGAGGCCCAGCAGGTAGGCGACGAGGACCAGCGGGCGGCCCTCGGGGCGGTCGGCGCCGTGTGCCGCCACGGTCCCTCCTCCCGGCCCGGGTGCGGTGGTGCGGCTGCGCCACCTCATGGCTGGATCGGCAACCGCGCTGTCGTCCTGAAGTGGAAGCGGCCATGCCGACACCGCCGCGCGCGCCGTCCACAGGCCGGTGCTCCGTCCCCAGGTCGGGCGCGGGCCCGCCGCGGCGGGTCGGGCGCGGTGAGGGTCGGGCGCGCCCCGCGCACGGGGCCGCCCACCCGAGGAGGAACCCATGCCCGATGCCGCACCGGACGCCGCGCCCGAGACCGCACCTGAGACGGACGACGCCGGCCCGCCCGCGCCGCCGCTCGGGCGCCTGGCCGCCCGGTGGGCGCGGCTGCAGGCGGAGGCGGAGGCCGGCATGAGCACGGCCGAGTACGCGGTGGGCACCGTCGCCGCCTGCGCGTTCGCCGCGGTCCTCTACCGCGTGGTCACCGGCGGCTCGGTGGTCACCGCGCTGGGCGACCTCGTCTCCTCCGCGCTGCAGGTGCTGTCCTGAGCCGGCGCCGCGACCGGGAGGCGGGGATGGTCACCGCGGAGACCGCGGTGGTGCTGCCGGTCCTCCTGCTGGTGCTCGCCGCCGTGGTCGCGGCGGTCGTGGTGGTCGGCGCCCAGCTGCGCTGCGTGGACGCCGCCCGCGAGGGGGCTCGCGCCGCCGCCCGCGGCGACGCCCCGGACGCGGTGCGCGCGCTCGTCGCCCGGGTCGCGCCCGACGGCGCGCGGACCGAGGTCGCCGTCGGCGACGGCGGGGTCCGGGTCACCGTCCGGGCCGAGGTGTCCCCGCTCGGGCCGGTCGACCTCGGCGTCGACGTGGAGGCGACGGCGGTCGCCCGGCTCGAGCCCGGGGTGGCCGGCGGGTGAGGGAGGGGGAGCGCGGGTCGGCGACCGTGTGGACGGTCGGGCTCGCCGCGGTGCTCGCCCTCGTCGGGCTGGCCGCGGTGCTGCTCGGTGCCGCGGCGGTGGCCCGGCACCGCGCCGGCGCCGCGGCCGACCTCGCGGCCCTCGCGGGAGCCGCGGCGGCGGTGTCCGGCGACCCGGCCGCTTGCGAGGTCGCCGCCGGGGTCGCCCGTGACAACGGCGCGGTGCTCACCGCCTGCGCGGTGGGCGGCGGCGCGGTGGTCGAGGTGACCGCCACCGTGGCCGTCGACCTCGGCCCGCTGGGCGCCCGGCGGGCCGCGGGAGCCGCCCGCGCGGGCCCCGCGCCGCCGGAGGCCCACGAGCGCATGTCCGACCTCTCGGGAGCAGGGTGACGACGCGCGACCTAGGCTCCGCCGCGGGCCGGAGAGGTCCGACGGGGGGTGCTCGTGGCACGGAATGGTCTCCGGAGGCGGTTTCGACGCCGATCAGGTCAGCCGGAACGATCCGTGCCGTTGGCCATCTGGCTGAGCAAGCTCGATCTGCCACAGGTCGTCGGCATCTACGTGGTCCTCGTCCTCGGCTGGACCCTGGTCGTCTCGCTGGTCCTGCTGATCGATGACGGCGGCCAGGGAGGCTTCGTCGACCTCGTCCGACGGGCGTTCCAGGCGATGTGGGGGCCGGACTCCCTGTTCGCCGAGCGAGGACGTTCGCTCCTCTACTACCTGCTGGCCCTCGTGAACGCGTTGGTCAGCGTGCTGCTACCGGTGTTCGTGCTCGGCGCCTTCGTCTTCAAGCTGTTCTCGCACGACCCATTGCGATGGAGGCGCAAGCTGACGCTCGAGGTCCATCCGACGGGCTATTTCGTGCTCGCTGCGCGCTTCTACAACCGGCTGACCGTCGACCTCGCTGACGTCCGCGTACGGGCGTGGCTGAAGTGGACCCCGCCGGACAGCCCGACCGTGCACCGGAACAAGCAACTCGAGCTCCTCGTCCGCGGACAGCACGGGGACGAGCACGTCTGGCCGATCGCCTCCCCGGCCGAGCCCACGACGTTCCGGGTCGTGCTCCGGACCACGGCTGAGCCGGGGCTCCCGGTGACTCCGGCGACGATCGACGTCCAAGGCCAGTCGGCGCGGCGGGGGACTGCGCGGTTGCTGGTGATCGTCGAGGGAGTGATGACCTCGACCAACGATGAGTTCCGGAGCCGTCAGGAGTACTCGCTCCGTCCAGGGGCGATCGACGAGGAGGGGATCTTCCAGGACATCGGCCCGGAGGTCGGCGAGGATGCCGGGTGGGCGAACTTCGAGGGCACGCAGGACGTCTATGTGTTCGTCTACGGCTCCCTGATGCGCGATGCGGACCTGACCGCCGCCGGGCTCGATCCCCGAGACGCGAGGATGGCCACGCTCGAGGGCTGGCAGCGGCGCTGGAACGTCGCCAGCGACCCGGCGCGGAAGAACCGGCGATACCGCCACCGGACCGCCGGGCGGCCCGTCTTCACCGGCCGGATCGTCAGCCTGGGGCTCGAACGGATGGACGGAGCGGTCGTCCGAGGCGTGGTCGTCCGGGTGGGACCTCGACAGCTCGCCGACTTCGATGCCCGCGAGCAGGACTACGACCGCAGCGACGTCAGCCCAGCCGTCTCCTGGCCGCAGCGAGACGCCGCGCGACCACCCCGCGTCTTCACCTACGTGCCGAAGCCCGAGGCCCTCGCGGCCTTTCGCGATCGCCTCGGCACCGGGGATCTGGTGATCGTCCGGAGCTACTTCGAGTCCGTCCGCGACGCCGCGGCACGCATCCAAGGCACGGATGGCGGCTTCGGTGGGACCGCCGACCTGAACGGCGCGATCGTCGAGGACCTCGATCGAGAGGACGGCGTCCCGCCGCAGGCGCCTACGACCTAGAAGACCAGGTCGTCCTCGACGTGACCGCCGCTGTCCGGGGCCGCGTCGCCGTCCGCGGCGGGCGCCTCCCCGTCGCCGTCCACCGGTCGGGCCGCCGCCCGGCCGGTGGACGGCCGCCGCAGCAGGCCGCGCACCGGGCCGGCCGGGGTCGGCTCGGTCGGCCCGTCCGCCGCCTCGTCGGCGGGCTCGTCCTCCGGCTCGGCACCGGAGTCCTCGGCCGCGGCCAGCTCGTCGAGCACCACGTCGAGCACCCGCACCGCGCCGGCCTTGTCCAGCGGGTCGTTGCCGTTGCCGCACTTGGGCGACTGCACGCACGACGGGCAGCCGCTCTCGCACTCGCAGCTCGCCACGGTCGCCCGGGTGGCCCGCAGCCAGCGCCGCAGCGCCGCGAAGCCCCGCTCGGCGAAGCCCGCGCCGCCGGGGTGCCCGTCGTAGACGAACACCGTGGCGGTCCCGGTGTCGGGGTGCAGCGCCGTCGACAGCCCGCCCAGGTCCCAGCGGTCGCAGGTCGCCAGCAGCGGCAGGATGCCGATCGCGGCGTGCTCGGCCGCGTGCAGCGACCCGGGCAGCGCCAGGTCGTCGACGTCGGCGCGGGCCACGGCGTCGGCGTCGAGGGTCAGCCAGACCGCGCGGGTGCGCAGCTGGCGGGCCGGCAGGTCGAGCGGGAACTCCGCCAGCACCTCGCCGGTGCCCGCCCGCCGCCGCTGGTAGGCCACGACCTGGTTGGTGACGTCGACGACGCCGGTGTGCGCGGTGACCGTGCCGAGGCGGCGGGTGCGGTCGGTGCGGACGATGCCGAGGTCGGTGACGTCGCGGGCCACGGTGGTCCACTCGGGGCTGTCGGCGTGGACGACCGCGCAGGCGTCGTCGAGGTCGAGCTCGTCGACGACGTAGGTCTCCCCGCGGTGTACGTACAGCGCGCCGGCGTGCACCGTCGAGTGGGCGGCGCCGCCGTCGACGGTGCCGAGCAGCCGGCCGGTGCCGGACTCGATGATCGCCACCGGCTCGCCGCCGCTGCCCCGGATGTCGACGTCGGGCCGCCCGCGCCCGGCCCAGTACCAGCCGGCCGGGCGGCGGCGCAGCGAGCCCGCCGCCACCAGCTCCTCCAACTGGGCCTCGGCCACCGGGCCGCCGAAGTCGGGCAGGTCGTCGGGGGTGAGCGGCAGCTCGGCCGCGGCGCTGCACAGCTGCGGCCCCAGCACGTAGGGGTTGGCCGGGTCGGTCACGGTCGCCTCCACCGGGCGGCCGAAGACCGCGCGCGGGTGGTGGGCCAGGTAGTGGTCCAGCGGGTCGTCGCGGGCGACGAACACGACCAGCGACTCCCGCTGCGCGCGCCCGGCCCGGCCCGCCTGCTGCCACAGCGAGGCCAGCGTGCCGGGGTAGCCGGCGAGCACGACCGCGTCGAGCCCGGCGATGTCGATGCCGAGTTCCAGGGCGTTGGTGGTGGCCACCCCCAGCAGCTCGCCGGAGGACAGCGACCGCTCCAGCTCCCGGCGCTCCTCGGGCAGGTAGCCGCCGCGGTAGGAGTCGACCCGGCGCACCAGGTCGCCGCGACCGCGGTCCAGCAGCAGCCGCCGGGCCTGCTCGGCCACCGACTCCGCGCTGCGCCGCGAGCGGACGAACGCCAGCGTCCGGGCGCCGCGCTCGACGAGGTCGGCGAGCAGGCCGGCGGCGTCGGCGGCCGCCGAGCGGCGCAGCGGGGCGCCGTGCTCGCCGGTGCGCTCCGTCAGCGGCGGCTCCCACAGCGCGAACGTCGCGCCGGGTCGCGGCGAGCCGTCGTCGGTCACCGCCACGACGGGCCCGCCGACCAGCCGGGCGGCGGCGACGGCGGGCTCGGCCACCGTCGCCGAGGCGAGCACGAACACCGGGTCCGCGCCGTAGCGGCGGCAGATGCGGCGCAGCCGGCGCAGCACGTGGCCGACGTGCGAGCCGAAGACGCCCCGGTAGGCGTGGCACTCGTCGATGACGACGTAGGCCAGCCGGCGCAGCGTCGAGCTCCAGCGCTGGTGGGCGGGCAGGACGCCGCGGTGCAGCATGTCCGGGTTGGTCACGATCCACCGCGAGTGCCGGCGCACCCAGTCCCGCTCCTCGGCCGGGGTGTCGCCGTCGTACGCGGCCGGCCGGACCGAGGGGTCGGCGAGCGCGGCCACCGAGGCGAGCTGGTCGCGCGCCAGCGCCTTCGTCGGGGCCAGGTAGAGGACGCAGGCCCGCTGGTCCTCGGCCAGCCGGGTCAGCGCGGGGAGCTGGTAGGCCAGGGACTTGCCCGACGCGGTGCCGGTGGCCACCACCACCGAGGTGCCGTCGTGCGCGAGCTGGGCGGCCTCGACCTGGTGCCGCCAGGGCTCCGCGACGCCTCGCTCCTCCAGGCGGGCGCGCAGCGCCGGGTCCACCCACTCCGGCCAGGACAGCGTGCGCGGCTCGCGCACCGGCAGGTGGTGGATGTGGGTGACCGGGTGCTCCTCCTCGGGCGTGCCGGCGAGCAGGTCCTCGAGGAGCTCGGCGCCGGGCGGCACGGTGCCGGCCCGCTGTGCCGGCCCGTGCCCGGCCGCGGACCCGTGCAGCTCCGACGCGGCGGGATGCTCCCCGCCCTCCGGCAGCTCGCCCCCTGACAGCCCCTCACGGCCGGATGGGGGAGCAGCCGGCCGGACCGGGTGGAGCGTGGTCACCCCTCCACTCTCACACCCCAGGGCAACCTCCCGCCCTCCTCCGGCCACCCAGCGCAACCGGACGAGCGCGGAGAAGGAGGTCCCGCGAAGTGTGATCTCCGTTACATTGGCGCGGCGTCCACGGGCCTCGGCCCGCGAGCGCGCTCTCCGCCGACCGGGGACGCGGGGCCGCCCGGCGGCAGCCCACCGCTGGGAGGTACCGATGCCGGACAGTCATCTCTCCGGCGGGGACGTCGTCCTCGTGACGGCAGCCCTCGTCGTCTCGCTCGCCGCACTGCTCTTCGCCGCGTCCCTGGTCCGCGCCGTCATGGCCGCCGACCAGGGCACGGCGCGCATGCGCGACATCGCGCGGGCGGTGCAGGAAGGAGCCGGCGCCTACCTGCGGCGCCAGTTCAGGACCCTCGGCGTCTTCGCCGTCATCGTCTTCCTGCTGCTGCTCGTGCTGCCGGTCGCCGAGGGCGGCTGGGGCACCCGGATCGGCCGGGCGGTGTTCTTCCTCGTCGGCGCGCTGTTCTCCGCGGCGGTCGGCTTCATCGGCATGACGCTGGCCACCCGCGGGAACGTCCGCGTCGCCGCGGCCGCGCGCACCGGCGGATACCGGCCCGCCTTCCGCATCGCGTACCGCACCGGCGGCGTCTGCGGGATGATCACCGTGGGTCTGGGCCTGTTCGGCGCCTCCCTGGCGCTGCTGCTCTTCGACGACACCGCGCCGGTGGTCCTCGAGGGCTTCGGCTTCGGCGGCGCGCTGCTGGCGATGTTCATGCGCGTCGGCGGCGGCATCTTCACCAAGGCCGCCGACGTCGGCGCCGACCTCGTCGGCAAGGTCGAGGCCGGCATCCCCGAGGACGACCCGCGCAACGCCGCCACGATCGCCGACAACGTGGGCGACAACGTCGGCGACTGCGCCGGCATGGCCGCCGACCTCTTCGAGTCCTACGCCGTCACCTTGGTGGCCGCGCTGATCCTCGGCCAGGTCTTCTTCGGCGCGGTGGGCATGGTGTTCCCCCTGGTCGTCGCCGCGATCGGCGTGCTCGCGTCCGTCGTCGGCATCCTCGCCAGCAACCCCGGCAGGTCCGACAGCAGCGGTCTGGCCCCCATCAACCGCGGCTTCTTCACCTCCGCGGTGGTCTCGCTCGTGCTCGTCGCCGTCGCCGCCTTCACCGTGCTGCCCAGCGTCGCCGACATCCCCGACTCGGTGGTCAACCCGCAGGTCCTCGGCTTCGTCGCCGTCCTCGTCGGCATCGTGCTGGCCGCGGCGATCCAGCTGCTCACCGGCTACTTCACCGAGACCAGCCGCAAGCCGGTCCGCGACGTCGGCCGCAGCTCGCTCACCGGCCCGGCGACCGTGGTGCTCTCGGGCATCTCGCTCGGCCTGGAGTCGGCCGTCTACGCCGCCCTGCTCATCGGCGGCGCGGTCTACGGCGCCTTCCTCGTCGGCGGCGGCGCGGCCCTCTACGCCGTCGCGCTCGCCGGCTGCGGCCTGCTCACCACCGCCGGGGTCATCGTCTCCATGGACACCTTCGGCCCGGTCAGCGACAACGCCCAGGGCATCGCCGAGATGTCGCAGGACATCGACGACGACGGTGCCCGCGTGCTGACCGACCTCGACGCCGTCGGCAACACCACCAAGGCCATCACCAAGGGCATCGCCATCGCCACCGCGGTGCTCGCCGCGACAGCCCTGTTCGGCTCCTACAACCAGCAGGTCCTCGTGGCCCTGGAGGACGTCGACCTCGGGGAGGCGTTCAGCCTCGTCGAGCCGGACAACGTCGTCGGCGCGGTGATCGGCGCCGCCGTCGTCTTCCTCTTCTCCGGGCTGGCGATCAACGCCGTCTCCCGGGCGGCCGGGCGCGTGGTCTTCGAGGTGCGCGAGCAGTTCCGCACCCGGCCCGGGATCATGGACTTCTCCGAGCGGCCCGACTACTCCGCCGTCGTCGACATCTGCACCAAGGACTCGCTGCGCGAGCTCGCCACCCCCGGCCTGCTCGCCGTCCTCTCGCCGGTCGCCGTCGGGTTCGGGCTGGGCTTCGGCCCGCTGGCGGCCTACCTCGTGGGCGCGATCGCGACGGGCACCCTCATGGCCGTCTTCCTCGCCAACTCCGGCGGCGCGTGGGACAACGCCAAGAAGATGGTCGAGGACGGCGCGTTCGGCGGGAAGGGCAGCGAGGCGCACGCGGCCACGGTCATCGGCGACACCGTGGGCGACCCGTTCAAGGACACCGCCGGCCCGGCCATCAACCCGCTGATCAAGGTGATGAACCTGGTGGCGCTGCTCATTGCGCCCGCCGTGGTCGGCCTGCAGGTGGGCGAGGACGCCAACACCACCGTGCGGCTGCTCATCGCGGGAGCCGCGACGCTCGTCGTCGTCGCCGCGGTCGTGGTGTCCAAGCGGCGCTCGGTCGTGGTCGGCGGCGCCAGCGAGCAGCCCACCGGGACGAACCTCACCACCACCGTCCCCTGAGCGCACGCCGCGAGCCTCCGCCCGGTCCGGGCCGGGCGGGGGCCCGCGGCGTCGCTGTGGACGGCGGCGGCCCTGTGGATCCGGATCCGGGGCGCGCCGGCACCCCGCCCTAGCGTCCGCCACGCCGGTCCCGACCGAGGCCGGCGCCGACGCCGGGAGGGGCCGTGTCCGCACCCATCGCCATACAGCTGGACGCCGTCCAGGAACTCGCCGAGGAGCTGGCGCTGCTCGCCTCCGAGCTCTCCTCGGAGGTCGGCCTGTGCACGTCGACCGCCGCTTCGCTGGACGTCGCCGCACCCGGGGAGGTGTCCGAGAGCGCCGGTGCCACGGGCAGGGCGTGGGCGGGTCTCGTCGACCGGCTCGCCACCGGGACCGGCGCGGTCGCGGGGACGTTGCTCGCCGCGGTGCGCTCCTACCGGCTGGCCGACGCCGCTCTCTCCGACCGGGTGCTCGCCGCCCGGGCCGGGCGGGACGGAGGGGCGTGAGCGCGCCGGGTCTCGCGGCCGTCGCCGCGTGGGACACCGCGCTCCTCGCCGGTGCCGTCTACACGCTCGAGGCGGTCGCCGAGCGGCTCCCCTCCTGGCGCGCCCGCACCGACCGGGTCGCGCGGTCGCTGACCGGCGCCGAGTGCTGGTCCGGCGCGGCCGCCTCCGTCGCCGGGCTGGCGCTGGGCGAGGTGTCGACGGTGGTTACCGCCGTGACCGGGGCGCTGGACGCCTCGCTCGGCCGGCTGCGGGACACCGCCCGGGAGGCCCGCACCGCCCAGGAGCTCGCCGAGCGGGCACTCGCTGCGGCCGCCGCCTCGGGGATGGCCCTCGACGCGTCCGGGGCGGTGGTCGTGCCGGCGTCCGCCCCGCCGCCCGCCGGCGCGACGCCCGAGCAGCTGGAGGACCACTACGCCGGGCTCGCGGAGCGCGCGGCCACCGCCGAGTGGCTGGCGGGCCTCGCCGCCGAGGCCATGGCCGCGGCCGCCCGCGCCGCCGCTGCCGCCGCGGCCTCGGCCGATCCGCTGGTCCCGATCGGCGGGACCGGTCCCGGCCCCGCGGACTTCGCCGGACTCGCGGCGACGGTGGGTGCCACCGGCGCCTCCGCGTCCCCGCCGGTGCTCCCGCGGCGCGGCGCGGCGGCGGACGAGGTCGCCTCCTGGTGGGCCGGCCTCTCCGGTCCGCAGCAGGACGCGCTGCTGGACTCCGACCCGGCTGCCCTGGGTGCCCTCGACGGCCTCCCGGCGTGGGCACGTGACCGCGCCAACCGGGTCGTGCTGGACCGCGTCCTGGCCGAGGGGTCGTGGCAGCAGCAGGCGAGCGCGCGGGCCATCGCCGCGGAGATCGCCGCCGAGGAGGCCGACGGGCAGGCCGTGCAGCTGTGGGTCTACGACCCGGCGCTCGACCGCGCCGCCCTCGCCTACGGGGACCTCGACGCCGCGGAGGACGTCGGGGTGCTGGTCCCCGGGGTGAACACCACCGTCCACGGCGACCTGCGCGAGCTCGGGGACGACGCGCAGGCGGTCGCCGCGGCCGCCGCCGCCGCCGCGCCCGCCGCCACGGTCGCGACCGTCGCGTGGCTCGGTTACAACCCGCCGGTCGGAGCCGGTCTCGGGCGCGCCCTCACGCGCGCGGCGGCGACCGAGGGCGGTGCCGCGCTCGCCGGGGACCTCGCCGGGCTCGCGGCGTCGCGGGCGGCGACCGGCGTCGGGCGGGCGGCCGACCCGCGGGTCACCGTCCTGGCGCACAGCTACGGCACGGTGGTCCTCGACGAGGCGGGGGACCTGCCCGGCCGGCTGGACGCCGACGCCGTCGTGCTGCTGGGCGGCCCCGGCATCGAGGAGGAGCACGCCTCCGCGCTGGAGGCCGACGAGGTGTACACGGCGTGGTCGCTGTGGGACCCGATCTCCTGGTCCGGGTGGTTCGGGCGCAATGCCTGGTTCGAGCAGTTCGGGGCCACCCCGCTGCCCACCGACCCGGACACCCTGCACTGGGAGTACCACGACGCCGACCGGCCGACGCTCGCCGCCATGGGCGAGGTGGTGGCGGGGGTGCGGGAGACGGGCTGACCGGCCCGGGGGAGCCCGGGAACAGTCGCGCGGCGCCGCCGTTGGACCGGGTGGCGGCGCGCCCACCCGGGGTCGCCAGCCGGTCGCGTTCCGTCGGCGTGGCCTACCGTGGCCCGCCGAGGGGGCGTGGCGGGTGCCGACCACCCCGCGCCGCGCCGCCACGACCGAGCACCACCGACAGGAGCACCGTGCCCACGAAGACCGCGAAGAACGGCGAGAGCGCCGGCCGCACCGCCGGTGGCACCAGCACCCCCGCCCGCCGCCGGACCGCCGCCACCGGGGGCGGGCGTCCGCTGGTCATCGTGGAGTCGCCGACCAAGGCCGGGAAGATCGCCGGCTACCTCGGCAACGGCTACGTCGTCGAGGCCAGCGTCGGCCACATCCGCGACCTGCCGCGCAACGCCGCCGACGTCCCGGCCGAGCACAAGGGCGCCCCGTGGGCCCGGCTCGGCGTCGACGTCGACAACTCCTTCGAGCCGCTTTACGTCGTGAGCCCCGACCGCAAGCAGCAGGTCACCCGGCTCAAGCAGCTGGTCAAGGACGCCAGCGAGGTCTTCCTCGCGACGGACGAGGACCGCGAGGGCGAGGCCATCGCCTGGCACCTGGTCGACACGCTCAAGCCGCGAGTGCCCGTGCGCCGCATGGTCTTCCACGAGATCACCCCCGAGGCGATCGCCCGCGCCGTCGCCAACCCGCGCGAGCTTGACACCGCCCTGGTCGACGCGCAGGAGACCCGCCGCATCCTCGACCGGCTCTACGGCTACGAGGTCAGCCCCGTGCTGTGGAAGAAGGTCCTGCCGAAGCTGTCGGCCGGCCGCGTGCAGTCGGTGGCCACCCGCATCGTCGTCGAGCGGGAGCGGGAGCGGATGGCGTTCACCGCCGCCGACTACTGGTCCCTCGACGGCGTCTTCGCCGTCCCCGGCAAGGCCGGCGCCGACGCGGGGGAGCCCACCACCCTCCGCGCCCGCCTGGTCAGCGTCGACGACAGCCGCGTCGCCACCGGCCGCGACTTCGACCCCGCCACCGGGCGGGTCACCGGCGACGTCGTGCACCTCGACGAGGCGGGCGCCCGCGGCCTGGCCGCCCGGCTCGAGGGCCGCCAGGTCACCGTCAGCCGCGTCGACGAGAAGCCCTACCGGCGCCGTCCCTACGCGCCGTTCACCACCTCGACGCTGCAGATGGAGGCCGGCCGCAAGCTCGGCTGGTCGTCGGCGCAGGTCATGCGGGTGGCGCAGCGGCTGTACGAGAACGGCCACATCACCTACATGCGGACCGACTCGACGAACCTGTCGAACGAGGCGATCAACGCCGCCCGTACCCAGGCCCGCGAGCTCTACGGCGACGCCTACGTGCCGGCCGAGGCCCGGCGCTACAGCAAGAAGGCCAAGGGCGCGCAGGAGGCCCACGAGGCGATCCGCCCCGCCGGCGACTCCTTCCGCACCCCCGGACAGCTCGCCGCGCAGCTCGCCCGCGACGAGTTCCGCCTCTACGAGCTGATCTGGCAGCGCACGGTCGCCTCGCAGATGGCCGACGCCGTGGGCCAGACCGTGAGCATCCGGCTCGCCGGCGCCAGCACCACCGACGAGCGCGTCGAGTTCACCGCGTCGGGGCGCACCATCACCTTCCCCGGCTTCCTGCGCGCCTACGTCGAGTCCCGGGACGAGGGCAGCGCCACCGGCGACGACGACCACGGCAGCGACGACGCCGAGCGCCGGCTGCCCCGGGTGGAGCGCGGCCAGCGGCTCGACACCCGCGAGCTCGAGCCCAAGGGCCACACCACCAGCCCGCCGTCGCGCTACACCGAGCCGAGCCTCGTCGCCCGGCTCGAGGAGCTCGGCATCGGCCGCCCGTCGACCTACGCGTCGATCATGCAGACGATCCAGGACCGCGGGTACGTGTGGAAGAAGGGCTCCGCGCTGGTGCCCTCGTTCGTCGCGTTCGCCGTCGTCAACCTGCTCGAGCAGCACTTCGCGGCGCTCGTCGACTACGACTTCACCGCGTCGCTGGAGAACGAGCTCGACGAGATCGCCAGCGGGTCGCTGGGCCGGGTCGACTGGCTGACCGAGTTCTACTTCGGCGGCGAGGGCCGGCACGCCGGCGGCATCGCGGCCTCCGGTGGGCTCAAGACCGTCATCGGCCAGCAGCTGGAGGAGATCGACGCCCGCGGGGTCAACTCGATCCCGCTGCGCGCCACCGGGCCCAACGGCGAGCCGGTCGTCGTCCGGGTCGGCCGCTACGGTCCCTACCTGCAGGCCGGCGGCGAGGAGGGCGGCCGGGTCAGCCTCCCCGAGGACCTCGCGCCCGACGAGCTGACCAGCGAGAAGGTCGCGGAGCTCCTCGCCGCCCCCTCGGGCGACCGCGAGCTCGGCACCGACCCGGACTCCGGGCAGCCGGTGGTGGTGAAGGCCGGCCGCTACGGCCCCTACGTCACCACCGTCGTCCCCGAGGGCAGCAAGGACGCCCCGCGGACGGCGAGCCTGTTCTCCTCGATGTCGCCGGAGACGGTCACCCTCGAGCAGGCGCTGCAGCTGCTGACCCTCCCGCGCACCGTGGGCACCGCCCCCGACGGCGAGGAGATCCAGGCGCTCAACGGCCGCTACGGGCCCTACATCAAGAAGGGCACCGACTCGCGCTCGCTGGAGAACGAGCAGCGGCTGTTCACCGTCACCCTCGACGAGGCGCTGGCGATCTTCGCCCAGCCCAAGCAGCGCGGGCGCCGGGCCGCGGCCGCCCCGCTCAAGGAGCTCGGGGCCGACCCGGTGACGCAGGGCCAGATCACCGTCCGCGAGGGCCGCTTCGGCCCCTACGTCACCGACGGCGAGACGAACGCCAGCCTCCGCAAGGGCGACGACGTCGAGACCATCTCCCTCGACCGCGCCGCCGAGCTGCTCGCCGACCGCCGCAGCCGCCCGGCCGCCACCAAGAAGAAGGCGGCCAAGAAGGCCACGGGGGCGACGGCGGCCAAGAAGACGACGGCGGCGAAGAAGACCACCGCCAAGAAGACGACCGCCACGAAGACGACCGCCACGAAGTCGACCGCGAAGAAGGCCGCCGCGTCCGACGCGGTGCCCGCCAGCTGACCCGGCCGTGACCGGCTCGATCGACCCCGCCGCCTGGCAGCACCGGCGGACGTCGTTCGGGTCGGTCGCGGCGCAGTACGCGGCGCTGCGCCCGGGCTACCCGGCCGACGCCGTCGCCTTCCTGCTCGGCGACCGGCCGCGGCGGGTGCTCGACCTCGGCGCCGGCACCGGCCTGCTCACCGACGCCCTCGTCGCCGCCGGGCACGAGGTGGTCGCCGTCGACCCGTCGCCGGAGATGCTGGGCGAGCTGCGCGCCCGGCACCCCGGCGTCCCCGCGCACGTCGGCGGCGCGGAGGCCGTGCCGCTGCCCGCCGCGGACGTCGACGCCGTCGTCGCGGGCCAGGCCGCGCACTGGTTCGACCCGCGGCCGGCCGCCGCGGAGCTGCGCCGCGTGCTGCGGCCCGGCGGCGTCGTCGGGTTCGTGTGGAACACCCGCGACGAGTCCGTCCCGTGGGTCGCCGCGCTCGGCGCCGCGCTGGCCGCGGAGGCGCGCGGCCACGAGGCCGACCAGGGCGTGGTGGACGCCTTCGCCGCCGCCCTGCCCGCCGACGTCGCGACCGCCCGGTCGTCCCTCGTGCAGCGGGTGACGCCCGAGCAGGTGGTCGCGGGCATCGGCACCCGCAGCTACGCGGCCACCATGACCGCCGCGGCGCGCGAGGAGTTCCTCGGCGGCATCCGGCGGCTGCTGGCCGCCCATCCCGACACGGCCGGCCGCGACGTCCTCGACCTGCCGTACCGCACCGACGCCTACCGGCTCACCCCGCGCTGACCGGACCGTCGGCGATCGCCCGCAGCGCCGCCACGTGCGCCCGGAAGGCGTCCCGCCCGGCGGCGGACAGGCGCAGCCAGGTGCGCGGCCGCTTGCCCACGTAGCCCTTGCGGACCTCGACGTAGCCGGCCCGCTCCAGCGTGGCCACCGTCTTCGACAGCACCGAGTCGCTGACCTGCACCCCGTCGCGGACGAAGCCGAACTCCGCCTCCTCCGCCGCGGCCAGCGTCGCCATGACCGAGAACCGGACGGGCGCGTGGATGACCTCGTCGAGCGCGTGCCGGGGGTGCGCCTCGGTCACCGCGGCCGCTCCCGCCACGCGCCGGCCAGGCACGGCGCGGCGACGGCGAGGGCCAGCGGCGCCCACCACGCCCAGTCGTGCGCGAGCCCCGGCACCGTCGTGCCGACCGCGAGCCCGACGGCGAGCACCGCGCCCCAGGCGCCCATGGCCGTCCCGAAGCGCTGTGAGAACCCGGCGCGCACCGAGCCGCGACCGGCCACCAGCGCCGCGGCCGCGCCCAGCACCGCCAGCGCGTAGACCACCGCCGTCGCGCCCACCGCACGCTCGCCGTCGGCCACCGGCTGGGCGAGGAAGAAGCCCGCGCTGGCGCAGCCGAGGGTCACCAGGAACGTCGACGCGGCGGGGCTGGACTCCCGCCGGACGCGGGCCCCGGCGGCGTCGGCCTCGGCCAGCAGCGCGGCGGCGGACTCGGGGGTGGGGACGGTCACGGGTGCCTCCTCGGTCGGGGTGCGCGACAGAGTGGCAACTACTTTCCACCCGGTCAAGTAGTTGCGGCGCCGACCAGGAAGACGCGGCGGAAGGGCAGCACGGTCGTGCCGTCCGCGCGGGCCGGGTAGGCCGCGCGCAGCGCCGCCGCGTACTCCGCCGTCAGGTCGGCGGCCGCCTCGTCGTCGAGCCGGGCGAGCACCGGCAGCAGCACCGTGCCGCGCACCCACGACAGCACCGGGTCGGGCCCGCGCAGCACGTGCAGGTACGTCGTCTCCCAGACGTCGGCCGCCAGGCCCGCGCCGGTGAGCACGTCGAGGTAGCCGGCCGGGTCGAGCACCGGGTCCGCCGGGGGAGCGGCCGCCGCGAGCCGGGAGGACCACGACGGCGAGGTGCACAGGTCGGCGAGCAGCCGGTGGGTCGGCGCCCGGTGGTTGCCCGGCACCTGCACGGCCAGCCGGCCGCCCGGCGCCAGCCAGCCGGCCCAGCGCCCCAGCAGCGCCGCGTGCCCGGGCACCCACTGCAGCACCGCGTTGGACACCACGACGTCGACCGGCCCGCCCGGGCGCCAGTCCCGCACGTCGCCCCGCTCGAACGCCACCCGCCCGTCGACGGCGTGCGCGGCGGCCGCGGCCAGCATCTCCGGCGAGGCGTCCACGCCGGTCACCCGCGCCCCCGGCCAGCGCGCGGCCAGCGACGCGGTCAGGGTGCCCTCGCCGCAGCCGAGGTCGACCACGGCCCGCGGGTCGGTGGCGTCCACCCGGGCCAGCAGGTCGGCGAACGGCCGGGCCCGCTCCCCGGCGTGCCGCAGGTAGGTGGCGGGGTCCCAGCGCGCGTCCACGACCCGCACCGTAGGGCCGCCGCCGGCCCGGGGACGTCGGCCCCGGCCGGTACCGTGGACCGGCCGCCCACCCGCCCCTCGCACCTCCCGGGAGCTCCCGATCGACGCCTCGCCGCGCGTGCCCGGCCGCGGGCTGTTCGTCGCCTTCGAGGGCGGGGAGGGCACCGGCAAGTCCACCCAGGCCCGGCTGCTGTTCGACTGGCTCGGCCTGCACGAGGTCCCCGCCCGGCTCACCTCCGAGCCCGGCGGCACCCCGCCCGGCGCCCGCATCCGCGCGCTGCTGCTCGACCCGGCCACCGGCGCGCTCGCCCCGCGCGCCGAGGCGCTGCTCTACGCCGCCGACCGCGCCCACCACGTGGCCACCGTGGTGCTGCCCGCACTCGACGCGGGCGAGGTCGTGCTCACCGACCGCTACGTCGACAGCTCGCTGGCCTACCAGGGGGCCGGCCGCGCGCTGGAGCTCGAGGAGGTCCGCCGGCTGTCGTCCTGGGCCACCGGCGGCCTGGTGCCCGACCTCACCGTGCTGCTCGACCTGCCGCCCGAGGCCGGCCTCGCCCGCGCGCTCGGCCGCGCCGCCGCCGACCGCCTCGAGAGCGAGTCGATCGACTTCCACGAGCGGGTGCGCGCCACCTTCCGCGCGCTCGCGGGCGCCGAGCCACACCGCTACCTCGTCCTCGACGCGGGCGGCCCCGCCGAGGAGATCGCCGCCGCGGTCCGCGAGCGGGTCGCCGCGCTGCTCCCGGGGCGGGTCGCGTGAGCGTCTGGTCGGAGGTCATCGGCCAGCCGGCCGTCGTCGCCGAGCTGCAGGCCGCCGTCGCCCAGCCCACCGCCATGACCCACGCCTGGCTGTTCACCGGCCCGCCGGGGTCGGGCCGGTCGGTCGCCGCCCGCGCGTTCGCCGCGGCGCTGCAGTGCCCCGACGGCGGCGACGGCACCTGCCACGCCTGCCGCACCGTGCTGGCCGGCACCCACGCCGACGTGCAGACCGTCGTGCCCGAGGGCCTGTCGATCGGCGTCACCGAGGCCCGCGAGCTCGTGCGCGTCGCCGGCCGCGCGCCGTCGCAGGGGCGCTGGCAGGTCGTCGTCGTCGAGGACGCCGACCGGATGACCGAGCAGGCCGCCAACGCCGTCCTCAAGATGATCGAGGAGCCGCCGCCGCGCACGGTCTTCCTGCTCTGCGCGCCGAGCCTGCACCCCGAGGACGTGCCGGTCACCATCCGCTCGCGGTGCCGGGTGGTCGGGCTGCGGACGCCGCCGGTCGACGCCGTCGCCGACGTGCTGGTCCGCCGCGACGGGGTCGACCCGGCGCTGGCCGCCTGGTCGGCGGGCGCCTCCGGCGGCCACGTCGGCCGGGCCCGGCACCTCGCGCGCGACGAGACCGCGCGGCTGGCCCGCAAGGCCGTGCTCGACATCCCGCTGTCGCTGGTCTCGCTGGCCGCCTGCCTCAACGCCGCCGACGACCTGGTCGGCGCCGCGAAGGAGGAGTCCGACCGCACCACCGCCGCCCTCGACGGCGCCGAGACCGAGGCGGTCAAGGCCAGCATCGGCGTCGGCGCGCGCGGGCCGGGCGTCGCCGCCGCCAGCCGCGGCGCCGGCGTGCTCAAGGACCTGGAGAAGCGGCAGAAGAGCCGGGCCACCCGCATCGGCCGCGACTCCCTCGACCGCGCGCTGGTCGACCTCGCCGGCCTCTACCGCGACGCGCTCGTCCTCGACGCCGCGGCCGGCGAGGTGCTGCCGCTCAACCACCCCGACCGCCGGGCCGACGCCGAGGAGCTGGCCCGCCGGATCGGCGCGGAGGGGGCGCTGCGCCGCATCGACGCCGTCCTCGCCTGCCGCACCGCGCTCGAGCAGAACGTCAAGCCGCAGGTCGCCGTCGAGGCGCTCACCGTGGCGCTGCGACTCCCCGCGGCCTGACCCCGGGCCCGCACCGGCCGGGGGAGGCCGTGACGTAGGCTGTCCCCCGCACGCCCGCCGCCTTAGCTCAGTCGGTAGAGCATCTCACTCGTAATGAGAAGGTCGTCGGTTCGATTCCGACAGGCGGCTCCACCCCGCGGCCCCGTCCTCCCCGAGGACGGGGCCGCGGCCGTTCCCGCGATGAGTCCCGCCCCCGCCGCCGGTCTGCCCCTCGACACGACCGCCGGACCCGGGAGGGCACCGTGACCGCCACCTACACCTTCGACGTCTTCACCAGCCTCGACGGCTTCGGCTCCTACGGCGAGGACGGCGACTGGGGCGGCTACTGGGGCAAGGAGGGGCCGGAGTTCCTCGACCACCGCCTCGCCCAGTACCGCGCCGACCAGCGGCTGGTCCTGGGCGCCACCACCTGGCGGGAGTTCCACCGGTTCCTCGCGGCCGACGGCGCCGCCGGCACGCTCGACCCGCTGAACGCCCGCATGCGGGACATGCCGACGACGGTCGTGTCGACGACGCTGCAGGCCCCGCTCGACTGGCCCGACGCCACCCTCGAGCACGGGGACGCCGTCGACGTCGTCGCGCGGCTCAAGGCGGAGTCTCCGGTGCCGCTGCGCTCCCACGGCAGCCTGGCGATGAACCGCGCGCTCATGGCCGCCGGGCTGGTCGACCTCGTCCAGGTGACCGTCTTCCCCGTGATCACCGGCCGCACCGCCACCGACCCGGTGTTCGCCGGCGCCGCCGACTTCGACCTCGACCTGGTCTCCAGCACCACCTTCGACGGCCGCGTCCAGGAGCTCGTCTACCGCCCCGCGCTGCACGGATGAGCGCCGTCGACTCCAGTTCCCGCCCGACCTGCCGATCCAGTCCCCGGAGGACCCCGTCGCAGCAGGAGGGACGACATGGCCACGCCCGGAGTCGACTACCCCGAGGACCGGTCGGTGCTCGACGTCAAGGCGGTCAGCCGCGACGACGTGCTGACCAGTTTCGTCGAGGAGGCCACCGGCGGGGAGCTGGTGATCAGCGTCGGCGAGGACGCCTCCCGGCGCCGCGTCCGGCTCGAGCCCGGCGAGGTACTCGAGCTTGTCTGGCGCGGACCCGAGGAGCTGCGGTCGGTGCCGGCCGTGCTGCTCGACGTGCGGGGCGGCGACGCGCCGACCTGGCGGGTCCGCATCGCCGGCCCGGCCTCGCGCGGCCAGCGCCGCTCCGCGGTGCGGGTGCCGATCACCCTGGACGTGACGGTCCACGCCGGCGGGGAGCACCGCACCGGCACCACCGTCGACCTCAGCGAGGGCGGCATCCACTGCCTGCTCGACGGCGAGCCCGACCGCAGCGGCGCGCTCGAGGTCGGCTCGGTGGTGCACGTGTCGCTCGACCTCGACGGTCGCGCGCTGGCGACCAAGGCCGAGGTCATCCGGCGGCACCCGCGCGAGGACAAGCGCCCCGAGCTCTCGCTGCGCTTCATCGGCCTCAAGGAGAGGGACGAGGACGACGTCCGCCGCCGGGTGTTCGCCCAGATGCGGGACCTCCGCTCGCGCGGCCTGATCTAGCGGCCGCCTGCGGGTGCGCCAGACTGCGTCCGTGGACCGAGCCCGGCTCAGCGCGATCGCCCACCGCTGGCACCCCGTCGCCGCCCCCGTCTCCGACGACGCCCTCGCCTGGCTGGTGGAGCGGGCGGCGCCGACCGGCCGCGGCACCGCCCTCGACCTCGGCTGCGGCTCCGGCGCCTGGCTGCTGGCGATGCTGGCCGCCCGGCCCGGCCTGTCCGGCGTCGGCGTGGACACCTCCGGCCCCGCCCTCGACGCCGCCCGCGACCGCGCGGCGCTCGCCGGGATGGTGGGCCGCGCCGTCTTCGTGCAGGCCGACGCCGCCGGCTGGCGGGGCGAGCCGGCCGACGTCGTGCTGTGCATCGGCGCCGCGCACGCCTTCGGCGGGACGGCCGGCGCCCTCGAGGCGGCCCGCCGGCACCTGCGGCCCGGCGGGCGGGTGCTGTTCGGCGACGGCTTCTGGGAGTCCGGTCCGAGCGAGCGGGCGCTGGCCGGCCTCGGCGCCGAGCCCGGCGAGCTGCCCGACCTGCCGGGCCTGCTGGCGGAGGTCGGCCGCTGCGGGTTCGAGCCCGGCTACGCGCACCTGAGCACGACCGCCGAGTGGGACGAGTACGAGTGGTCCTGGACCGGGGCGCTCACCGAGTGGGCGCTCACCGAGGCCGTCGCCGGCGAGCGCGAGGAGGCGCTCGACGCCGCGCGCACCCACCGGCGGCAGTGGCTGGAGGGCTACCGCCGCGAGCTGGGCTTCCTCACCGCGGTGCTGCACGACGTCTCCTGAGACGACGTCGCCTGAGCGGACACCGCCCGGGACGACACCGCCCGGGACGACGACGGCGGCGCACCCCCGTCGGGGTGCGCCGCCGTCCGTCGTCCGTCGTGCGCTCGCAGGTCCGGCCAGGCCGGGGGGAGGGGAGTGCGGCTCAGTGGCCGCCGGCCTCCTGGGCCCGCTTGATCGAGGCCTCGATCTCGGCCTCGGCCTCGGCGCGGCCGACCCACTCGGCCCCCTCGACCGACTTGCCCGGCTCGAGGTCCTTGTAGGTCTCGAAGAAGTGCTGGATCTCCAGGCGGTCGAACTCCGACACGTCGGTGATGTCCTGGAGGTGGGCCATCCGCGGGTCGGTGGCCGGGACGGTGAGGACCTTGTCGTCGCCACCGGCCTCGTCGGTCATCCGGAACATCCCGATCGCCCGGCAGGTGATCAGGCACCCGGGGAAGGTGGGCTCCTCCAGGAGCACCAGGGCGTCGAGCGGATCGCCGTCCTGCCCCAGGGTGTTCTCGATGTACCCGTAGTCGGCCGGGTACCGGGTGGAGGTGAACAGCATCCGGTCGAGCCGGATGCGCCCGGTGGCGTGGTCCAGCTCGTACTTGTTCCGCTGGCCCTTGGGGATCTCTACCGTCACGTCGAACTGCACGGCAGATAGTGTGGACCACTGCTGTCAGGCCCACCGGCGCAGGTCCGCCCGGGAGGGCCTTCCCGGGGGGTGGGCACCATCGAGCCGAGCTCGTCGACGACCGTCACGCCGAGCTACCGGCGGCTGCGCAGACGCCTGCTGACGGTCCTGGTCGCGCTGGTCGTGGTGGCCGCGCTCGCCGTCGGAGCCGTGCTCTGGCTGGGCCGCGACGGCGGCCCGGCCGCCGCCGACCCGTCGCTGCCGGCCGCCGAGCTGCCCGAGCTCGGCGAGCCCGCGCCCGTGCTCGCGTCGCTGGCCTCCGACGCGCCGGTGCCCGACCCGGCCGCGCTCGCCGACGCGCTCGCGCCGCTGCTGGCCACCCCCGCGCTCGCCGACGGCGTGTCGGCCGAGGTGGTCGACGTCGCCAGCGGCGACGTGCTCCTCGACGACGGCGCGGGCGACCCCGTGACGCCGGCCTCGACCGCCAAGCTGCTCACCGCCGTCGCCGCGCTCACCACGCTCGACCCCGAGGCCACCCTCGAGACCACCGTCGTCGCCGGCGCGGCGCCCGACGAGGTGGTGCTCGTCGGCGGCGGCGACCCCACGCTGTCGACCACCACGCCCTCGCTGACCTACCCGGGAGCGGCCACCGTCGCCGACCTCGCCGCGCAGGTGCGCGCCGCCCTGCCGCCCGGCACCGCGGTCGGCCGGGTGGTCGTGGACAACTCGCTGTTCGAGGGGCCGCTCACCGCCGAGGGCTGGGGCCCGGAGGACGCGCCGTCGAGCTACGCGTCCCCGGTCACCGCCACCGCCGTCGACGGCGCCCGCGTGACCCCGGGGGAGAACGCGCGCAGCGGCGCTCCCGGAACCGACGCCGGCCGCGCGCTGGCCGAGGCGCTCGGCGTCCCCGGCGCCACCGTGGAGCTGGGCGAGGCCCCCGAGGGCGCGCGGGAGCTGGGCTCGGTCCGCTCCGCGCCGGTCGCCCGGCTGGTCGAGCAGGCGCTGTCGCTGTCGGACAACCTGCTGGCGGAGTCCCTCGCCCGCCAGGTGGCCCTGGCCCGCGACCTGCCGGCCAGCTTCGAGGGGTCGGCCGAGGCGGTCACCGCCGCCCTCTCCGACGCCGGGTTCGACGTCGCCGACCTCGACCTGCGCGACGGCAGCGGCCTGTCCCGGCTGGACCTGGTCACCCCCGACCTGCTCACCGACGTCGTCGCCGGTGCCGCCGACGGCTCCCTCGAGGGCGCCTCGGCGATCGTGTCCGGCCTGGCCGTCGCCGGCTACGACGGCACGCTCGCCGACCGGGGCGACGACGACCCGGCGACCGCCCCCGGCGCGGTGCGCGGCAAGACCGGCACGCTGCTCGGCGTGCACGGGCTGGCCGGCACCGTGGTCACCGCCGACGGCCGGCTGCTGGCCTACGCGCTGGTGGCCAACGGCACCGTCGGCGGCGGCGGACCGGAGGAGGCCGCCCTCGACGGGATGGCCGCCGCCCTCGCCGCCTGCGGCTGCCGCTGAGCCCCGGGTACCCGCAGGTCCCGCGGGTACGGTGAGGCGATGACGAGCAGCGCACTGGTCGACTGGGAGCTCGCCGGTCGCACGGCCCGCCGGCTGTCCGGGCAGGGGCCCGAGACCACCCGCGAGGAGGCCGCCGCCGTCGTCCGGGAGCTGCACGAGGCCGCCGCGGCCGCCGTCGCGCACGTCGAGGGCCTCACCGGCCTGCACCCGGTCGCGGGCGGGCCGGTGCCCGAGGTCGCCGTCGTCGACCGGCCCGGCTGGATCGACGCCAACACCGCCGGCATGGCCGCGCTCATGGACCCGCTGGTCACCGCGCTCGCCGAGCGGCAGGACAGCCGCCCCGGCCCGCTGGCCACCGCGATCGGCTCGCGCGCCACCGGCGTGCAGGCCGGCGGCCTGCTCGCCTTCCTGTCCTCGCGGGTGCTCGGCCAGTACGAGATCTTCGGCACCGGCGGCCGGCTGCTGCTGGTGGCGCCCAACATCGTCGACGCCGAGCGCCGGCTGGGCGTCGACCCGAGCGACTTCCGCCTGTGGGTGTGCCTGCACGAGGTCACCCACCAGCTGCAGTTCACCGCCTTCCCGTGGCTCGCCGACCACCTCGAGGCCCAGATCGCCGAGTTCGTCGACGCCACCGACCTCAGCCCCGACGCGCTGCGCGACCGGCTGTCGGACCTGGTGCGCGGCCTGGCCGACGCCGTCCGCGGCGGGGACGACGACGAGGCCGGCCAGGGCCTGATGGCGCTGGTCCGCGACCCGGAGCAGCGTGCCGTCCTCGACCGGGTCACCGCGGTGATGAGCCTGGTCGAGGGGCACGCGGAGTTCGTCATGGACGGCGTCGGCCCCGACGTCGTGCCGTCGGTGCGCACGCTGCGCAAGCGCTTCGCCCAGCGCCGCAAGGGCCGCGGCCCGTTCGACCGCGTGCTGCGCCGCCTGCTCGGCCTCGAGCAGAAGATGAAGCAGTACGCCGACGGGCGGCACTTCGTCGGCGGCGTCGTCGACCTCGTCGGCATGGACGGGTTCAACCGGGTGTGGAGCGGCCCGGAGACCCTGCCGCTGGTCGAGGAGCTCACCGACCCCGCCCGCTGGGTCGAGCGGGTGCACGGCCGCCCGGCCGTCGCCTGAGCCGGCGCGGGTGAGCGGCCCGCCACCGGCGGTCGCGCACGTCCGCAGCGCCGTCCGGCCGGGCCTGCGCGCCTCCGCGCAGCCGGTGCTGGTGGCCGTCAGCGGGGGAGCGGACTCCCTCGCGCTGGCCGCGGCGGTCGCCTTCGAGGCCCCGCGGGCCGGGGTGCCCGCCGGCGCGGTCACCGTCGACCACCGGCTGCAGCCGGGGTCGGCCGACCGCGCCGCCGCGACGGCGGACCTGCTGCGCGGGCTGGGCCTGGACCCGGTGCGCGTCGTCGCCGTCGACGTCGGCACCGGCGGCGGCCCGGAGGGCGCGGCGCGCTCGGCGCGGTACGCGGCGCTCACCCGGGAGGCCGCGGCGTCCGGCGCGCGGGTCGCGCTCGGCCACACCCTCGACGACCAGGCCGAGACGGTGCTGCTCGGCCTCGGCCGGGGCTCGGGCCCCCGCTCGGTGGCCGGGATGGTCGCCGAGCGCCCGCCGTTCTGGCGCCCCCTGCTCGGCGTCCGCCGGGCGACGACGCGGGCGGCCTGCGCGGCGCAGGGCCTGCCGGTGTGGGACGACCCGTGGAACACCGACCCGGCCTACCGCCGCGCCCGGCTGCGGGCCGAGGTGCTGCCGCTGCTGGAGGACGTGCTCGGCGGCGGCGTCGCCCCCGCGCTGGCCCGCACCGCGGACCTGCTGCGCGAGGACCTCGACGCCCTCGACGACCTCGCCGCCGCCTCCCTCGCGCGCGTGTCCGGCGACGGCGGGCTGCCGGCCGCCGACCTCGCCGACCTGCCCGCCGCGCTGCGCCGCCGGGTGCTGCGCGGCTGGCTGCGGGAGGCCGGCGTCCCCGACCTGCAGGCGGTCCACCTGGGCGCCGTCGACGCGCTGGTCTCGGCATGGCACGGGCAGGGGGCGGTGGCCCTGCCGGGCGGTGCGGAGGCGCTCCGGGCGTCTGGCAGGCTGGTGCTGCGGCCCGCCGGCTCCCCGGGCGGGAGGGCCGGGACCACCCCCGACCCGGAGGAGCACGCCCCGTGAGCGAGACCGCGTCGACCCCTGCCGCCGTGCTGGGGCCCGACCACGGCTACGGCCCCGACATCGACCACGTCCTCCTCTCCGAGGAGCAGATCCAGGCCAAGATCACCGAGCTGGCCGAGCAGGTCGCGCGGGACTACGAGGGCCGGGAGGTCCTGCTGGTCGGCGTCCTCAAGGGCGCGGTGCTGTTCATGAGCGACTTCGCCCGGGCGCTGCGGCTGCCCACGCAGATGGAGTTCATGGCCGTCTCCTCCTACGGCAGCTCGACCAGCTCCTCGGGCGTCGTCCGGATCCTCAAGGACCTCGACCGCGACATCAGCGACCGGCACGTGCTGGTCCTCGAGGACATCATCGACTCGGGGCTGACCCTGTCCTGGCTGCTCAAGAACCTCGGCGGCCGCCGGCCCGCCTCGCTCGAGGTCTGCGCGCTGCTGCGCAAGCCCGACGCGATCAAGGTCGAGGTGCCGGTGCGCTACGTCGGCTTCGACATCCCCAACGAGTTCGTCGTCGGCTACGGCCTCGACTACGCCGAGCGCTACCGCGACCTGCCCTACATCGGCACGCTGAAGCCCGAGGTCTACGAGACGTAGGGCCCTCCGGGCGGGCCCCTCCGGACGGGGTCCTCCGGAGGGGGGACGGGGGTCCTCCGCCCAGCTCACGCACAGGGGGCACACAGCCGCGCCGGTGTACCGTCGTCGCAACGACGCTGCACCGAGCGCCAGGGTGCCCGCCCGGGTCGCGCGGCGCGTCACCCGGACGATCAGGAGGGTCGACGGGCCAGGCCGGAGCCCTCCGGTCGCCCGGCATCGGTGTATGGAACGCAAGAAGATCTTCCGCTCCGTGTGGTTCTGGGTCGTCCTCGTCGTCCTGGTCGCCCTCGGCCTGTCCGCCGTGTTCAGCGGGGGCTCGGCCTACGAGCCGGTCCGGACGTCGGTCGCGCTCGAGCAGATCGAGTCGGGCAACGTCGAGCAGGTCACGATCAACGACAAGGAACAGACGCTCGACCTCGACCTGACCGACCCGGTCGACGGCAACGACCAGATCAGCGCGTCCTACCCGATCGGCGCCTCCGACGACGTCTTCGCGCTCGTCTCCGGCCTCGGCGCCGACGGTGAGAGCACCGGCGACGGCGTCGACTTCACGACGAACGTCACCCAGGACAGCATCCTCGCGAGCATCCTGATCAGCTTCCTGCCGTTCCTGATCCTCCTGCTCCTGCTGTTCTGGCTGTTCAACTCCATGCAGGGCGGCGGCCGGGGCGTGATGGCCTTCGGCAAGTCCAAGGCCAAGCAGATCACCAAGGACACCCCGAAGACGACGTTCGCCGACGTCGCCGGGGCCGACGAGGCGATCGAGGAGCTCCAGGAGATCAAGGACTTCCTGGCCAACCCGGTCAAGTTCCAGGCCGTTGGCGCGAAGATCCCCAAGGGCGTGCTGCTGTTCGGCCCGCCCGGCACCGGCAAGACGCTGCTCGCCCGCGCGGTGGCCGGCGAGGCCGGGGTGCCGTTCTTCTCGATCTCCGGCTCGGACTTCGTCGAGATGTTCGTCGGTGTCGGCGCCAGCCGCGTGCGCGACCTGTTCGAGCAGGCCAAGACCAACGCGCCGGCGATCATCTTCGTCGACGAGATCGACGCCGTCGGCCGCCACCGCGGCGCCGGCATGGGCGGCGGACACGACGAGCGGGAGCAGACGCTCAACCAGATGCTCGTCGAGATGGACGGCTTCGACGTCAAGGGCGGCGTCATCATGATCGCCGCCACGAACCGGCCGGACATCCTCGACCCGGCGCTGCTGCGCCCGGGCCGCTTCGACCGGCAGATCGCCGTCGACCGCCCCGACCTCGAGGGCCGCAAGCAGATCCTCGAGGTGCACGCCAAGGGCAAGCCGCTCGCCCCCGACGTCGACCTCGGGACCGTCGCCCGCCGCACCCCCGGCTTCACCGGAGCCGACCTCGCCAACGTCCTCAACGAGGGCGCGCTGCTCACCGCCCGCGGCAACGGCACGCAGATCACCGACGCCACGCTCGAGGAGGCGATCGACCGCGTCATCGCCGGCCCCGAGCGCAAGACGCGGGCGATGAGCGAGAAGGAGAAGAAGGTCACCGCCTACCACGAGGGCGGCCACGCCCTGGTGGCGCACGCACTGCCCAACCTGGACCCGGTGCACAAGGTGACGATCCTGCCGCGCGGCCGCTCGCTCGGGCACACGCTCGTGCTGCCGACCGAGGACAAGTACACCCAGACCCGGTCGGAGATGATCGACACCCTGGCCTACGCCCTCGGCGGGCGCGCGGCCGAGGAACTGGTCTTCCACGAGCCGACGACGGGCGCCGGCAACGACATCGAGAAGGCCACCTCCATGGCCCGCGCGATGGTCACCCAGTACGGCATGAGCGCCAAGCTCGGCGCGGTGAAGTACGGCAGCACCGAGGGCGAGCCGTTCCTCGGCCGGGACATGGGCTCGCGGCCGGACTACTCCGAGGCCGTCGCCGCCGACATCGACGGCGAGATCCGCGCGCTCATCGAGGCCGCCCACGACGAGGCGTGGGAGATCCTCGTGGAGTACCGGGGCGTCCTCGACCAGCTCGTCCTCGAGCTGATCGAGAAGGAGACCCTCTCCAAGGAGGACATGGCCCGCATCTGCGCGCCGGTCGTCAAGCGCCCGTCGATGGCCCCCTACAACGGCTTCGGCAAGCGCACCCCCTCCGACCAGCCGCCGGTGCTCACCCCCGCCGAGCAGGCCGCCCTGGCCAACGGCAACGGGCACGGCGCCACCGCCGCCAACGGCAACGGCGTGGGCCTCGTGAAGGGCGGCAGCAACCCGGTCGGTGACGTCGGCGCCCCCGCTCAGCGGTGAGCGAGCTCCCCGAGGAACCGGGGGACGAGGTCCGCGCGGACCCGTCCCGGATCGACGCCGCCCGCGCTGAGGCGGCCGTCCGCGAGCTGCTGATCGCGGTGGGGGAGGACCCCGACCGCCCGGGCCTGCGCGACACCCCGGCCCGGGTGGCCCGCGCCTACGCGGAGACCTTCGCCGGGCTTTGGCAGGACCCGGCGGAGGTCCTCGCGACCACGTTCGACGAGGACCACGACGAGCTGGTGCTGGTCAAGGACATCCCGATGTACTCGACCTGCGAGCACCACCTGGTGCCCTTCCACGGCGCCGCGCACGTCGGGTACATCCCCGGCGAGGACGGCAAGGTCACCGGGCTGTCGAAGATCGCCCGGCTGGTCGACGTCTACGCCCGCCGGCCGCAGGTCCAGGAGCGGATGACCCGGCAGATCGCCGACGCGCTGGCCGACGTCCTCAAGCCGCGCGGCGTGATCGTCGTCATCGAGGCCGAGCACCTGTGCATGGGCATGCGCGGCATCCGCAAGCCCGGCTCGACGACGGTCACCTCCGCCGTGCGCGGCATGTTCCGCGACAACGCCGCCACCCGCGCCGAGGCGATGAGCCTCGTCCTCGGACGATGACCGCCGGCCGGTGACCGGGACCGCGCCGCGGCTGCTGCACCCGGGGCGGTGCGTGGTGATGGGCGTCCTCAACGTCACCCCCGACTCCTTCTCCGACGGCGGCTGCTTCGCCGACCGGGACTCCGCCGTCGCGCACGGGCTGGCGATGGCCGCGGCCGGCGCCGACTACGTCGACGTGGGCGGCGAGTCCACCCGCCCGGGCGCCGACCGGGTCGACGCCGCGGAGGAGCGCCGCCGCGTCGTCCCGGTGGTCGCCGAGCTCGCCGCGGCCGGGGTGCGGGTCAGCGTCGACACCACCCGCACGGAGGTGGCCGCCGCCGCGCTGGAGGCCGGGGCGGTGCTCGTCAACGACATCAGCGGCGGGCTGGCCGACGAGGGCATGGCCGCGCTGGTCGCCGACGCCGGCGTCCCGTGGGTGCTCATGCACTGGCGCGGCCACAGCCGCGAGATGTACGCCCACGCCGAGTACGGCGACGTCGTCGCCGAGGTGTGCACGGAGCTGACCGCCCGGGTCGACGCCGCGCTGTCGGCCGGCGTCGACGCCGCGCAGCTCGTCCTCGACCCCGGCCTCGGCTTCGCCAAGCAGGCGGCGCACAACTGGGCGCTGCTCGCCGGGCTGCCGCGGGTGGTCGCCCTCGGCCTGCCGGTGCTGGTGGGCGCCTCCCGAAAGACCTTCCTGGGCCGGCTGCTCGCCGGGCCCGACGGTGCGGTGCGCCCCGCGGCCGGGCGCGACGGCGCCACGCTGGCCACCACCGTCCTGGCCGCCGAGGCCGGCGCCTGGGGCGTGCGGGTGCACGACGCCGCGGGCTCGGCCGACGCCGTCCGCACCGTGGCGGCCGTGCAGCGCGCCCGCGAGGAGGCCCGGCGTGACTGAGCGGCGCACCCCCGACCGCACCCCGGACCGGATCGCCGTCCGCGGCCTCACCGCGCACGCCCACCACGGCGTCTACGGCTTCGAGCGCGAGAACGGGCAGACGTTCTCCGTCGACGCCGTCCTCGAGGTCGACACCGCGCCCGCCGCGGCCACCGACGACCTCGCGCTCACGGTCAACTACGCCGAGCTGGCCCAGCGGCTGCACGCGGTGCTCACCGGCGAGCCGGTGGACCTGCTCGAGACGCTGTGCGCGCAGCTGGCCGACGTCTGCCTCGCCGACCCGCTGGTGCAGGCGGTCGAGATCACCGTGCACAAGCCGCAGGCCGACCTCGGCGTCCCCTTCGACGACGTCACCGTCACCATCCGGCGTGAGCGGGCATGACCCGCGCCGTCCTCTCCCTGGGCGCCAACCTCGGCGACCGCGCGGGGACCCTGCGCTCCGCGATCGACGCGCTCAAGGCCGACGGGCTGGTGGCCCGCTCGACGCTGTTCGAGACGCCGCCCTGGGGGCCGGTGGAGCAGCCGCCGTACCTCAACGCCGTCGTGTTCGTGCGCGGCGACCGCGACGCCGCCGGCTGGCTGGCCCGGGCGCACGAGCTGGAGCAGGCCGCCGGTCGCACCCGCGAGGTCCGCTGGGGCGCGCGGACCCTCGACGTCGACGTCGTCACGGTGACCGCCGACGACGGCAGCCCCGTGCTCTCCGGCGACCCCGTCCTCACGCTGCCGCACCCCCGCGCGCACGAGCGGGCGTTCGTGCTGGTGCCGTGGCTGTCGCTGGACCCCACGGCGGTGCTGCCCGGGCACGGGAGGGTCGCCGACCTCGTCGCCGCGCTGCCGCCTGACGACGTGGCGGCGGTCGCGCGCTGGGAGCACCTCCATTGAGGCCGGTGAGCCGCCGCGACCTGGTCGTCGTCGCGGTCGGGCTGGCGCTGGCCTCGTGGCTGGTCGTGCGCGCCACCTACGGCAGCCTGCCGCCGCTGCGCTGGTGGCTGCCCGTGCCGCTGGCCGTGCTCGCCGTCGCCGAGGCGCTCGGTGCCCGCACGCTGCGCACCCGGCTGGCCGCCCAGCGCGCCGCCCGCCGCGGCAGTGACCCGGGGCCGGGCGCGCCGCTGGTGCGCCCGGTCGAGCCGATGCTCGTCGCCCGCCTGGCGGTGCTCGCCCAGGCCAGCGCCTACGTCGGTGCGGTCTTCGCCGGCGTGTGGGCGGGCGTCCTGCTGCACGTGGCGCCCGCGGTGTCCCGGCTGGAGGCGGCGGGCGGTGACACGGTCACGGCCGTCGTGGGCGTCGCCTGCGCCGCCGCGCTCACGGCCGCCGCACTGTGGCTGGAGTCGGTGTGCCGGGTCCCGCCGGACGAGGACGACCCGCCCGGCGGCGTCCGCGCCTAGGCGCGCGCGGCGCCGGCCACCTCGGGCACGGTGCCCTCCACCGACCGGCGCAGCGCGGCGTGCAGCGACTCCGGCGTCAGCACCCCGAGGAAGACGTCGCCGTCGAGCACGGCCACCCAGCCGGCCTCGTGCTGCAGCATCGTGGCGAACGCCGTCTTGAGCGTCGCGTCGACCGGCACCCACGCCTCCATCCGGCGCGCCGCCGAGCCCACCGTGCCGGCACCGGTGGCCCGCTCGGCCGACAGCCACCCGTGCAGCCGCCCGTCGTCGTCGAGGACGACGGCCCAGCGCGCGCCCGCCGCGGTCATGGAGGCGCGGGCGTCGGCCAGGCCGTCGGCCACGTGCACCACCGGCGGCCGCTCGAGGTCGTCGACGGAGATGCCGGTGACCGCCAGCCGCTTGAGGCCCCGGTCGGAGCCGACGAAGTCCGCGACGAAGGCGTTGGCCGGGCGGCCGAGCAGGTCGGCCGGGGGAGCGAACTGCTCCACCCGCCCGCCGGTGCTCATCACCGCGATCCGGTCGCCGATGCGGACGGCCTCCTCGATGTCGTGGGTGACGAAGACGATGGTCTTGCGCACCGTCTCCTGCAGCCGGAGGAACTCCGTCTGCAGCCGCTCGCGCACCACCGGGTCGACGGCGGAGAACGGCTCGTCCATGAGCAGGACGGCGGGGTCGGCGGCCAGCGCCCGCGCCACCCCGGCCCGCTGGCGCTGCCCGCCGGAGAGCTGGGCGGGGTAGCGGTCGCCGTGGACGGCGGGGTCGAGGCCCACCGTGGCCAGCAGCTCGTCCACGCGGTCGCGGGTGCGCCGCTTGTCCCACCCGAGCAGCCGCGGCACCGTCGCGACGTTCGCGCGCACCGTCTGGTGGGGGAAGAGCCCCACGTTCTGGATGACGTAGCCGATGCGGCGGCGCAGCCGGTCGGGGTCGACGCGGGTGACGTCCTCGCCGCCGAGCAGGATCCGCCCGCTGGTCGGCTCGATGACCCGGTTGATCATCTTCATGGTCGTCGTCTTGCCGCAGCCCGAGGGCCCGACGAGCACCGACAGCTCGCCGGCGGCGAAGGTCAGGTCGAGCTCCTGCACGCCGACGGTGCCGTCGGCGTAGACCTTCCCCACGCCCTCGAGGCGGATCTCCTGGGCGGTGCCGTCCGGGCCCGGGCCCTCCGAGCGGCTCGCGGCAGTAGCGTCCACGGGGTGACCTCCCTGGGTACGCGCCCTCTGCTGGACGCGGTGAGCGACCCCGCGGTGGGGCTGCTCGCGGTGGACGAGGCCCCGAACCCCTGGTTCGACCCGTCCTACGTGACCGACAACTGGGACAGCATCCTCGCCTACACCGGCGAGCACGTCCGCCTGACCGTGCTCGCCGTCCTGATCGGGGCGGCCCTCGCGCTGCCGCTGGCGCTGGTCGCCCGCCGCAGCCGCTACCTGTCGGCGCCGGTCCTGGGCCTGTCCACGGTCGTCTACACGATCCCGTCGCTGGCGCTGTTCGCGCTGCTGGTGCCCTTCACCGGCCTGTCGTCGAACACCGTGCTCATCGGCCTGGTGGCGTACTCGCTGGTCATCCTGGTGCGCAACTTCCTCGCCGGCCTGCAGGGCGTGCCGGCCGACGTGCGGGAGGCCGCCCGCGGCATGGGCCTGTCCGGCGCCCAGACGCTGTGGCGGGTGGACCTGCCGCTGGCCCTGCCGGCGATCATGGCCGGCCTGCGGATCGCGACGGTGTCGACCGTCGCGCTCACCACCGTGGGCGTCCTCGTCGGGCACGGCGGGCTGGGGCAGCTGATCACCGGCGGCTTCGCGTCGAACTTCTACCGGGCCGAGATCGTCACCGGCGCCGTCGGCTGCGTGCTGCTGGCGCTGCTCGCCGACGCGCTGCTCGCGGGCGCCGAACGGCTGCTCACCCCCTGGTCGCGGGCGGCACGGGCATGAACGACTTCGAGCGGGCGATCGTCTACCTCAACGACCCCTTCAACTGGAGCCGGCCCAACGGCATCGCCGACCTCGCCGTCGAGCACCTGACCATCTCCCTGGTCGCCGTCCTCGCCGCGATGGTGGTGGCCCTGCCGATTGGCACGGCCCTGGGCACCTCCCGCCGCGGCGGCGGCCTGGTGGTCGGGCTGTCCAACGTGAGCCGCGCGGTGCCCACGCTGGCGCTGCTCACCCTCTTCGCGGTCAGCCCGATCGGCTTCGGCAACCGGGCGACCACCATCGCGCTCGCCGTCTTCGCCGTCCCGCCGATCCTCACGAACACCTTCGTCGGCTTCCGCGGCGTCGACCCCGAGGTCCGCGAGGCCGCCCGCGGCATGGGCATGAGCCGGGGCCAGGTGCTCACCCGGGTGGAGCTGCCGCTCGCCCTCCCGCTGCTGATGACCGGCATCCGGACGGCGGCCGTCCAGGTCGTGGCGACGGCGGGGCTGGCCGCGCTGGTCGGCGGCGGGGGACTGGGCCGGCTGATCAACCTCGGCTTCGGCCAGCAGGACTACGGCGTGATGATCGCCGGGGCCATCGCGGTGGCCGGGCTGGCGCTGCTCACCGAGGCGGTGCTGGCCCTGGTGTCGTGGCTGGTGACGCCCGGACCGCGCCGGCTGCCGTTCCTGCAGGTCAGGCGGGCGGAGGACGCCGGCGCCGTTCCGGAACCGACCGCATCCGGCGTCCCGCTGTGAGCCAGGTCTCGCGCTGACGGCGTCCGTGTAACGACCCCGCAACACATCCGCGGCTCGATTGCCGTCGGTCGCCGGCCGGGGGTTGCATGTGCGCCGCGGGGACCCCCGCCAGACACGCGTCGCGGCCGCCCGCCGCACGGGACACAGAAGGCGGAACCATGCGCAAGCAGCGCGCCCTCGCCCCCCTCCTCCTCGCCGGACTCCTGCTCACCGCCGCGTGCGGCGAGTCGGGCTCCTCGGGCACCGGCGGCTCCACCGGCGCCAGCGGCTCGGCCGCCGGCGGCGACGCCTGCGCCCCGGTGGCCGGCGACCAGCTCGTCGTCCTCGAGGACGACCAGGAGCTGCAGAACGCCGACAACATCGTCCCGGCGGTCACCTCGGCCACCGCCGCCGCCAACCCGGCCCTGCTGCCGGCGCTGGACGCGGTCTCCGAGGCGATGACCACCGACCAGCTCATCGAGCTCAACGCCGCCGTCGACGTCGAGCGGCAGAGCGCCGAGGACGTCGCCGCCGGCTGGGTCGCCGAGAGCGGCGTGACCGACGGCCTCGAGCAGGGCAGCGGCCCGATCGTGGTCGGCGCCGGCAACTTCACCGAGTCGACGATCCTGGCCAACGTCTACGCCGGGGTGCTCGACGCCGCTGGCTTCGACGCCTCGGTGCGCGAGGTCGGCAACCGCGACCTCTACCTGCCGGCGCTCATCTCCGGCACCGACCTGCAGGTCTTCCCCGAGTACCTGGCCACGGTCACCGAGGCGGTCAACAAGCAGGTCAACGGCCCCGAGGCCGCGCCGATCGCCAGCGGCGACGCCCAGGCCACCCGCGACGCGCTGCAGCCGCTGGCCGACCAGGTCGGGCTCACCTTCGGCACGCCGTCGCAGGCCGCCGACCAGAACGCGTTCGCGGTCACGCAGGAGTTCGCCGAGGGGCTGGGCGTCACGACGCTCTCGGAGCTGGCCGACGCCTGCGGCGACGGCTCGCTGGTCCTCGGCGGCCCGGCCGAGTGCCCGACCCGCCCGTTCTGCCAGCCCGGCCTCGAGGACACCTACGGCCTGACCTTCGCCGAGTTCCGCGAGTTCGACGCCGGCGGCCCGCTCACCAAGGCCGCCATCCAGCAGGGCGAGGTCTCCATCGGCCTCGTGTTCAGCTCCGACGGCGCGCTCGCCCAGGGCTGACCCGCTCGGCACCACCAGAGCGAGCCCTCGGCTCCGCCACACGGGACGTATCCGTGCCGGAGTCGGGGGCTCGCTCAGCGTTACCCTGAGGACCATGCGTGCCACGGGGGAGGACGGCCCGGCCCGTCGCGGTGCCGGCGGGTCCTCTCCGTGGCGGGCGGCGGGCCTGGCGCTCGGCTGCCTGGCGGCCGTCGCCGCCACCGCCGTCGTCTTCCTGAGCGACGACCCGACGATCCTGCGGATCGCCGTCGTCTCCGTGGCCTGGGCGTGCCTGCTGGCCGCCTTCGCGACCGCCCGCCCCGCCGCCGACGACGACGGTGCCGCCGCCCGCACCGAGGCCGACCTGCGCGCCGCCCACCGCCGCGAGGTCGCCGAGGTCCGCGACGCCGAGCGGGAGCGCACCGACCGGGTCCGCCGCGACTCCGAGGACGCCATGCGCCGCGAGCTCGACGCGCTGCGCGGGGAGCTCGCCGGCCTGCGCGAGGGCCTGTCCGGCCTGGGCGCGCTGCGGCAGGAGGTCGCCGCCGTCGGCGCCCTGTCCGGGGAGCTGCGCGGCGAGCTGGCCGAGCTCACCGGACTGCGGGCCGACGTCGGGCGGCTGCGCGCCGAGCTCACCGGGCAGCTCTCGGGCCAGCTCTCCGGGGAGATGCGCGTCGAGCGGGTCGTCATGCACGCCCAGTCGGTCCGCACGGGTCCCGGCCGCGAGACGCTGGAGCCCGCCACCTCCGCCTGGCCGGCCGACGTCGCGCGCGAGCTGACCGGCGCCTGGCCGGCCGCCCCGGCGCCGGCCACCGTCGCGGCCCCCGCGTCCCGGCCCGAACCGGTCGCCGAGGTCCGTCCGGAGCCGCTGCCCGCGGTGCGCCCCGAGCCCGTCGCGGTCCCGGTGGCCGCCTCCGTCGCGGCCCGGCCCCGGCCCGCCGTGCCCGTGCCGCCGCCGGCCCGCCCGGCTGCCGGGTCGCCCCGCGAGTGGCTCGCCGCCCGCGGCATGCTCGACGACCGCCCCGCCGTGCCGCCGGTCCCCGTCCCGCCGGTCCCCGTCCCGGCGGCTCCCGCCGCGCCGGCCGTCGTCCCCCCGGTCCCCGTCCCGGCGGCCGCCGAGCGCGCGCCGCACCGCCGGCGCACCGACCCGCCGCCGTCCGCGCACCGGGCGCCGGCTCCCTACGAGCAGGTCACCGTGCAGCGGCCCGCCGTGCACGCCACCGCGGCCGGCCACGGCGCGACCGCCGCGCCGGGAGTGCCGCCCGTCGTCGTCCCGGTCCCGTCCCCGGTCCTGGCTCCGGTCGCGACCGCGGACGACGACCCCGGCGCGGCGCGGCTGGCGCAGATCCTCGCCGAGAGCGGCGTGCGGCCCGGCGGCCGCCGCCGGCGCTACCGCGAGGACGACGCGGGCGAGGACGTCCTCGCCCGCGTCCTCGGCCGCTAGCCGGACCGACGGGTCAGGCGGGGCCGCGGGACAGCGCGCCGCCGTCGAGCACCAGCGTCTGGCCGGTGACCCAGCCGGCACCGAGCAGGTAGGCCGCCGCCTCCCCGACGTCCTCCGGCTCGCCGAGCCGCCCGGCGGGGTAGGCGCGGGCGGCCTCGGCCTCGCGGCCCTCGTAGAGGGCGCCGGCGAACCGGGTCTTCACGACCGCCGGGGCGACCGCGTTGACCGTCACCGTGGGCCCGAGCTCGACGGCGAGCTGGGTGACCAGGTTGATCAGCGCGGCCTTGCTGACGCCGTAGCCGCCGATCATCGGCGAGGCCTTGAGACCCGCCACCGAGGCGACGACGAGCACCGAGCCGCCGTGCTCGCCCATCCACGCGCGCCAGGCCTCCTGCACCAGCCCGAGCGTGCCGACGACGTTGGTGTCGAGGATCTTGCGGAACGCGTCGAGCTCGAGGTCGACCATCGGCCCGTAGACCGGGTTGATTCCCACGTTGCCGACCAGGTGGTCGAGGCTGCCGAACCGCTCGACGGCGGTGCGCACGGCCTCCGCGCGGTGCGCCGCGTCCCCGGCGTTGCCCGGGACGCCGACGGCGACGTCCGGCCCGCCGAGCGACGCCACGGCCTCCTCCAGCGCCTCGGGCTTGCGGGCGGTGAGCACCACCCGCGCCCCCCGGTCGACCAGGCTGCGCGCGATCGCCAGCCCGATGCCCCGGCTGCCGCCGGTGACCAGTGCGGTGCGCCCCTCGAACGTCTGCACGCCAGCTCCCTCGTGTCCGCCGGCGACCGCGTCGGCGCCGGTGCCGCCGCTCACCGTAGGGGCGGCGCGAGGGGCCGTTCCCCGCCACCCCGGGCCGCCCGGACGGGGGAGTGACCCACTCCACAGGCCCCGTGCGTTGCAGGGGGCCCCGGGGCGTCACACACTCGCCATCGGCGCGTCGCCCGCGTGACACACCCGGTCGCAGCGGACGCCCCGCCGGCACCACTCAGTACGACCCCGCACACCCGGCGCGACGACGACGTCGCACCGGCCACCGAGTCCGGTACCCGCGAGGGACTGGAACGAGAGGTGACCGCGATGCCTGCTGCCCGCAGGACCTCCCGCGCCGCCGGGCTCCCGCCCGCCGCGCACGCACCCGCCCGGCTCCGCGTCGGCGTCGTCGGTGCCGGCCGCGTCGGCGCCGTCCTGGGCGCCGCCCTCGCCGCTGCCGGCCACGACGTGGTCGCCGCCTCCGGCGTCTCCGCCGCCTCCGCCGAGCGTGCCGCCCGGCTGCTGCCCGGCGTCCCCCTGCTGCCCGCCGACGAGGTGGTCGCAGCCGCGGACCTCGTCGTGCTCGCCGTGCCCGACGACATCCTCGCCGGCCTGGTCGCCGGACTCGCCGGCACCGGCTCCTGGCGGCCCGGCCAGCTGGCCTTCCACACCTCCGGCGCGCACGGCCTGGCCGCCCTCGCGCCCGCGGAGGAGGCCGGCGTCCTGCCGCTGGCGCTGCACCCGGCGATGACCTTCACGGGCGCCCCCGAGGACGCCGACCGCCTCGCCGGCGCCCCGTTCGGCGTCACCAGCCGCCCGGAGCACCGGCCCGTCGCCGAGACGCTGGTGCTCGAGATGGGCGGCGAGCCGTTCTTCATCGCCGAGGAGGACCGGCGGCTCTACCACGCCGCGCTGGTCACCGGCGCCAACCACCTGGTCACCCTCGTCGCCGAGGCCGCCGACCTGCTGCGCGCCGCCGGCGTCGACGCGCCCGCCCGCGTGCTCGCCCCGCTGCTCACCGCCGCGCTGGACAACGGTCTGCGCCGCGGCGACCGCGGGCTCACCGGGCCGGTCAGCCGGGGCGACGTCGGCACGGTCGCCGACCACCTGCACACGCTCACCGAGCGGGCGCCGGCCTCCGTCGCCGCCTACGTCGCCATGGCGCAGCGCACCACCGAGCGGGCGCTGGCCGCGGGCCGGCTCAAGCGGCACGAGGGCGCCCCGCTGCTCGACCTCCTGTACGAGGCCGCCGACCCGGCGGGCTCCCGGTGACCACCGGCACCAGCACCACCCCCGCCGTCGCCGAGACCTCCGCCGAGCTGCGGGAGGTCGTCGCCGGCCTGCCCGGCCCGGTCGCCCTGGTCCCCACGATGGGGGCGCTGCACGAGGGCCACCGCACGCTGGTCCGCGCCGCCCGCGAGCGCGCCGGCAGCGTCGTCGTCTCGGTGTTCGTCAACCCGACCCAATTCGGGCCCGGCGAGGACCTCGACCGCTACCCCCGCACCTGGGACGCCGACCTCGCCGCCCTCACCGAGGAGCACGCCGACGCGGTCTTCCACCCGCCGGTCGAGGAGGTCTACCCGCCCGGGTCGCTCGGCGTGACCGTCGACCCCGGCCCGCTCGGCGCGGTCCTCGAGGGTGCCGTGCGGCCCGGCCACTTCGCGGGCGTGCTCACCGTCGTCGCCAAGCTGTTCGGCCTGGCGCGGCCCGACCTCGCGTTCTTCGGCGAGAAGGACTACCAGCAGCTCACGCTGGTGCGGGCCATGGTCCGCGAGCTGGCGCTGCCGGTGGAGGTCGTCGGCGTCCCCACCGTCCGCGAGGACGACGGCATGGCCCTGTCCAGCCGCAACCGCTACCTGACCCCGGAAGAGCGGGCCCGGGCCGCGACGTTGAACAGGGCGTTGCGGTCCGGTGCGGACGCCGGCCCCGACGGCGCCGACGCCGTCCTCGCCGCCGCGCGCGCGGTGCTCGCCGGCGCGCCGGAGCTCGTCGCCGACTACCTCGCGCTCACCGACCCCGACCTCGGCCCCGCGCCCGCGGCCGGCCCCGCCCGCCTCCTGCTGGCCGCCCGCGCCGGCAGCACCCGACTCCTCGACAACACCGCCGTCCAGCTGGGAGAGCCCCGATGATGCGCACGATGCTCAAGTCCAAGATCCACCGGGCGACGGTGACGCAGGCCGACCTGCACTACGTCGGCTCGGTCACGGTCGACGAGGACCTCCTCGACGCCGCCGACCTCATCCCCGGGGAGCAGGTCGCGATCGTCGACATCACCAACGGCGCGCGGCTGGAGACCTACGTCATCCCCGGCGAGCGCGGCAGCGGCGTCATCGGCATCAACGGCGCCGCCGCGCACCTCGTGCACCCCGGCGACATGGTCATCCTCATCAGCTACGGCCTGATGGACGAGACCGAGGCGAAGAGCTACATCCCGAAGGTCGTGCACGTCGACGGCGACAACCGCGTCGTCGAGCTCGGCGGCGACCCGTCGGCGCCGGTGCCCGGCGCGACCGACCAGCGGCGCAGCGACCTGGGTGTGCCGGTCCGGTGAGCTCCCTGACGACGCCGTCGGTCACCGGCCTGCCCACCCGCCTGGCCGCCCCGGCGCCGGGCTGGGAGCTGTCGGCCGACGTCTGCGTCGTCGGGTCCGGCGTCGCCGGGCTGTGCGTTGCCCTGCACGCGCGGGCGGCGGGCCTGTCGGTCGCCGTCGTCACCAAGGTGCGCGTCGACGACGGGTCGACCCGCTGGGCGCAGGGCGGCATCGCCGCCGTCCTCGACCCGGCCGACACCCCCGACGCGCACGCGCGCGACACCGAGGTGGCCGGCGTCGGGCTGTGCGAGCCCGCCGCCGTGCAGGCGCTGGTGACCGAGGGGCCCGGGCGGCTGCACCAGCTCATCGACTGGGGCGCCGCCTTCGACCGCGACCCCGGCGGCCGGCTGCTGCTCACCCGCGAGGGCGGGCACTCGGCCGACCGGATCGTGCACGCCGGCGGCGACGCCACCGGCTCGGAGGTGGCGCGCGCGCGGCCCCCCGCCCGCCTCGCCGACCCCCGCGTCACGCTCGTCGCTCACCCGATGGTGCTCGAA
>NZ_JBJGYM010000016.1:0-107530 GCF_054049995.1 Geodermatophilus sp. SYSU D01106 | reverse complement strand
CCCCCCCCCCCCCCCCCCCCCCCCCCCCCCCCCCCGCGCCGCCCGCGGCCCCCCCCGCGCCCGGGGGCCGCGGGGCGTCCGTCAGGGCGTCTGGAAGTCGCTCTGCTCGCCCATCCGCCACCAGGCGTACAGGTCGGCCAGCCCGGTCTCGCCGCCGCCGGGGATGGACACCACGGCCTCGCCGCCGACGTCGTCCTGCGTCCAGGCCACGTTCGCGTCGCCCTCGGTGTCCACCCAGCAGGCGACGCGGCCGGCCTGCTGGCCGTCGCCGTCGCGGTAGGGCTGGTGGCCCTGGGTGCCGGGGCAGCCGTTCTCGCCGGTCAGCGGTGCGAGGCCGACGTCGGCGACGTCGGACAGGAAGACCGCGTCGACGGCGGCCGCGTCCTCGTACAGGTAGAAGAAGGCGACCTGCGGTCCGGGCTGGGAGGTAGCCGGGCCGCATCGGAGCGCGGCGAGGTCGCCGTCGCCCACCAGCGGCTCGGTGGTGCACGACGCCGCGTCGAAGCCGGCCGGCAGGGCGGCGCGCAGCTGCTCCTCGGGGGAGGCGGGGTCCCCGGTCGAGCCGCCGCCCGTGTCGCCGGACGACGACGAGGAGGAGGACGAGGACGACGAGTCGTCGGCGACGTCGCCGCCACCTCCGGAGCCGCTGGTCAGCGCGATCACGCCCACGACCACCAGGACCAGCAGCACCGCCAGGCCGGCCAGCACCAGCGGGATGCGGTTGGGCTGCTTCTGGCCGGACGGCGTCGCGCCGCCGCCGTGCGGGGGGACCGGTCCCGTCGGCGGGCGGAAGCCACCGGGCGGGGGCGCCACGAAGCCGGCCGGCGGGCCGGGGTTCGACGGCGGCCCGTACCCGGGCGCGCCGGGGTGCGACGGCGGCCGGTAGCCGGGGGGACCGGACTGGGACGGCGGGCCGTAGGCCGCGGGCACGCCGGGGCTCGACGGCGGGCCGTACCCGCCCGGGTTCGACGGCGGGCCGTAGCCGCCGGGCGGGCCGGGGTTGGAGAAGCCGACCGTCTGCGGCCGGAACAGCGGGGACACCGACGTCGGCGGCGCGGCCTCGGCGCGCGGGGTGACGCCGGCCGAGCTCAGCGCGGCCCGCGCGGCCGCGGCGAGCTCGCCGCAGGTCGCGTATCGCTCGTCGGGCTCCTTGGCCAGGCCCTTCTGCACGACGTCGTCGAGCGCGCGGGGCAGGTCCGGGCGCAACTGCGAGGGCGCCACCGGCGTCGTGTTCAGGTGCGCGTACATGAGCGTGGCCAGGCCGTCGCCGGTGAAGGGGCGGCGGCCGGTGAGGCACTCGAAGAGCACGCACGCCAGCGCGTAGACGTCGACCCGCCGGTCGATCGGCTTCTCGAGGAACCGCTCGGGCGCCATGTAGTCGAACGACCCGAGCGCCGCGCCGGTCTGCGTGAGCGCCGGGCCCTGCCCGTCGCTGGTGGAGCGCGCGATGCCGAAGTCGACGAGGTAGACGAACTCGTCGTCGGCGCTGCCGCTGAGCAGCACGTTGGACGGCTTGACGTCGCGGTGCACCAGGCCGTCGGCGTGCGCGGCGTCGAGCGCCCGGGCGGTCTGGCCGACGATCGACACGGCGCGCTCGGGGCTCATCGGCCCGTTCTCGGCCAGCGCGGCGGCGACGTCGCGGCCGGGCACCAGGCGCATGTCGAGGAACAGCCGCCCGTCGATCTCGCCGTAGCGGTGGATCGGCACGATGTGCGGCTCGTTCAGGCGGGCGGCCAGGTGCGCCTCGCGCCGGAACCGCTCGCGGTAGCCGCTGTCGGCGGCCAGGTGCTCACTGAGCACCTTGAGCGCGACCGTGCGGTCGTGCTCGGTGTCGAAGGCGCGGTAGACCTCGCCCATCCCGCCGCGGCCGAGCAGCGACTCGATGCGATACGGGCCGAACTGTTGCAACTCCACCGGTCGTCCTCCGTGTGCCGCTGCGCCGGCGCCCACGGGTCCCGGGCGGCGCGTGCGGGTCGTCGGCGGAGTGTAGGGACGCCGACCGGACCCGACCAGCGCCGACGCCGCGGGGAGGTGTCCGCTCCGATCCGTGACCGGGACGTGACCCGAGGCGCGCGCGAACCCGTGGCCGGGACGCCGGGTCGTCACTAGCTTGCTCCCGCTCCCCGGGCCCTCGGGCCCGCTCCCTCCCGGAACGGAACCCCACGATGTCCCAGCCCCCCGGCCCCTACGGCGCCCCCGCCCCCTCCGCGCCGCCCGGCCAGTACGGCGCACCCGGCCAGTACGGCGCCCCCGGGCAGTACGGAGCACCCGGCCCGTACGGCGCCCCCGGGCAGTACGGCCCCGGCCCGGGCGGCCCCGGCGGGTACGGGCAGCCGCCGCGGAGGAACAGCGTGCTGCCGTGGGTCATCACGGCCGTCGTCGTGGTGGCGGCCGGCGTCGGCGTCCTGCTGTTCCTCCTGCTCGGCCGCGACGACGACGGGACGCAGGCCGCGTCGGCCACCACGAGCGCGCCGGCGTCCGAGAGCGCGCCGGAGAGCGGGTCCGAGAGCGGCTCGGGGTCCGAGGGCGGCTCCGGCATGGAGATGGGCGGTCCGGTGGAGGTCCCCGGCGGGGCCGGCTCCCCGGGCGGCGGCGGCTCCGGCAGCGGCTCCGGCAGCGGCTCGGGGACCGGGTCCGGCAGCGGTTCCGGCACCGGCTCCGGCGGCGGCATGACCGAGCAGACCGGCGGGGGCGCCGACACCAGCGAGATCCCCGGCTCCGGCGACGTCGCACTGGCCTGGGTGCAGGCCGTCTACGACCTCGACACCGCCACGGTCTTCGACCTGTCCTGCTCGACGCTGCAGGCCGCGGCGATCGCCGGCTCGGCGGGCACCGACTACACCCCCGACGAGTACCTGACCTACTACTTCTACACGCAGACCCTCGGCGGCGAGGGCATCACCGCGGGCACCCTGGTCGCCCTCGAGCACGACGCCGCCAACGCCGTCGACGTCGCCACCTTCGAGCTGACGCTGGAGAGCGGCGGCACCCAGGTCGTCGAGCTGTGGGTGGACCAGACCCTGACGGTCTGCGACTTCTACTGACCCGCTCCCGACCGGCACCGCGGACACCGGCCCGGGCACGATGGGCCGGTGTTCGCGGTGACCCGGTTGCGGGTGTCCCCGGAGGCGGCGGCCGGCCTGCCCGCCGACCTCGACCGGCTGCTCGCCGCCCTGGCGGCCCGGCCCGGCTGGCTCGGCGGCGAGGCCGGCCGCTGCGCCGACGACCCGGGCCTCTGGGCGCTGGTGACCCGCTGGGACGGCGTCGGCTCCTACCGCCGCGCGCTGTCGGCCGCCGAGGTGAAGATCGCCGGGGCGCCGGTCTGGGTGCACGCCGTCGACGAGCCCGGCGCCTTCCTGCCGCCGGGGTGAACCGCCGCGCCCGCCCGCGTCCGGGTGCGTAGCCTGCGTCGGACAGCACCAGCAGGGAGGACGGGCGCGATGACCCAGCCGCCGCAGGACGGGACACCGCCGGACCGCACCCGCGAGGTGCGCCTCCCCCCGCCGCCGCCCGCGGGCCGCCCGCCGGTGCCGCCGGACCAGCCCACCGACCGGCTCGCCGGCGGCCCGCCCGACCAGCGCGACCCCACCCTGCGCCTCGGCGGCCCGGTACCGCAGCAGCCGCCGCCGTACGGACAGCAGCCGCCCTACGGACAGCAGCCCCCGTACGGCCAGCAGCTCCCGCAGCAGCCGCCGTACGGCGGGCCCGGGTACGGGCAGCAGCCGCCCTGGGGCGCCCCCGGCCAGCCGGGGTACGGCGCGCCCGCGCAGGGCGGCTACGGCTACCCGGTGCCGCCGCCGCGGAAGCGGGGCCGCGGCCCGCTGATCGCCGCGCTGGCCACACTCGCCGTCCTGCTCGTCGGCGGCGGCGTCCTGCTGTTCCTCCTGCTCGGCCGCGACGACGAGGCGCCGGTCGCCGCGCCGTCGTCGACCGCGTCCTCGTCCCCGTCGTCCTCGTCGTCCCCGGGCTCGTCGTCCGCGCCGTCGTCGTCGGCGGAGCCGGGCGACGAGGGCGGCTTCGGCGGCGGGGCGTCCACCCCCACGCCCGGAGGGGGCGGCACCGGGGGAGGGGAGCTCAACGTCCCCGCCAGCCCGGAGTTCGCGGCGTCGTGGGTGCAGTCGGTCGTCGACCGCGACGGCGCGGCCGCCTACGAGGGCCTGTGCGGCGACGGGCGGGCCCAGTTCGCCGACGCGGACGCCCTGCTCGCCGACTTCGACGCGTTCCTCGGCGGCCAGATCACCGAGGGCACCGCGACCGACGCGGCGCCCGCCGGCGACGTCGACGAGGTCACCTTCGACGTCACCCTCGACACCGGCAGCCAGACCACGTTCGTGGTCACCGTCGCCGACGAGGGCGGCCCGACCGTCTGCGGGTACACCCGGCCCTGACCGGCGGCGGGCGGCGGACCGGCGGCGACTACCGTTGGCGGGTCGACCGCCGACCGCCAGCCGGATGGAGCACCCCGCCCGTGAGCGCCAGCACCACACACGACCCCGCCCGCCTCGACAAGGTGGTCAACCTCTGCAAGCGCCGGGGGTTCGTCTTCCCCTCCGGCGAGATCTACGGCGGCACCCGCTCCGCCTGGGACTACGGGCCCCTGGGCGTCGAGCTCAAGGAGAACATCAAGCGCCAGTGGTGGCGCACCGTCGTGCAGAGCCGCGACGACATCGTTGGCCTGGACTCCTCGGTGATCCTGCCGCGCCAGACCTGGGTGGCCTCCGGTCACGTCGGCGTCTTCACCGACCCGCTGACCGAGTGCCAGAACTGCCACAAGCGGTTCCGGGCCGACCACCTCGAGGAGGCCTTCGAGGAGAAGAAGGGCCGGCTGCCGGAGAACGGCCTGGCCGAGATCACCTGCCCGAACTGCGGTGTCACCGGCCAGTGGACCGAGCCGCGCGACTTCAACATGATGCTGAAGACGTACCTCGGCCCGGTCGAGGACGAGTCGGGGCTGCACTACCTGCGCCCGGAGACCGCGCAGGGCATCTTCGTGAACTTCGCCAACGTCATGGGCGCCGCGCGCAAGAAGCCGCCGTTCGGCATCGGCCAGATCGGCAAGTCGTTCCGCAACGAGATCACGCCCGGCAACTTCATCTTCCGCACCCGCGAGTTCGAGCAGATGGAGATGGAGTTCTTCGTCGAGCCGGGCAGCGACGAGGAGTGGCACCAGTACTGGATCGACGAGCGGACCCGCTGGTACACCGACCTCGGCATCGCGCCGGACAACCTGCGGCACTTCGAGCACCCGCAGGAGAAGCTCAGCCACTACTCCAAGCGCACCGTCGACATCGAGTACCGCTTCGGCTTCCAGGGCTCGGAGTGGGGCGAGCTCGAGGGCATCGCCAACCGCACCGACTTCGACCTGTCCACCCACTCGCAGCACTCGGGCGTGGACCTGTCCTACTTCGACCAGGCGAGCAACACCCGCTGGACGCCGTACGTCATCGAGCCGGCGGCCGGGCTCACCCGGTCGCTCATGGCGTTCCTCGTCGAGGCCTACACCGAGGACGAGGCGCCCAACGCCAAGGGCGGCGTCGACACCCGCACGGTGCTCAAGCTCGACCCGCGCCTGTCGCCGGTGAAGGCCGCCGTGCTGCCGCTGTCGCGCAACGCCGACCTCTCGCCCAAGGCCCGGGACCTGGCCGCCACGCTGCGCCGCAACTGGAACGTCGACTTCGACGACGCCGGCGCGATCGGCCGCCGCTACCGCCGTCAGGACGAGATCGGCACGCCGTTCTGCCTCACCGTCGACTTCGACACCCTCACCGACGACGCGGTGACGGTGCGCGAGCGCGACTCGATGAGCCAGGAGCGGATCGGGCTGGCGCAGGTGGAGTCCTACCTGGCCGCCCGCCTGCCCGGCTGCTGAACCGGGCCGGACACCGCCGGGCCGTCGTCCTCGAGGAGATCGAGGGCGGCGGCCCGCACCGTCTCCAGGGACACGCCGGCCACCAGTGACCGGTCGTGCCCGCAGCGGGTGACGCGCTGGTCGGTGCCGCAGACCGGGCAGTCGGTGCGGGCCGAGACGGCGACCCGGTGCCGGGCCCGGCCGAGCGGGCCGGCGTTGAGCAGGTTCCGCTCGAGGAACACGCCCACGGTCGCGGTCCCCACCGCCGCGGCGAGGTGCCTCGGGCCGGAGTCGTTGGCCACCACGAGCCGGCAGCGGGCCAGCACGCCCGCGAGCGCCGGCAGCGACAGGGCGCCGACGAGGTCGAGCAGCGGGGCCGACGACGCCGCGCGGATCGCGTCGGCCGCCCGCCGGTCGTCGTCGCCAGAACCGACGAGGACGACGCGCGCGCCGGCGTCGGCGAGCGCGTCGGCGAGGGCGGCGAAGCAGCCGGGCGGCCAGCGGCGGCGCGGGTCCTGGGCGCCGGGGTGCAGGGCCACCAGCGGCGCGGGCCCGGCCGGCAGCACGGCGGCGGCCGCGGCGGCGTCGCCCGGGGTGGGCGCCAGCCGCGGCTCCAGGGTGACCGGCGCGGCGCCGACCAGGCCCACCACGTCCAGGCAGCGCAGCACCTCGTGCTGGTCGTGCGCGTAGGGCAGCCAGCGGTCCAGCGGCGGGGCGCCGGTGTCGCGGGCCCCAGCGGTCACCCGGGCGCCGAGCGCGGCGACCAGCGGGTTGGAGTTGGCGCCCCCGCCGTGCAGCTGCACAGCGAGGTCGTAGCCCTCCGCGCGCTGCTCGGCGAGGAAGCGACGGACGGCGAGGCTCCCGCGGTCGGCGCCCGGCTCGTCGCGCACGCCCGGCCACGGCGGGACGACGACCACGCGGTCCCACGGCCCCGGCCGGCCCTCCAGCAGGCCGGGGTGCCACGGCGCGCCCAGGTAGGTGACCTCCGCGTCCGGATAGGCCGCCCGCAGCGCCTCGAGCGCGGGCAGCGTGAGCACCAGGTCGCCGAGGAAGTTGGCGCGCAGCACCGCGATCCTCGTGACGCCGGGGACCGGCGCACCGCCGGCCGCCGGCGGGGCGGGGGACGACCTGCGCACGAGCACCCTCCTGGACCGTGTGGGGGACGACCCCCTGCCCGGACGCGCCGTCCCCCGAACCTGCGCCGCTCCTCAGCCGCCCATGCGGATGACCGGCTTGACCACCTCGCCGCTGTAGGAGGCCTCGACGGCGTCCTCGATGCGCTCGAGCGGGAAGGACTCGACGAGCCGGTCGAAGGGGAAGCGGCCCTGCAGGTGCAGGTCCATGAGCGCGGCGATCAACGCCTGACCGTGGCCGCTGCCGCCGAGCGTCCCGCGGATCGTCTTGCCCCACAGCGTCGTCAGGTGGTCGGCGGTGAACTCCGCGCCCGCGGGCGCACCGCCGATGAGGACGGCGGTGCCGAGCATGCCGACCGAGTCGATGGCCTGCCGGATGACCGGCAGCACGCCGGTGCACTCCAACGCGGCGTCGGCCGGCCCGCCGCAGATGTCGGTGACCGCCTGCACGGCGTCGGTGTCGGTGGCGTCGACGGTGTGCGTGGCCCCGAGCTCGCTCGCCAGCCGCAGCCGGGAGGCGTGCCGGTCGACGGCGATGATCGTCGTGGCGGCCGAGTTGCGGGCCGCCATGACCGCGGCCAGCCCCACCGTCCCGACGCCGTACACGACGATCGACGTGCCGGGCTCCGGGCGGACGGTGTTGAGCACCGCGCCCGCGCCGGTGGCCAGGCCGCAGGCGAGCGGGCCGGCGATCTCGACCGGCAGGCCCTCGGGCACCGGGACGAGCGAGGACGCGGTGGTCATCGCGTGCGTCGCGAACGACGACTGCCCGAAGAAGTGGCTCGACAGCGGGGCGCCGTCCGTCGTGCGCAGGGCGGAGGCGCCGTCGAGGCGGTGCCCGCCGCCGACGAGCTCGCCCATCCGCAGGCAGTAGCGCGGCTGGCCGGCCTGGCAGTTGCGGCACGCGCCGCAGGACGGCCAGCCCAGGACGACGGCCTGCCCCTCCCGCACGCCGGTCACCCCCTCACCGACCGCGACGACGGTGCCGGCGCCCTCGTGGCCGAGCACCCCGGGCAGCGGGAACGGCAGGTCGCCGTCGCGCGCGATGCCGTCGGTGTGGCAGAAGCCGGTGCCGGCCACCTCGACGAGCACGTCGCCGGGACCGGGCTCGTCGATCTCGACCTCCCGGACGACGAACGGGCCGTGCAGCTCCTCGACGACGGCGGCGGTGATCCTCATGAGTCCTCCTGGCGGTCGGGGTGGTCCCCCGGCAGTGCCCAGGACGGCCGCCCGCACGCGCGGCGGCGGCTCCGGTGCGGCGAGGCCCGCCCGGGTGACCCCGGCCACCGGGTGCGGCCACCTACCCTGGACGGCGTGACGAGCACCCTGGCGCCGGCGGTCGCCCCGCTGCGGCTGGGGCCGCTGACCGTCGACCCCGCCGTCGTGCTCGCGCCGATGGCCGGCATCACCAACCCCGCGTTCCGCACGCTGTGCCGCGAGTTCGGCGCCGGCCTCTACGTGTGCGAGATGATCACCACGCGGGCGCTCGTGGAGCGCAACGAGAAGACGCTGCGGATGATCCGGGCCACGCCCGAGGAGGCGGCGGCCGGCTTCTCCGTGCAGCTCTACGGCGTCGACCCGGCCACCGTCGGGCGCGCGGTCGAGATGCTCGTCGACGAGGAGGTGGCCGGCACCCGCCCGGCGCACGTCGACCTCAACTTCGGCTGCCCGGTGCCCAAGGTGACCCGCAAGGGCGGCGGCTCGGCGCTGCCGTGGCGGCGGGTGCTGTTCCGCGACATCGTGCGCGCCGCCGTCCGCGCCGCCCGCGACGTGCCCGTCACGGTCAAGACCCGCATCGGCATCGACGCCGACCACGTCACCTACCTCGACGCCGGCCGGATCGCCCAGGACGAGGGCGCCGCGGCGATCACCCTGCACGGGCGCACCGCCGACCAGCTCTACAGCGGCACCGCCGACTGGGCGCCGATCGCCCGGCTGGTGGAGACCGTCGACATCCCCGTCCTGGGCAACGGCGACGTCTGGGAGGCCGACGACGCGCTGCGGATGGTCGCCGAGACAGGCTGCGCGGGCGTCGTGATCGGCCGCGGCTGCCTGGGCCGGCCGTGGCTGTTCGGCGACCTCGCCGCCGCCTTCGCCGGGGAGTCCCGGCGGGCGCTGCCCACCCTGCGCGAGGTCGCCGCGGTGATGGTCCGGCACGCCGAGCTGCTGTCGGCCGAGCAGGGCGAGCAGCACGGCTGCACCGACTTCCGCAAGCACGTCGCCTGGTACCTCAAGGGCTTCTCCGTCGGCTCCGACGTCCGCCGCGCCCTGGCGATGGTGAGCTCGCTGGACGAGCTCGCCGGCCTGCTCGCCCGCATCGAGGACCAGCCCTACCCGACGGCGGTGCTCGGCGGCCCGCGCGGGCGCACCAGCAGCCCCCGCCCGGTGGCGCTGCCCGAGGGCTGGCTCGACGACCGCGACGACCCGCGGCCGCCCGCCGGCGCGGAACTGGAGACGAGCGGCGGATGACCGGCCCGTACCTCTACGACGAGGGCCCCGAGGCGCTGCACACCGGCACCCCGCGCCGCCGCAACGGGCTCATCCTCGCCGTCTTCGGCGCCACCCTCGCCGTCGGCGTCGGCATGGTCGTCGCGCTGCCGCTGGTCAAGGGGTCGGGGGACGAGCAGGCGCGCGAGGCGGTCGGCGTCTTCACCGCCGCCCTCGCCGCCGGCGACACCGAGACCGCCGGCGACCTGCTCTGCGAGGCCGAGCGGGACCGCGCCGACGCCGAGGGCCGCACCGCCGAGGAGCTGGCCGTCGCCTACGCCCCGGCCGGCGGCGCCGGGAGCGGCGGCGAGGTCACCGGCGTCGAGCCCGGCGAGCTCGACGGCAAGGACGCCCGGCAGGTCGGCGTGCGCTGGGACGACGGCAGCGAGAGCACGCTCCTGGTGGTGCTGGAGGACGGCCCGCGGGTCTGCGGGACCACGTCCGGCGACTGACCTCCGAGCCGCGCCGGGATCCCTTCCGGGCCCGCCCCGGGGCTGCCACGATGTGCGCCGCCCGGCCGGGGGAGACCGCCCGGGCCCGCTCGAGAGGAACCCCCGTTGTCGCAGCCGTATCCGCCGCCCGCGCCGTACGCGCCCGCCGCCCCGCAGGCGCCGGCGGCCCCGTACGCGCCCCCCGCCGTCCCGGCCCCGGCCGCGGCCACCCAGGTCGTGTACCCCGGCCAGGTGCAGCTGCCGCCGCAGCCGCAGTACGCGCCCACGCCCCAGCAGGCCGCCGCCCGGCACGCCGCGCCGGCCACCGGCTTCCCGCACTACGTCCCGCCGCCGCCGTCGCCGGTGAACCGGACCGGCCTCTACGTCGGGACCCTCGTCGTCGTCCTGACCGTGCTGTTCGCCGTGATCGGGTTCCTGCTGGTCGGCTGATCTCCCCGCGGACGGGACAGCGTCCGGCCGCCGCGGCTCCCGGGCGCCCGCGGAGCCCGCGCCACGCCTGTCCCGGCTGCCACGGGCGTCGCGCGGCCCGTGTCATCCTCGACCGGTGACACGGGTCGGGGCACTGGTGACGCGGGTGTTCGCCGCGGCCGTCCTGGCCGGCCTGCTCCTGGTCGTGTCGACGGCGGTGGCCATCTGGTGGACCGCCCGGCAGGACGCGCGGCCGGCGTCGGACGCGATCGTGGTGCTGGGGTCGGCGCAGTACAACGGCGTCCCCTCGTCGATCTTCGAGGCACGCCTGGAGCACGCGCTGTCGCTGTGGGAGGACGGCGTCGCGCCCGTCGTCGTCACCGTGGGCGGCAAGGCCGCCGGCGACCAGTTCACCGAGGCCGAGGCAGGCCGCGACTACCTGCGGGCCGCCGGCGTCCCGGAGGACGCGCTGCTCGCGGTGCCCGAGGGCGTGGACACGCTGGAGAGCATGCGCGCGGTCGGCGCGGCGTTCGCGGAGCGCGGGTGGTCCAGCGCGGTCCTGGTCACCGACCCGTGGCACGCGATGCGCGCCGAGCGGATGGCCGAGGACGCCGGCATGACCGCGGAGAGCTCGCCCACCCGCCAGGGGCCGGCCGTGCAGACGCGCGGCACCCAGTTCCGGTACATCCTCAGGGAGACCGCCGCCTACCTGCTCTACCGCGTGACCGGGGAGAGCGTCGCCGGGGCGCCGGGCATCGGCTGACACCGCGGGAGGCAGCGTGCTGGAGCTGGGGAGGGCCGGGACCGCCGGCGCGGAGCGGGGCGAGGTGCCCGTCCTGCGCGACGGGGAGCCGGTCGGCCGGCTGCGGTCGACGGACTTCTGGAAGGAGGGCTCGGCCGCCGTCGTGGGGGACCGGCAGTGGGTCCTCGAGCGGCGGAAGGGGGGCGCGCTCGTCGGCCGCTGGGCGACCGAGCCGGAGGACGCCGCCCGTCTGCGCGCCGAGCAGGTGTCGGTGTGGCGGGGCACCTGGCGCGCCGACCTGGAGGGCGCCGTCGTCGACGTCGCCCCCGCCTCGTGGTGGCAGGGCACCTACCGGTTCACGGCGGGGGAGCGCACCGTCGCCGAGAGCGGGACGACGGGCGGCTGGTCGCCGCGGCCGACGCTCACCGCCGGCGAGGACGTGCCCCTCGACGCCCAGGTGTTCCTCCTGTGGCTGGTCCTCGTGCTGCAGCGGCGCACGTACGGCGCGGCGATCGGGGCCGCGGTCGCCGGCGGGGCCGCGGCGGGGAGCAGCTGAGTCCACACGGGTCACCGCCCCGTCGTCGCGGGAGGGGATGATCGGTGCGGGACGCCCGCCGGCGTCCCGGCGAGCAGCACGACGGAGGGGGCCCATGGCCGGCCGGGGACGCATCCGGGCAGCGGACATCGCGCTGGTGCGCGAGCGCAGCCGGATCGACGAGGTGGTCGGCGAGCACCTGCAGCTCAAGCGCGCCGGGGGCGGCAGCCTCAAGGGCCTGTGCCCGTTCCACGACGAGAAGTCGCCGTCGTTCCACGTCACCCCGGCGAGGAACCTCTTCCACTGCCTGGCGGGGGAGACCGGGGTCCTCACCGAGGACGGCGTGGTCCCGATCGCCGAGCTGGCAGGACGGACGGTCCGGGTCCTCAACGGGGACGGCGGCTGGGTGGAGGCCCCGTTCCGCTCGTACGGCGTGCAACGGCTCATGCGGGTCGTCCTGTCCCGCAACGGCCGCGAGAAGGAGCTCTTCGCCACCGACGAGCACCGCTGGTTCGTCCCGTCCGGGAGGCTGCGGCAGGACCGCCGGGAGAAGCTGACCAGGGACCTGCGGCCCGGTGACCAGCTGTCGGCGTCGTTCCCGATGAGCCGGGTGCTCAACCCGGCGACCCGGCCGTCCCCGTTCGGCATCGCGCGTGGTCTGGTCTACGGCGACGGGACCCGCTCCGGAGCCGGCTCGATCGCGGTCCTCTACGGCGAGAAGGACGCCGAGCTCGCTGACTTCTTCGAGGGGTGCCGCAGTTGGTCCGATGAGCGGGGGACCCGCTACTACGGCCTCCCGGCCTACTTCAAGGACGAGCGGCCGTCGCTCGACGAGGACGCGTCCTACCTGCTCGGGTGGCTGGCCGGGTACTTCGCAGCCGACGGCTGCGTGGCCGAGGACGGCGACGCGATCCTCAACTCGGCGCGCGTCGACGACCTCGAGTACGTCCGCACGCTGTGCACGCGCCTCGGCATCGGCACCTACGGCGTCGCCAAGCAGACCCGGCTCGGCATCGACGGTGTCGTGAGCGACATCTACAACGTCCGCTTCATGACGAAGGGCCTGCCCGACTCCTTCTTCCTCCTCACACACCACCGCGAGCGGATCCTGGGGAACCGGAAGAAGTACGAGCGCAAGCGCTGGGTCGTCCGGTCGGTCGAGTGGAGCGACCGCGTGGAGGAGGTCTACTGCGCGGAGGTGCCCGGCACGCACGCCTTCACGCTCGAGGACAACGTCCTGACCGGGAACTGCTTCGGCTGCGGGGCGGGCGGCGACGTCATCAGCTTCGTGCAGCAGATCGACCACCTGAGCTTCACCGAGGCCGTCGAGCGGCTGGCGGGGCGCGCCAACATCGACCTCAAGTACGAGGACGACGGCGGCCGGCCGACCGGGGCGCCCGACCGTCCGCAGGCCGGCCAGCGCGCCCGGCTGGTCGCGGCCAACACCGAGGCCGCGGCCTTCTACGCCGAGCAGCTGCGCAGCCCCGACGCCGCGCCCGCCCGGCAGTTCCTCGCCGACCGCGGCTTCGACCGGCAGGTGGCGCTCGACTTCGGCTGCGGCTTCGCGCCCGCCGGGTGGGACGCCCTCACCCGGCACCTGCGGGGCAAGGGGTACAGCCAGCAGGAGCTGGTCACGGGCGGCCTGGCGAAGGAGAGCTCGCGCGGCACGCTCATCGACCGCTTCCACCGGCGGCTGGTCTGGCCGATCCGCGACATCACCGGCGACGTGATCGGCTTCGGCGCCCGCAAGCTCATGGACGACGACCCGGGGCCGAAGTACCTCAACACCCCCGAGACGCCGCTGTACAAGAAGAGCACCGTCCTCTACGGCATCGAGCGGGCCAAGCGCGACATCGCCAAGAAGCACCAGGCCGTCGTCGTCGAGGGCTACACCGACGTGATGGCCTGTCACCTGGCCGGCGTGACCACCGCCGTCGCCTCGTGCGGCACCGCCTTCGGGCCCGAGCACATCAGCGTGCTGCGCCGGCTGCTCATGGACCAGGACGAGTTCCGCGGGGAGGTCGTCTACACCTTCGACGGCGACGCCGCGGGCCAGGCCGCCGCGATGAAGACGTTCAAGGAGGACCAGCGCTTCGTCGCGCAGACCTTCGTGGCCGTCGAGCCCGACGGGCGCGACCCCTGCGAGCTGCGCCAGGCGCACGGCGACGCCGCCGTCCGCGACCTGGTGGCCCGCCGGACGCCGCTGATCGAGTTCGTCCTGCGCACCACGCTCGCCGAGTACGACCTCGACACCGTCGAGGGGCGGGTCGCCGCGCTCGACCGGACGGCGCCGCTGCTGGCCCAGGTCAAGGACCACGCGCTGCGCCCGGCGTACGCGCGGCGCCTGGCCGGCCTGATCGGCGACACCGACGAGGCCGAGGTGCTCGAGCGGGTGCGCCGGGTCACCGGGGGCGACACCGCGCCGCCGCGCCGCCCGCGGACGCCGCGGCGCACACCCGACGACGCCGCCCTCGCCGTCGAGCGGGAGGCGCTGAAGGCCGCGCTGCAGGTGCCCGAGGTCGCCGGCCCGTCGTTCGACGCGGTGCCGGTGGACGCCTTCACCGATCCCGACCACGCCGCGGTCGCGGCGGCCGTGGCGCAGGCCGGGGGCGCGGCGGCGGCCACGGTGACCGGGCCGGCGTGGCTGGACGAGGTGGCCGCGCACTGCGACCGGGAGACCGCCCGCGCCCAGCTCACCGCGCTGGCGGTGGAGCCGCTGCGGTCGGTGGGGGAGGCCGACGCCGGCTACGTGGCGGCGGTGCTCGCCCGGCTGGAGGAGATGCACACCAACCGGCAGGTCGGGGGCATCAAGGGCCGGCTGCAGCGGATGAACCCCGTCGAGCAGGGCGACGAGTACATGCGCCTGTTCTCCTCGCTCATGGAGCTGGAGCAGAAGGCCATCTCGCTGCGCAAGCGGGCGATCGGCGGGCTGGCCGAGTGAGGCTGGCCGCGCACCTGCGCCGCCGGTTCACCCGCCCGCCGGAGCCGGTGCGCGCCGTCGTCCAGGCGTCCCCGGACCCGGACGAGCGGGTGCTGGCGTGGGGCGTGCTGGTGCGGGACCAGGGCTGGCTGGTGGCCACCAGCCGGGGCCTGCGCGTCGTGCCGGCCGACCTGTCGCTCGGCGAGGCCGGCGACGTCGGCGTGCTGCGCTGGCACGAGGTGGGGGCGGCCCGCTGGGCGGCCACCAACGACGGCGGCGGCTCGTTCACCGTGACCGCGCTGACCGAGGTCGAGCCCGGGGTGCAGGCCCGCGAGGCGGCCGAGCGGTACGCGCTCGCCGACGCTGGCGACCTGCCGGCCGTGGTGCGCCGCCGGGTGGACGAGACGGTGGTGGCTAGCCGGCGCTCGCCGCTGCCGGGCGGGGGCGGGGTGCTGCTGGTGGCCCGCCGCGTGCCGGGTCAGGCCGCGCGGGAGTGGACGGTCGTCTTCGACGACGACGCCGACCGCGGCGACCCGGGGGCGCGGGCGGCCGCGCGGGCGAAGCTCGAGGAGGCGCTGGCCGCCGAGCAGCCGGGCTGAGTGCGCCCCGGCCGCCCGGCGGTGCGGCTCAGCCGACGGGCGGCGGGTCCGCCGGCAGCGCGGTCAGGTCGGGCGCCTCGGTCGTCGTCGCCGGCGGGATCGTCGTGGTCCCGGTGCTGCGGGCGCTGAGCGCGCCGTCGCTGTCGGCTCCGGTGTCGCGGCCCATCTTCGACTTCACCGAGCTGACGACGTCGTCGGCGCGGGCCTGCGCCATGCCGGCCAGGCCCTGCAGCTGCGGGTTGTCCTTGGCGTCGGACCACAGGCCGACGATCTGCTCGTAGCGCTCGCGGCCGGCCCTCGCGCCGAGCACGTAGCCGGCACCGAAGCCGAGCAGGAAGGAGAACTTGGCCACGGGGACCTCCGGGTTCGAGACGGACACGGACCGGGTGATCACGCTACGGGCGGACGCTGCCGTCCGCGATCGGAGGAGCCTCCGCGGGACGTCCGGAGCCGTGCGGTACTCTCGACGGGCGCGCGGGTCGTCCCCGCCCGTCCCCCGTAGCTCAATTGGCAGAGCATGCGACTGTTAATCGCAGGGTTATTGGTTCGAGTCCAATCGGGGGAGCACCACCGCAGGCCGCGCACCGCTGCCGTCGCCCGATGCGGTCGTGGCGTCCCGGCGGAGGCGGTGTGAGCACCCAGCCGCCCGACCGTCCCGAGGTCGAGGTCGTGGCCCACCGCGGCGCCTCCGCGACCGCGCCGGAGCACACCCTCGCGGCGTACCGGCAGGCCGTGGCGCTCGGCGCGGACGCCGTCGAGTGCGACGTCCGGATGACCCGCGACGGCGTCCTCGTGTGCGTGCACGACCGCCGCATCCACCGGACGTCGACCGGCCGGGGCGTGGTGTCGGCACTGGACCTGGCCGAGCTCGAGCAGTACCAGGTGGTGCACCGCCGTCCGCGCGGCGCCCGACGCGCCGCGGCCCCGGTCGCCGCCCCGGTGCTCGGGGAGGACGACGACCTGGAGGCCGACGACGTGGAGGCCGACGAGGACGCGGGCCGGGTGCTGACCCTGGACCGGCTGCTGGACTACGCGACCTCCTCTCCCGGGCGGGTGCGGCTGGCGATCGAGACCAAGCACCCGACGCGCCACTCCGGCCAGGTCGAGGTGGCGCTGTTGGCCAGCCTGCAGCGGTTCGGCCTGCTCACCGGTGGGCGCCCGCTGGAGTGGTCGGGGCGGGCCGCGGTGCGCGTCATGAGCTTCTCTCCGACGGCGTTGCGACGGGTCCGGCTGCTGGCGCCGGACCTGCCCACCGTGCAGCTCTTCGGGCAGGTGCGGCCGTGGATGTCCGCCCGGCGGCCGCACCTGGCGGGCCGCGTCCTCGGGCCCTCGCTGGCCCTGCTGCGCCAGCACCCGGCGCTCGTGGCCCGGCTGCACCGGGCGGGCGCGCAGGTGCACGTCTGGGTCGTGAACGAGCCGGAGGACATGCGCTTCGTGCTGTCGCTGGGCGTCGACGCCGTCATCACCGACGAGCCCGCGCGGCTGCTGCACCTGCTGGGACGGGGAGGGCCGTCCTCGCCGGGGAACGCGTGACGCCGCGGCGAGCTGCGCGGCGCCGGGTCGCGCCCGCGTCGTCGAGGACGGGGCGGTCGAGAGGGCGGGCGCCTCGGTGCTGCTGACGCCGAGCCCGGAGGTGACGGGGCCCATCGCCTCCCCGGCGGCCGGGCGGCGACGGCGTCAGTCCCGCCGCACGGGACCGAGCCCGCGCACGAACGCCCGCAGGTCGGCGACCAGGCTCGCCGGCTGCTCCAGTGCGGCGAAGTGCCCGCCGTCGTCGACGTCGGTCCAGCGCACGATGGTGTTGCCCTGCTCGGCGAAGCGGCGGATGGCGACGTCCTCGGCGTAGGCCAGCACCGCCGTCGGCACCCCGGAGTCGGCGAAGGCCAGCGGGTCGGCGAACAGGTCGCCGTAGGAGGCGTAGACGACGTCGGCGGCGGAGGTGGCCGTCCGGGTGAGCCAGTAGACGAGCACGTCGGCCAGGTGGCGGTCGCGGTAGTGCCGGTCGCCGAGCCGCGCCGGGTCGTGCGTCCAGGCCTCGACCTTCTCCACGATCCAGGTCAGCAGGGCGGCGGGGGAGTCCTCCAGGCCGTAGCCGATCGTCTGCGGCCGGGTCGCCTGGATGACGGTGTAGCCGTTGCCGTCGGTCATGAACTCGGCGATGCGGGCGAGCCGGCGCTGCTCGAGCGGCGACAGGGCCGCCGCGGTCTCCTCGTCGACCTCTCCCATCGGGATGAAGCCGACCGTCGCGGCGTTCACGTGCACGCCGCGTACGTGGGCGGGGTCGACGCGCCCCACCTGCGGGGCGAGCACCGCCCCGTGGTCGCCGCCCTGCACCACGTAGGACCCGTAGCCCAGCCGGGCCATCAGCTCCGCGTAGGCCCGGGCGGTGCGCGGGACGCCCCAGCCCGGCTCGGCGGTCCGGCCGGACAGCCCGACGCCGGGGTGCGAGGGGATGACGACGGAGAAGGCCGGGTCGTCGTCGGACTCCGGGGAGGTCAGCGGCGCGACCAGGTCGACCAGCTCGACGACGGTGCCCGGCCAGCCGTGCAGCACGAGCAGCGGGACGGCGTCCGCGCGCGCGGAGCGGGCGTGCACGAGGTGGACGGTCGCGCCGTCGATCTCGGTGGTGAACTGCGGCAGCGCGTTGAGCTCGTCCTGGAGGGCGCGCCAGTCGAACGCGGCCAGGTCGCGGGCCCAGGCGCGGGCCTCGGACACGGGGACGCCCTTGGCCCAGCCCGTGTCGCCGGGCAGCTGCTCGGGCCAGCGGGTGCGCGCCAGGCGGTCGCGGAGGTCCTCGATGTCGGCGGCGGCGATGTCGAGCTGGAAGGGCTGCACGGGAGCTCCCTGGGTCTCGGGGTGGCCGGTGCACCCATCCTGGGGAACCTGCAGGTCAGATCCTGTCCGCTGTGCTGCCGAGCGGGCCCTGACGGGCGGCGGCGCGGCGCCCGTGCTCGTTGCCCCTGCCGCGAGAACCGTGGTGTGATCCGGCCGACGCGACACCGGGGTCGCGCGGGCGCCCCGGGAGGGCTCATGGCCGAGGTCCACGGCACGTTCGACGACCGCTTCCGCGGGGTGCGCGACGCCTTCGCCGCGCAGCTGGAGGGCGACGAGCTCGGCGGCTCGATCGCCGTCGACGTCGACGGCGAGACCGTCGTCGACGTCTGGGGCGGCTGGCGGGACGAGGCGCGCACGACGCCCTGGACGCGGGACACGATCGTCAACGTCTGGTCGACGACGAAGACGGTCACCGCGCTGGCGGTCCTCACGCTGGCCGACCAGGGCCGCCTCGACCTCGACGCCCCGGTCGCCGAGTACTGGCCGGAGTTCGCCGCCAACGGCAAGGCCGGCGTCCTCGTCCGGCACCTGATGGCGCACACCTCCGGCGTCGCCGGCTGGGACCCGCCGTTCGCCCTCGAGGACATGTACGACTGGGAGACCTCGGTCGCCCGCCTCGCCGCGCAGGCTCCGTGGTGGGAGCCGGGGACGGCGTCGGGCTACCACGCGCAGGACCAGGGCCACCTGCTCGGCGAGGTGCTGCGGCGGGTCGACGGGCGGTCGCTCAAGCGGTACGTGGCCGAGGAGCTCGCCGGGCCGCTGGGCGCGGACTTCCAGATCGGCGCGCGGCCGGAGGACGCGGGCCGGATCGCGCCGGTCGTCCCGCCCCCGCCGCTGCCGATGGACCTCGCCGCGCTCGACCCGGCCAGCCCGATGGTGCGTTGCTTCACCGGCCCCGTCGCCGACGCGAGCCGGGCCAACACCCCGGAGTGGCGGGCCGCCGACATGGGCGCGCTCAACGGGCACTCCAACGCCCGCGGCGTCCTCGACGTCATGCGGGTGCTCTCGCTCGGCGGGGAGGCCGGCGGCGTCCGGCTGCTGTCGGAGAAGACGATCGACCGCGTCTTCGAGGTCCAGGCCGACGGCGTCGACCTCGTGCTCGGGGTGCCGTTCCGGATGGGCATCGGCTTCGGGCTCTCGCCGTCGGCCGCCGTGCCCTATCTGCCCGAGGGGCGGGTCGCGTTCTGGGGCGGCTGGGGCGGCTCGCTGATCGTCATGGACCTCGACCGCCGGGTGACGACGAGCTACATGATGAACCGGATGGCGCCCGGGATCGTCGGGTCGCCGCGGTCGGAGGCGTATCTCGGCGCCCTCTACGCCGCCCTGTGACCCGCCTCCCGGTGGGGGCGTCCCCGGAACGCGCGCCGGGGCTGCTCCGTTCTCGGGGGACAGCTCCGCTGTGCCCATCCGGCCGTCGAAGAGAGTCATGAGCCCCTATCACAGTCCCCAGGCCACGTCCCCCGGAACCGCTGAGGGGGTGCGTGGCCGGTGACCGAGGTCCTGTCTCTGCTCCTGGGCGTCCTGGTCGTCCTCGCGATCACCGCCGCCACGGGCTACTTCGTGGCGCAGGAGTTCGCCTACATGGCGGTCGACCGCTCGACGCTGGCCGCCCGCGCGGAGGCCGGTGACGGCGCGGCGAAGCGTGCGCTGGCGGTCACCCGCCGCACGTCGTTCATGCTGTCCGGCGCCCAGCTCGGCATCACCGTCACCGGCCTGCTGGTCGGCTACGTCGCCGAGCCGCTGATCGGGGAGTCCCTGGGCTCGCTGCTCGGCGGCGTCGGCATCCCGACGGCGGTCGGCGTCGGCATCGGCGCGGTCCTCGCGCTGCTGTTCTCCACGCTGGTGCAGATGCTCTTCGGCGAGCTGTTCCCGAAGAACCTCGCCATCGCCCGGCCCGAGCCCGTGGCCCGCTGGCTGGCCGCCTCCACCACCGTCTACCTGACGGTGCTCGGCTGGCTGATCTGGGTGTTCGATCAGGCCTCGAACCTGCTGCTGCGCGCGCTGCGCATCGAGCCGGTGCACGACGTCGAGCACGCCGCCACCGCCCGCGACCTGGAGCACATCGTCGAGGAGTCCCGCGAGAGCGGTGACCTGACGCCCGAGCTGTCGATGATGGTCGACCGGATCCTCGACTTCCCCGACCGCGACGTCGAGCACGCGATGATCCCGCGGCCCCGGGTGGGCACCGTGTCCGACGCCGAGACGGTCGGTCGGCTGCGCGAGCTGATGGCCTCGGGGCACTCGCGCTACCCGGTGCTGGAGTCGGGCACCGGCGACGTCGTCGGCGTCGTGCACCTCGCCGACGTCCTGACCACCGCCGAGCCCGACACGGCGCCGGTCACCGCCATCGCCCGCCCGCCCCTGGTGGTCTCCACGCTCGCCTCGCTGCCCGACGTGCTGCGCCAGCTGACCGAGTCGCGCAACCAGCTGGCCTGCGCCGTCGACGAGTACGGCGGGTTCGCCGGCGTCGTCACGCTGGAGGACCTCGCCGAGGAGCTGGTCGGCGAGATCACCGACGAGCACGACGCCGACGTCGACCCGGAGTACGTGCCGGTCGAGGGCGACGGCGTGTGGGAGATGGCCGGCGACGTGCACGTCGACGAGGTGGAGCGCGCTCTCGGCGTCGACCTGCCGCGCGGCGACTACGAGACGATCGCCGGGCTGGTGATCGCCGCCCACGGCGACCTGCCGGAGCCGGGCACGACGCTGACGGTCGAGCTGCCGCCCGACCCCGGTGACCTGGTCCACGAGGACGTCCCCGTCGGCCGGGCCCTCGCCGTCGAGGTGCTCGCCGTCGAGCGGCACGTGCCCTCCCGGGTGCGGCTCGAGCTGCCCGACCACCCCGCGAGCCACACCACCGACCGGACCGCCGACGAGGAGACCTCCCGATGACCGACGACCCGTGGGTGATCGTCCCGGTCACCGTCCTGATCGTGGCGCTGTCGGCGTTCTTCGTCGCCGTCGAGTTCGCCGCGCTGGCCGCCAAGCGGCACCGGCTGGAGGAGGCCGCGCCCACCAGCCGCTCGGCGCGCGCCGCGCTGCGCAACTCCTCGGAGCTGACCCTGCTGCTGGCCGGGTCGCAGCTGGGCATCACCGCGGCCACCCTCGCCCTCGGTGCCGTCAGCAAGCCGGCGGTGCACCACTGGCTGACGCCGCTGTTCGAGGACTGGGGGCTGCCGCTGGTCGCCGCCGACGTCACCGGTTTCGTGCTGGCACTGCTGGTCGTCACCTTCATCCACCTCGTGGTGGGCGAGATGGCGCCCAAGTCGTGGGCGATCGCCCACCCGGAGCGCTCGGCCACCCTGCTCGCCGGGCCGATGCGGGCGTTCATGGCGGTGTTCCGGCCGCTGCTGCGGCTGCTCAACTCCGCGGCCAACGCGCTGGTGCGCCGGGTCGGCGTCGAGCCGGTCGACGAGGTCGCCGTCGGGCACAGCCCCGACGCGCTGCGGCACCTGGTGGAGCACTCGGCCAACGTGGGCGCGCTCGACGCGAGCTTCTCCGCGCAGATCTCCGGCGCCCTGGAGCTGGAGCGGCTGACCGTCCGCGAGCTGCTCGGCACCGTCTCGCGCCCGACCGGCGTGCGGGCGACCGCCACCGCCGGCGAGGTCCGTGCGGCCACCCGGGCCTCCGGTCACCTGCGGATCCTGCTCGGCGCGGTCGACGGCGAGCAGGTCACCGGGGTGGTGCACGTCCGCGACACCCTCACCGCCCCCGACGACGCCCCGGCCGCCCCGTTCGCCCGCCCGGTGTTCACCCTGGAGGCCGACACCACCGTGCACGCGGCCCTCAAGGCGATGCGCGAGACCCGCAACCACCTCGCACTCGTGATCGACGGTGGCGCGGTGGCCGGCGTCGTCACCCTCGCCGACGTGCTACGCCGGCTGTTCCCGCAGCCGGCGGCGGCCTGACCGTGGAGCGGCACGTGAGCACCGTCCCGCTCTGGCAGGACGAGCCGTACGCCCCGCGCCCGCCGCTGGAGGGCGCGGTGACCGCCGACGTCTGCGTGGTCGGCGCGGGCGCCGGCGGCCTGGCCACCGCACACCGGCTGTCCGCCGCCGGGCTGTCGGTCGTCGTCGTCGACCGCGCGGAGGTGGCCTCCGGCGCCAGCGGGCGCAACGGCGGCTTCTTCCTCGCCGGCGCCGCCCCCGCCTACGGCGAGACCCGCGCCCTGTGGGGCCGCGAGCGGGCCGCAGCCGTGCACGCGGCGACGCTGGCCGCGCAGCGGGAGATGCTCGCGGTCGCCGAGGCCGTGGGCGCGCGCGGGGCGTTCCGGGTGGACGGCCTCATGCGGGTCGCCGCCGACGCGGCGGAGGCCGCCGAGGTGCGCGCGGACGCCGCCGCGCTGGCCGAGGACGGCTTCCCGGGCGACCCGGTCGCCGGCGAGGACCTCCCCGGCCGGCTGGCCCGGCCGGACCGGGCGGGGCTGTTCTTCCCGCACGACGGGTCGGTGCACCCGGTCCGCTGGCTGCGGGCGCTCGCCGCCGCCCTGGAGCGGGACGGGGTGCGCTTCCACGAGCGCACCGCGGTCGTCGCGCCGCCGTCGGTGGACGGCGACGGCGTCCGGGTGCCGACGGCCGCGGGGGAGGTGCGCTGCGACCGGGCGGTCGTGGCCGCCGACGGCGACCTCGCGGCGCTGGTCCCCTCGGCGGCGGCGGTGCGCCCGCGGCGGCTCAACATGCTGGCGACCGCGCCGCTCGCGGAGACGGTCCTGCCGTTCCCCGTCTACGTCCGTCACGGCTACGAGTACGCCCACCAGACCGCCGACGGCCGGATCGCGCTCGGCGGCTTCTCCGACCTCGACGGGCCGGCGAGCTGGACCGACCGCGCCGAGGTGTCCGCGCCGGTGCAGGCGCGGCTGGACCGGTGGCTGACCGAGGAGCTCGGCGTGACCGCCCCGGTGACGCACCGGTGGGCGGGGGTCGTGGGCTTCGCCGACGACCCCCTGCCCCGGTGCGGCCCGGTGCCCGGCAGCGACGGGCGGGTGCTCGCGCTCGGCGGCTACAACGGCACGGGCCACGTGCAGGCGTGGGTGGCCTCCCGCGTGGTGGCCGACCTGGTCACCACCGGGACGAGCGCCGACGCCGGGCTCTACGCGCCGGTCGACGCCTGAGTCCGCGGCTCCTCGGACGGGAGGGCCGGCTCCGGGTCGGCGTGCACCTCGCTCCTGAGGATGCGCATCGAGCGGCCCAGCGAGCGCGCGGCGTCGGGCAGCTTCCGGTAGCCGAACAGCAGCATGACGGCGAGGACGACGAGGCCGATCTCGGCCGGTCCCAGGTTCACGGGTCCCCCTGCCGCGTCAGGCCGGCGGGCTCGGCCGCGTGCCGCCGGGACCGCCGGGCGGCGCGCCGGAGGGGGCGCCGTCGCCGCCGGGGGCCGCGCCGCCGCCGCTGGGCGTCGTCGTGGTGTCCACGCCGGCGGTGAGCGCGACGGTGTAGCCGCCGCTGACGTCGCCGGTGACCGTGGCGAGCTGGCTCGCGCCGCCGTCGTCGCCGAAGACGTTGTCGCCGTCGAGCGACACCCGGGCGAGGTTGGCGACGGAGGCCTCGTAGCCCGCGGTGGCGTAGACGGCCTCGCAGACGTCCTGCGGCAGGGCCACCTGGGAGGTGGCGACGGCGTTCGTCGAGTCGGTGATGGAGGCCTGGTCGGGGTAGACCTCGACGTGCACGTGCGGCCAGCGCCCGTCGTAGCAGGCGGGGAAGACGCTGGTGAACGTCACGGTCCCGTCGGACCCGGCGACCTGCACACCGCGCAGGTAGTTCTGGTCGGTGATCCCCTCGGAGTAGAGCGAGTAGCCGCCCTCGCGGGTGCAGTGCCAGACGTAGACGGCGGCCCCCGCGAACGGGACGCCGCCGTTCGCGAGGTCGGTGACCGTCAGGCGCAGGGTCATCGGCACGCCCTCGGCGGTGCCGCTGTACTCGCCGAAGCTGGAGCGGATGTCGCTGCGCACGACGCCGGACTGCTCGAGCACGTCGGGCCCGTTCGACCCGTCGCCGGGGTAGGGGCCGGCGGTCTCGTCGGGGATCTCCCCGGCCGCGGCGGCCGCGGAGGACGACGGGGACGACGACGAGCCGGCGGCCGACGAGGAGCCGGAGCCGCACGCGGCGAGGCCAACGGTCGCCGCGCCGATCCCGAACAGCCCGAGCAGCCGGCGGCGGCTCATGAGGGTGCCGATGTCGAAGGCCAGCCCCTGGTCGACCACCTCCTCGTCGGGGCGGGGCAGCGGGCGGCCCTCGTAGGCGGGGACGGTCGGGGGGTGCGGGGGCACGGGCTCTCCTGGCGGACGGTGGTGCTCGGTCACCGACCACCGTCGTCGCCGGCCCGCCGCGCCCGCTGGACGCGGGCTGTGGGGATGCTGGGAGCGCCGGCTCAGGGGAGCAGCAGCAGCTTGCCCGTGGTGCGCCGGCCCTCGAGGTCCTCGTGCGCCCGCCGCGCCTGCGCCAGCGGGTACCGGCCGCCGACGCGCACGTCGAGCCGGCCGTCGGCGACCAGGCCGAGCACCCGCCCGGCGAGCTCCCGCAGCAGCTGCGGCGTGCGGGTGTAGGTGCCGAGCGTCGGGCGCTGCACGTACAGCGAGCCGTGCGAGGCGAGCGACTGCACCTCCAGCGGCTCGGGCTGCCCGCTGGAGGCGCCGTAGACGACCATCCGCCCCGTCGGGCGCAGCGCGCGCAGCCCGTCGGCGAACGTCGTCCGGCCGACCCCGTCGTAGACCGCGGCCACGCCCTCGCCGTCGGTGAGCTCCCGCGCCCGCTCGGCGAACCCGTCGTAGCCGACGACGACCTCGTCGGCGCCGGCCGCGCGGGCGAGCTCCGCCTTCTCGCCGGTCGACGTCGTCGCGAGCACGTGCCCGCCGCGCAGCCGCACCAGCTGGGTGAGCAGCAGTCCGACGCCGCCGGCGGCGCTGTGCACCACCACCCACTCGCCCTCGGCCACCGGGTGGGAGTCGGCGGCGAGGTAGTGCGCCGTGCAGCCCTGCAGCATCACCGCGGCCGCGGTCTCGGCGGAGACGCCGTCGGGGACCGGCACCAGCTTCTCCCGGGGTGCGGCGACCCGGCCCGCGTAGCTGCCGGGCACGTCCAGCCAGGCGACCCGCTCCCCGGTGCCGGCCACCCGGCCGGCGCCCTCGCTGCCCACCACGGCGGGCAGGTCCTGGCCGTAGGGCGGGCGGCCCTCGCGCTCGTACACGTCGCGGAAGTTGACGCCGACCGCCTCGACGTCGACCAGCACCTGCCCCTCGCCGGGCGAGGGGTCGGGCACGTCGCGCACCGAGAGCACCTCGGGCCCGCCGGTGGACTCGACGAGGACCGCCTGCACGTCGCCTCCCTGGCCGTCGCCTGCGGCCCCACGCTAGGGCGTGGCGGGCCTGGTGGCACCGCGTCGCGGCTGAGAGGCTGCCCGCCATGCAGCGTGCCTTCGGCCTGGACGTGCCCGAGTCCGTGGCGGAGATGTGCCGCCCGGGCGCGGCCGCGGTCCTGGTCTACGACGCCCAGGTGGGCATCCTCGCCGCCGTCCGCGACCGGGAGGGGCTGACCGGGCGGATCGCCGCCGTGCTCTCCGCGGCCCGCGGCGCCGGCGTCCCCGTCTTCTACGTGCGGCACGTGTCGCTGCCCCCGTCGCACCTGGGCGTGGCCGCGCTGCGCACCGCGATGGCCTGGCAGCGCAAGGACCGGGCCGACGCCGTCACCTCCTCCTTCCCGCCCGACGCCGCGCACACCCAGCTCGACCCCGCGCTCGCGCCGGCCGACGGCGAGCCGGTGTTCGACAAGCTCGGGATGTCGGCGCTGGTCGGCACCCCGCTGGAGGCGGCGCTGCGCGACCGCGGCGTCACCACGCTGGTCGTCGTCGGCGCGGTGCTCGAGATCGGCATCGAGCCGACCGCCCGCCACGCCGCCGATCTCGGGCTGCTGCCGGTGGTGGTCGACGACGCCTGCGGGGTGGTCGACGACGAGGCCGCGGAGCGCTCCCTGGCGAGCCTGGACTACAGCCTGCTCAGCCACCGCTGCTCCACCGCCGAGGTCGTCGCGGCCTTCGGGGGTGCGGCGTGAGCGCGGCGCTGCCGGAAGAGGCGTCGGTCGTCGTCGTCGGCGGGGGGCTCACCGGCCTGGCCAGCGCCTACGAGCTCGCCCGCGCCGGGGTGCCCGACGTCGTCCTGCTCGACCGGGACTCGTTCGGCTCCGGCTCCACCAGCCGGGCGGCCGGGGGAGTGCGGGCGATGTTCTCCGACCCGGTCAACGTCACCCTCGGCGCCCGCAGCCTGGAGACCTTCCGCGACTTCCCGGCCCGCTTCGGCCAGGAGATCGACTACGCCGAGGTCGGCTACCTGTTCCTGCTGTCCACGCCCGAGGCGGTGACCGCCTTCGAGGACGCCGTCGCCCTGCAGAACTCCCTCGGCGTGCCCAGCCGGATGGTCGACGTCGCCGAGGCGCGGCGGCTGTCCCCGCTGATCGAGACCGACGGGCTGCTCGCCGCGGCGTTCTCGCCCACCGACGGGCACTGCACCCCGGAGTCGGTGGTGCTCGGGTACGCCTCGGCCGCCCGCCGGGCCGGCGCCACGCTGCTGCCGGGCCGCGCGGCCACCGGCATCGACGTCACCGGCGGGCGGGTCACCGCGGTGCACACCGCGGACGGCAGCATCCGCACCGGCGCGGTCGTGTGCGCCGCGGGCCCGTGGTCGGCGGAGGTCGGTGCCTGGGCCGGCGTCGACCTGCCGGTGACCCCGCTGCGGCGGCAGATCCTGGTGACCGAGCCGGTGCCGGACCTCGACCCGCACACCCCGTTCACCATCGACTTCGCCACCTCCTTCTACTTCCACCGCGAGGGCCGGGGGCTGCTCATGGGCATGTCCGACCCCGAGGAGACGCCGGGCTTCCGGCTCACCCGCTCCGACGCGTGGCTGCCGCGCCTCGGCGAGGCGATCGAGCGGCGCGCGCCCGCGCTGGCCGGCGTCGGCGTCACCGGCGGCTGGGCCGGGCTGTACGAGATGACGCCGGACCACAACGCGCTCATCGGCCGGGCCCGCGACGTCGAGGGGTTCCTCTACGCGACCGGCTTCTCCGGGCACGGGTTCCTCATGGGCCCGGCCGTCGGGGAGGTCGTGCGCGACCTGTACCTGGGCCGGGAACCCCTCGTCGACGTGTCGGTCTTCGATGCGGGACGCTTCGAGGGCGCGGCCGTCCGGCCCGAACTGAACGTCGTCTAGACGAAGGACCACCCTGCCCCCCGCCGCTCGCACGCTCGCGGCGGGACCCTGCAGGGCGGCCGAGATGCATAGAGGAAGAAGGACATCCCTGTGACCAGCCTGCCCACCGCCGAGGAGCTCCGCCGACTCGCCGAGGAGGCCGCTCGCCGCTGCGGGGTCGACCTCGACGCCGTCGCCGGCGACCACCCGGTGACCTCCCCGGTCAACGGGCAGCACCTGCTGTCGGTGCGCCGGCAGACCGCGGCCGACGTCGCGGCCGCCGTCGAGCGCGCGGGCGAGGCGTTCCGGCAGTGGCGGACCGTGCCGGCGCCGGTGCGCGGCGGGCTGGTGCGCCGGCTCGGCGAGCTGCTGCGCGAGCACAAGGCCGACCTGGCCACCCTGGTGAGCATCGAGGTCGGGAAGATCACCTCCGAGGCGGCCGGCGAGGTCCAGGAGATGATCGACATCTGCGAGTTCGCCGTCGGCCTCTCGCGGCAGCTCTACGGCCGCACCATCGCCTCCGAGCGGCCCGGCCACCGGCTCACCGAGAACTGGCACCCGCTCGGTGTCGTCGGCGTCATCAGCGCCTTCAACTTCCCGGTCGCCGTCTGGTCGTGGAACACCGCGCTCGCGCTGGTCTGCGGCGACCCGGTGGTGTGGAAGCCCTCGGAGCTCGCCCCGCTGTCGGCGCTCGCGTCGGCCGCGCTGCTCGACCGGGCCATCGCCGAGACCGGCGCGCCCGAGGGGCTCAGCCAGGTGCTGATCGGCGGCGCCGACGTCGGCGAGGCGCTCGTGGACTCGCCCGGCATCGCGCTGCTGTCGGCCACCGGCTCCACCCGCATGGGCCGCGCGGTGGGCCCGCGGGTGGCCGACCGCTTCGGCCGCTCGCTGCTCGAGCTCGGCGGCAACAACGCCGCGATCGTCACGCCGTCGGCCGACCTCGACCTCACCACCCGCGGCGTCGTGTTCTCCGCCGCCGGCACCGCCGGGCAGCGCTGCACCACCATGCGCCGGGTGATCGTGCACGAGGACGTCGCCGACGCCCTCGTCGAGCGGGTCGCCGCGGCCTACCGCAACCTGCCGATCGGCTCGCCGCTGGAGGGCGGCACGCTCGTGGGCCCGCTCATCCACGACGCCGCCTACAAGGGCATGCAGGACGCGCTGCAGGCGGCGCGGCAGCAGGGCGGCGAGGTCGTCGTCGGCGGCGGGCGGCGGCTGGCCGAGGAGGCCCCCGACGCCTGGTACGCAGAGCCCGCGCTGGTGCGGATGCCCGGGCAGACCGACATCGTCCGGCAGGAGACCTTCGCGCCGGTGCTCTACGTGCTGACCTACCGCACGCTGGAGGAGGCGGTGGCGCTCAACAACGACGTCCCGCAGGGGCTGTCGTCGACCATCTTCACCTCCGACCAGGCCGAGGCCGAGCGGTTCCTCGCCGCCGACGGCTCCGACTGCGGCATCGCCAACGTCAACATCGGCACGTCGGGCGCGGAGATCGGCGGCGCGTTCGGCGGCGAGAAGGCCACCGGCGGCGGCCGCGAGTCCGGGTCGGACGCCTGGAAGGGCTACATGCGCCGGGCCACCAACACGATCAACTTCTCCGGCGAGCTGCCGCTGGCGCAGGGCGTCGAGTTCCCCATCTGAGCGGACGGGGCCGGGCCCTCGCGGGCCCGGCCCCGGCTCACAGCCCGAGCGTGCGGGCGACGAGCATGAGCTGCACCTCGGTGGTGCCCTCGCCGACCTCGAGGATCTTGGAGTCCCGGTAGTGCCGGGAGACCGGGTACTCGTTCATGAAGCCGTAGCCGCCGTGCACCTGGGTGGCGTCGCGGGCGTTGTCCATGGCGGCCTCGCCGGCGACGAGCTTGGCGATCGCCGCCTCCTTCTTGAACGGCAGGCCGGCGAGCATCTTCGCCGCGGCGTCGTAGTAGGCGGCGCGCGCGGCCACCACCCGCGCCTCCATCCGGGCGATCTTGAACGCGATCGCCTGGTTCTGGGCGATCGGCCGGCCGAACGCCGACCGCTCCCGCGCGTACCTCACGCTCTCGTCCACGCAGCCCTGGGCGGCCCCGACCGACAGCGCGGCGATCGCGATGCGGCCCTCGTCGAGGATCGACAGGAAGTTGGCGTAGCCGCGCCCGCGCTGCCCGAGCAGGTTCTCCTCGGGCACCCGCACGTCGTCGAACGACAGCGGGTGGGTGTCGCTGGCGTGCCAGCCGACCTTGTCGTAGGCGGGCTCGGCGGTGAAGCCGGCCGTGGGCACCGGCACGAGGATCGAGCTGATCTCCTTGCGGCCGTCGGCGAGCTCGCCGGTGACGGCGGTGACCGTGACCAGCCGGGTGATGTCGGTGCCGGAGTTGGTGATGAACGCCTTGCCGCCGTTGATCGTCCACTGCCCGTCGGCGAGCACCGCCGTCGTCCGGGTGCCCCCGGCGTCGCTACCGGCGCCGGCCTCGGTCAGGCCGAAGGCGCCCAACGCCTCCCCGCTGGTGAGCAGCGGCAGCCACTGCTGCCGCTGCTCCTCGCTGCCGAACCGGTACACCGGCATGGCGCCGAGCGAGCAGCCCGCCTCCAGGGTGATGGCGACGCTCTGGTCGACCCGCGCGAGCTCCTCGATGGCCAGGCACAGGGCGAAGTAGTCGCCGCCCATGCCGCCGTACTCCTCGGGGAAGGGCAGGCCGAACAGGCCCATCTCGGCCATGCCGCGCACGACCTCGTAGGGGAACGTCCTGTCGCGGTCGTGCTGGTAGGAGACCGGCGCGACGACCTCGCGCGCGAACTCCTCCACGGTCTTGCGCAGCTGCTGCTGCTCGTCGGTGAGGCGGGTGTCGAGCACGTCACGACTCCTGTGTCGGTGCTGCGGGGGGTGCCGCGGGAGTTGCCGCGGGGTGGACGACGGCCAGTTCCTGGCCCAGGGCGACCTGGTCGCCGACGCGGACGGAGAGGTCGACGGTGCCGTCGGCGGGAGCGGTGAGCGTGTGCTCCATCTTCATCGCCTCGACGACGACGAGCGGGGCGTCCGCGGCCACCTCGGCGCCCGCGGCCACGTGCACCGCCACGACGGTGCCCGGCAGCGGGCTGCGCACCGTGCGGTCGGCGGTGCCGGCGTCGGCGTGCAGCCGGGCGGGCGGCAGCTCGGTCAGCGCGGCGGTCACGCCGTCGACGTGCACCCAGGTGGTGGCGCCGTCGACGGCGGTGCGGGCGGACGTGGTGCGGCCGTCGACGGTGAGCAGCAGCCCGCCGTCCGCGGGTACGGCTGCGACCGCGTGCTCGTCGCCGTCGCCCACCCGCAGCCGGGTGCCGCCGGTGAGGGCGACGGTCAGCCGCTCGCCGTCGGGGCCGGCGACGTCCCACCGCAGGGGCGCGCGCCGGCCGCCGGTGCGCCAGCCGCTGGGCACGTCCCACGGGTCGACGACGGGGCCGGCGGGGGACAGCGCGGCCAGGCGGGTGAGCGCGAACGCGGCGTACGCCTCCACCGGGACGGCGCTGCTCGTCAGCGCGTCGAGGTCGCGCTCGACGAGCCCGGTGTCGAGCCGGCCGGCGCGGACGTCGGGGGAGGCGAGCAGCGCCCGGAGGAACGCGGTGTTGGTGCCGACGCCGAGGACGACGGTGCCGGCCAGCGCGCGGTCGAGGCGGGTGAGCGCGGTCTCCCGGTCGGGCCCGTGCGCGATCACCTTGGCGAGCATCGGGTCGTAGGTGGTGCCCACGACCGAGCCCTCGAGCAGGCCGCTGTCGACCCGCACGCCCGCGCCCGCGGGCTCGGCGAGGACGAGCGCGGTGCCGCCGGTGGGCAGGAAGCCGCGCGCCGGGTCCTCGGCGTACAGCCGCGCCTCGACCGCGTGCCCGGTGAGGACGACGTCGTCCTGGCCGAACGCCAGCGGCTCGCCGGCCGCCACCCGCAGCTGCTGCTCGACCAGGTCGGTGCCGGTGACCAGCTCGGTGACCGGGTGCTCCACCTGCAGCCGGGTGTTCATCTCCATGAAGAACGGCTCGTCGGGGGCGTCGCCGGCGACGATGAACTCCACGGTGCCGGCGCCGGTGTAGCGCACGGAGCGGGCGACCTCGCAGGCCAGCGCGCCGTAGCGGGCGCGCTGCGCCGGGGTGAGCAGCGGCGAGGGCGCCTCCTCGACGATCTTCTGGTGCCGCCGCTGCAGGCTGCACTCGCGCTCGCCGAGGTGCACCACGGTGCCGTGGGTGTCGGCGAGCACCTGCACCTCGACGTGCCGCGGGTCGGGCACGAACCGCTCGAGGAAGAGGGTGTCGTCACCGAAGCTGGTGGCGGCCTCGCGCCGGGCGGAGACCAGCGCGGCGCGCAGGTCGGCGTCGCGGTGCACCAGCCGCATGCCCTTGCCGCCGCCGCCGGCCGAGGGCTTGACCAGCACCGGGTAGCCGACCTCGGCGGCCGCCTCGACCAGGTCGTCGTCGGTCATGCCGGGGTCGGTGCGGCCGGGGACGACGGGGACGCCGGCCGCGCTCACGGTCTGCTTGGCGCGGATCTTGTCGCCCATGATCTCGACGGCCTTGGCCGGCGGGCCGACGAAGACCAGCCCCGCGTCGGCGCAGGCCTGGGCGAAGGCGGTGTTCTCCGAGAGGAAGCCGTAGCCGGGGTGCACCGCCTGGGCGCCGGTGGCCGCCGCCGCCTCGAGCAGGCGCTCGACGGCCAGGTAGGACTGCGCCGCGGGGGCGGGGCCGAGCCGCACGGCGACGTCGGCCTCGCGGACGTGCCGGGCGCCGGCGTCGGCGTCGGAGAAGACGGCGACGCTGCGGACGCCGAGGCGGCGCAGGGTGCGGATGACCCGGACGGCGATCTCGCCCCGGTTGGCGACGAGGACGGTGTCGAACACGCTCACATCCGGAAGACGCCGTAGGAGACCGGCGCGAGCGGCGCGTTCGCGCACGCCGACAGCGCCAGGCCGAGGACGGTGCGGGTGTCGAGGGGGTCGATGACCCCGTCGTCCCAGAGGCGCGCGGTCGCGTACCAGGCGTTGCCCTGGGACTCGTACTGCGCGCGGATCGGCTCCTTGAACGCCTCCTCGTCCTCGGCGCTCCACGAGTCGCCGAGCTGGTCGCGGCGGACGGTGGCCAGCACGCTGGCCGCCTGCTCGCCGCCCATCACGGAGATGCGGGCGCCGGGCCAGGTGAACAGGAAGCGGGGGGAGTAGGCCCGGCCGCACATGGAGTAGTTGCCGGCGCCGAACGAGCCGCCGATGACGACGGTCAGCTTGGGCACCCGGGCGCAGGCGACGGCGGTGACCATCTTCGCGCCGTGCTTGGCGATGCCGCCGGCCTCGTAGTCGCGGCCGACCATGAACCCGGTGATGTTCTGCAGGAACAGCAGCGGGATCGACCGCTGGTCGCACAGCTCGATGAAGTGCGCGCCCTTGAGCGCCGACTCCCCGAACAGCACGCCGTTGTTCGCGACGATGCCCACCGGGTGGCCCTCGACGTGCGCGAACCCGCAGACGAGCGTGGTGCCGTACAGCGCCTTGAACTCCGAGAACCGGCTGCCGTCGACCAGCCGCGCGATGACCTCGCGGACGTCGTAGGGCGTGCGCGGGTCGGCGGGGACGACGCCGGGCAGCTCCGCGGGGTCGACGGCGGGCGGCTCGGCCGGGCGCACCTCCCACGGGCGCGGGGCGCGCGGGCCCAGGTTCGCCACGATGTCGCGGACGATCCGCAGGGCGTGCGCGTCGTCGTCGGCGAGGTGGTCGGTGACGCCGGAGGTGCGGCTGTGCAGCAGCCCGCCGCCGAGGTCCTCGGCGCTGACGACCTCCCCGGTCGCGGCCTTCACCAGCGGCGGGCCGCCCAGGAAGATCGTGCCCTGGTCGCGGACGATGACCGCCTCGTCGGCCATCGCCGGCACGTAGGCGCCGCCGGCGGTGCACGAGCCGAGCACCGCCGCGATCTGCGGGATGCCCTGGGCGCTCATGGTGGCCTGGTTGAAGAAGATCCGGCCGAAGTGCTCGCGGTCGGGGAAGACCTCGTCCTGCATCGGCAGGAAGGCGCCGCCGGAGTCGACGAGGTAGACGCAGGGCAGCCGGTTGTGCAGCGCCACCTCCTGCGCGCGCAGGTGCTTCTTCACCGTCATCGGGTAGTAGGTGCCGCCCTTGACGGTGGCGTCGTTCGCCACGACGACGACCTCGCGGCCGCTGACCCGCCCGACGCCGGTGATGATCCCGGCGCCCGGGGCGTCGCCGTCGTACATGCCGTCGGCCGCGAGCGGGGAGAGCTCGAGGAACGGGCTGCCCGGGTCGAGCAGGGCGTCGACGCGCTCGCGGGGGAGCAGCTTGCCCCGGGCGACGTGCCGCTCCCGGGTGCGGGCGGGGCCGCCGAGGGCCGCGGCGGCGAGCCGGTCGTGCAGCTCGGCGCGCAGCTGGTCCTGGGCGGCGGCGTTGCGGGCGAAGGTCTCGCCGCGGACGTCCGCCTTGGAGGCGAGCGGCGTCCCCGACGTGTTAACCGCAGTTAACGTCACGGGCGTCACGTTAACGCACGTTCACATCCGGCGCTACCATCCCGGCGTGGCAGCGGCCGGGGGCGACGTCGACAGCGCGCTGGCCGCCGACGCGGCCCGGCCGTCCCGGCGCGAGCAGATCCTGCGGGCGGCGGCGCAGCTGTTCGCCGAGCGCGGCGCCCGGTCGGTCGGCGTCGACGACGTCGGCGCGGCGATCGGGGTGACGGGGCCGGCGATCTACCGGCACTTCGCCAGCAAGGACGCGATGCTCGCCGAGATGCTCGAGGGCATCAGCGAGCGGCTGCTCGCCGGCGGGCGGGAGCGGGTGGCCGCGGCCGGCGACGACCCGGCCGCGCAGTTGCGCGCGCTGGTCGCCTTCCAGGTCGACTTCGCGCTCGACAACCCGGCGCTGATCACCGTGCACGACCGCGATCTCGGCTCGCTGGCGCCCGAGCACGCCGCGCGGGTGCGCCGGCTGCAGCGCCGCTACGTCGAGGTGTGGGTGGACGTGCTGGCCCGCCTGCTGCCGGAGGAGGGGACGGCGGCCAGCCGCGCCCGCGCGCACGCCGTCTTCGGGCTGGTCAACTCCACCCCGCACAGCGCCGGCCGGCTGTCCCGCGAGCGGACCGCCGCCCTGCTCGCCGCGATGGCCGAGGCCGCCGCCACCGCCTGACCCCGCCATCCGCGCGCGGACGGCGGGTCCGGGGGCCGACCCGAGCCCGCAGGCGGCCGGCGATGTGCGCCTGTCGCGCGTTTCCGCCCCGGGATGCGCCGCAGATGCACATCACCTCGACCGGACCCTCGCCCGGCGGCCACCGCCTGGCCTCGCCTCCCGCGCGCGGACGGCGGGCCTCGACGTGACAGCGTGCGCGGACGTGCAGCTCCGCGGCTCGGAACTGCACCTCCGCGCACACCGTCAGCCCGCCGCCGGCCGCCCTTCGCCGCCAGCCGGGGTCAGGCGTTGCGGACCGCGGCGGCCGACTGCAGGCCCAGCTCCTCGACCGACACCTCGCGCATCTCGACCTTGCGCACCTTGCCGGTGACGGTCATCGGGAAGGCGTCGACGACCTTCACGTAGCGGGGGACCTTGTAGTGGGCGAGCTTGCCCGCGCAGAACTCGCGCAGCGCCTCCGAGGTCAGCGGCGCGGCGCCCTCGCGCAGCCGCACCCACGCCATCAGCTCCTCGCCGTAGCGCTCGTCGGGGACGCCGATCACCTGCGCGTCGACGACGTCGGGGTGGGTGTAGAGGAACTCCTCCACCTCCCGCGGGTACACGTTCTCCCCGCCGCGGATCACCATGTCCTTGATCCGGCCGACGATGTTGAGGTAGCCGGCCTCGTCCATGACGGCGAGGTCTCCGGTGTGCATCCAGCGGGCGGCGTCGATCACCTCGGCGGTCTTCTCCGGCTCGTCCCAGTAGCCGAGCATCACCGAGTAGCCGCGGGTGCAGAACTCCCCGGGCGTCCCGCGCGGCACGGTGATGCCGGTGGCCGGGTCGACCACCTTGACCTCCAGGTGCGGGTGCACGCGGCCGACGGTGGAGGTGCGGCGGTCGAGGTCGTCGTCGGCGCCGGTCTGGGTGGACACCGGCGAGGTCTCGGTCATGCCGTAGCAGATGGTCACCTCGGTCATGCCCATCTCGGCGACCACCCGCTTCATCACCTCCACCGGGCACGGCGAGCCGGCCATGATCCCGGTGCGCAGGCTGGACAGGTCGTAGGTGCCGAAGTCGGGCAGGGCGAGCTCGGCGATGAACATCGTCGGGACGCCGTACAGGGAGGTGCAGCGCTCCTCCTGTACCGCGCGCAGGGTGGCCACCGGGTCGAAGGCGGGCGCCGGGATCACCATCGTGGCGCCGTGGCTGGTGGCCCCGAGGTTGCCCATCCCCATGCCGAAGCAGTGGTAGAAGGGCACCGGGATGCAGATCCGGTCGGCCTCGGTGTAGCCGCAGCCCTCGCCCACGAAGAACCCGTTGTTGAGCAGGTTGTGGTGGGTGAGCGTGGCGCCCTTCGGGAAGCCCGTGGTGCCCGACGTGTACTGGATGTTGATCGGGTCGTCGGGGGAGAGCTCCGCGGCGCGGGCGGCGAGCAGCGAGCGGTCGGCGGCGCGGCCGGTCTCCAGCAGCCGCTCCCACTCGGGGTCGCCGAGGAACACGACCTCGCGCAGGTCGGGACAGTCGCCGCGCACCTCGGCCACCATCGCGCGGTAGTCGCTGGTCTTGAATTCCGGCGCCGCGACGAGCACCGAGATGCCGGCCTGGCGCAGCACGAACGCCAGCTCGTGGGTGCGGTAGGCCGGGTTGATGTTGACCATGACGGCGCCGAGCTTCGCCGTCCCGTACTGCACGAACACCCACTCGGCGCAGTTGGGCGACCAGATGCCGACCCGGTCGCCCTTCGCCACGCCCAGCGCGTCCAGGCCCAGCGCGCAGGCGTCGACGTCGGCGACCAGCTGCGGATAGGTCCACCGGCGGCCGGTGGCGCATTCGACGAGCGCCTCGTGGTCGCCGACCCGCGCCGCCGTCCGGTCCAGGTTGTCCCCGATCGTGTCGCCGAGCAGCGGGACCGTCGAGGTGCCGCTCGCGTAGGAGGGCAGGGCCGGGGGCGTGCCGTGCTGGGTCACTGCTGGTCCTCTCCGTCCGGGCATGGGTGGGTAGAGGCTGCACCCTCCGGGCGGCCGGCGGCACCCCCGAACGGCCGGGGTGGGACGTCTCGACGGCTGTACCTACTGGTGTGTACGGTCGCCGTGTGAACGCCCGCGAGCGACTGGTCGAGGCCGCGCAGGACCTGCTGTGGGAGCGCGGGTACGTCGGCACCAGCCCCAAGGCGATCCAGGACCGCGCCGGTGCGGGCCAGGGCAGCATGTACCACCACTTCACCGGCAAGGCCGACCTCGCGCGCACCGCCCTGCAGCGCACCGCCGACCGCGAGCGCGCCGGCGCGGAGGCCCTGCTCGGCGGGACCGGCACGGCGCTCGAGCGGCTGACCGCCTACCTGCGGCGCGAGCGCCAGGTGATGCGCGGCTGCCCGGTCGGCCGGCACGCCCAGGACCCCGACCTCGTCGCCGACGCCGCGCTGCGCGCACCGGTGGAGACGACGTTCGCCTGGCTGCGCTCCCGCCTGGCCGAGGTCGTGACCGAGGGGCAGGCGGCGGGGGAGCTGCGCCCCGACGCCGACCCCGCGGCGGTGGCGGCGGCCGTCGTCGCCACCGTCCAGGGCGGCTACGTCCTGGCCCGCGCGGCCGGGCGGCCGGAGCCGTTCGACGAGGCCGTCGAGGGCGCCGTCGCGCTGCTCGGCGCCCTGGCCCGCTGAGACCCGGAGGAGGGGACGACGTGCACGTCATGCAGTACGAGATCGGCCTGCCCGCCGACCAGGACATGGCGGTGATCGAGCGCCGGGTGGCCACCCGGGGCACGGCCACCGACGACTTCCCGCACCTGGGCGTCAAGGCCTACGCCGTCCGCCGGGTCGGCCGGCACGGGTCGGCGGTCAACGCCTACGCGCCGTTCTACCTGTGGCGCGACCCCGCGGGCCTCGACGCGTTCCTCTACGGCCCGTTCCGGAACATCGTCGCCGACTTCGGGCGGCCGCCGGTGCGCTCCTGGATCGGCGTCTCGTTCGACCGCGGCCCGGCGTTCGCGGAGGCGCCGGTGTTCGCCACCCGTGCGGTGCGGTCGCTGCCGGCCGACGTCGCACCGGGGGAGGCGGTGGAGCGGGAGGCCGCCCAGGCCGGGCCGGCGGACGACCGGTGGCACAGCCAGGCCGTCGCCGTCGACCCCTCCCGCTGGGAGCTGGTCCGGTTCGTGCTGTGGAGCGCGGTGCCCGACACGGTGCCCGCCGGGTCGACGCCCTTCGACGTGCTGCACGCGAGCACCCCGCACCTGGCCGACCTGCCGACCGGCCGCCTCTGGTGACGCGGTCCGGCCCGCCTCCCCGGGAGGGGGACGGGCCGGACCGGGACGCGGGGTGGGTCAGCGCGGGTCGCCGACCAGCTCCCGCTCGCGGGACGTGGCCGGGTCGCGCTCCAGCGCCGCACCCTCGACGTCGAGCACCGGCAGCCAGCCCAGCCAGCGCGGCAGCCACCACGCGCGCTCACCGAGCAGCGCCAGCGCCGCGGGCACGAGCACCATCCGGACGACGAACGCGTCGACCAGGATGCCGACCGCCAGCGCGAACGCGATCGACTTGATCGTCGCCTCGCCCGCCGGCACGAAGCCGGCGAACACGCTGAACATGATCAGCGCGGCGGCCACGACCACCGGCGCGGCCTGGCGGAACCCAGTGCGGATCGCCTGCAGCGGCGGGGTGCCGTGGCTGTGCGCCTCGTGCATCCGCGACACCAGGAACACCTGGTAGTCCATCGCCAGGCCGAACAGGATCCCGATCACGAGGATCGGGGTGAGGCTCAGCAGCGGCCCGGTGGTGTCGAGGTTGACCACGTCGGCCAGCCAGCCCCACTGGAACACCGCCACGGTCGCGCCGAGCGAGGCGCCGATCGTGAGCAGGAAGCCCAGGACGCCGACCAGCGGCACCAGCAGCGACCGGAAGACCAGGACCAGCAGCACGAGCGCCAGCCCGACGACGAGCGCCAGGTACTTCGGCAGCGCCTCGTCCAGGCTCTGCGCGACGTCGACGCTGACCGCCGTCTGCCCGGTGACCGAGGCCTCGACGCCGTCGAGCGAGCCGAACTGGTCGCGCAGGTCGGCGACGAGCTGCTCGGTGGCCGCGCTGCTCGGGCTCGACTGCGGGACCACCGTCAGCAGGGCGGCGGTGCCGTCGGCGTTCGGGATCGGCGGGGCGACGACGGCGACGTCGTCGAGGCCGGGGATCTCCTGCGCCTGCTGCGCGGCGGCCTCCACGGCGCCGTCGCCCTCGAACAGCACGGTGATCGGGCCGTTGAAGCCCTCGCCGAAGCCCTCGGCGAGCAGCGCGTCGGCGCGAGCGGCCGACGTGTCCTCCGCCGGCTGCTGGATGAGCGTCGTGCGCATCGAGGCGACCGGGATCGCGACGACGCCGAGCGCGACGATCGCCAGCAGCAGCGAGGCGACCCGGCGGGAGGTGACGCCGTCGGCCCAGCCGGCGAGGAAGCCGCGGCCGCGGGCGGGGACGGACGTGCCCTCTGCGGCCGCCGCGCGCATCCGCTTCGGCAGCACCCGGGTGCCCAGCAGAGCGAGCACCGCGGGCACCAGGGTCAGCGCGACGAGCACCGCGACGACGATCGTGCCGGCCGCGGCCAGACCCATCTGCGTGAGGAAGGGGATGCCGGCGACGAACAGGCCGGCCAGCGCGATGACCACGGTGAGGCCGGCGGTGACGACCGCGGAGCCCGCGGTGCCGACGGCCAGGCCGATCGAGCGGCGCACGTCGGTGCCGCGCAGCAGCTCCTGGCGGTGCCGCGTGACGATGAACAGCGTGTAGTCGATGCCGACGGCGAGGCCGAGCATCGCGGCGAGGATCGGCGTGGTCGAGGACAGGTCGACGAAGCCGGTGGCGATCGTGATGCCGAGGACGCCGACGCCCACGCCGACGAGCGCGGTCAGCAGGTTCATCCCGGCGATCGCCAGCGCGCCGTAGGTGACGGCGAGGACGACGAGGGCGACGACGACGCCGATGACCTCCGACGGGCCGCCGACCGCGGGCACCTCCTGCACCGCCTCGCCGGTGACCTCGACGGTCAGGCCGCCCTCACCGGCGTCGGCGACGGCGTCCTGCAGCGCCTCCTGCTCCTCGGGCGTGACCCCGCCGGGCGCGGCGTCGTAGCTGACCGTGCTGTAGGCGGTGGTCTGCTGCTGGTTGACCGCTGGCGCGGCCGGGTCCAGCGGGTTGGTGGCGGAGGTGACGCCGGGCAGCTCGCCGAGCGTGGTGACCAGCTCGGTCACCGCCGCGGCGTTCTCCGGCGTCGTCAGCGTCTGCCCCTCGGGGGCGACGACGACGACCCGCGCGGTCGCCCCGCCGGCACCGGCGCCGAACTGCGACTGGATCCGGTCGAGCGCGGTCGTCGACTCCTGGCCCGGGATGGAGAAGTTCGTCGACGTCGGCCCGGAGAGCGTGACCGCGCCGACGCCGCCCGCCACGAGGACGAGCAGCCACACGGCCAGGACGGCGAACCGGTGCCGCGCGGAGAAGGTCCCGAGTCGGGACAACAGGACAGCCATGGATCAGGCCTCCGCCTGGTGGGGGTGGGAAGGGACCGCGCGGGGACGGCGGTGTCCGAGCGCGTCGAGGCACGTGGCGACCACGAGGGGCCGCCACGCGCTGGTCTGGTCCGCCTCGTGGGCGGCGAGGGTGAGGACGGCGAGGGCGGCGACGGCGCCGAGCACGCGCACGAGCCGCTCGGGGTCGGCGTCCTCGTCGTGGGGGTCGACGCCGAAGCACTCGAAGACCGCGGTCTCGGGTCCGCCGGGCTCGTGCGCGCCGCCGTCGGGGAGCTCGGTCACCGGGGCGAGCAGCATGGCCACGAAGCCGGGGTGGCCGAGGGCGACGTCGACGAGGACCTCGATCGCCCGCCGGTCGCGGGCGGGGCCCGCGGGCAGGGGGCGGACGGCCTCGAGCACCCGCCGGCCGAGCGCGTCGGCGTGCGCGAGCACCGCCTCGTGCAGGGCGTCCTTGCTGGGGAAGTGGTGCAGCAGGCCGGCCTTCGACAGCCCGACGGCGTCCGCCACGTCCTGCAGCGAGGTCTTGGCGTAGCCGCGGCGGGCGAACAGGCCGGCGGCGCGGTCGAGGATGCCCTCGTCGATCTGCTGCCGGAACGGTCGTGCCACGTCCCCAGACGGTACGCGCGACCGACCGAATCGGTCGGTCCGCCGTCCGATCCGGTCGGGTGGGGTGTGTCACGTCCCGCTGGCCGGGAGTCGGCTCGGTCCTCGCGGCCGCGGACGGGAGGATGACGTCATGACGACACGCAGGAGGGTCGGCCCCGCGGACGCGCGTTCGTGGCTGCTGGTCAACGGGGCGCGCCCCGAGCTGTTCGACGAGCGGTACGCCTCGCGCGCCGACCAGGTGGTCCTCGACATCGAGGACGCCGTGGACCCGGCCCACAAGGACGAGGCGCGCGCCGGCGTCGTCGAGTGGCTCGGGGACGCCGGCCGCTCGGCGTGGGTGCGCATCAACGACCACTCGACGCCCTGGTGGGAGCACGACGTCGCCGCGCTGGCCGGCCTCCCCGGCCTCGCCGGCGTGATGCTGGCCAAGACCGAGGCCGGCGAGCACGTCACCGAGACCTTCGACCGGCTCGGCGGCGCGACCCCCGTGCTCGCGCTCGTGGAGTCGGCGCTGGGCATCGAGGAGGCGGTGGGCATCGCCCGCGCCCGCGGCGCCTTCCGGCTCGCCTTCGGCAGCGGCGACTACCGCCGCGACACCGGCACCAGCGCCGACGACCTGGCGATGGCCTACCCGCGCTCCCGCCTGGTCGTGGCCAGCCGGATCGGCGGGCTGCCCGGGCCGATCGACGGCCCGACGGTGAGCACCAGCCACCCGGTGCTGCGCGAGCAGTCCGCCGTCACCGTGTCCCTCGGCCTCACCGGCAAGCTGTGCCTCGACCCCGACCAGGCGCCGGTGATCAACGAGGTCATCAGCCCCGCGCCGTCCGACGTCGCCTGGGCGCTGGACTTCCTCGCCGACTTCGAGGCGCGCGGCCAGGTCATCCGCGACGGCAGCGACCTGCCCCGCCTCGGCCGCGCCCGCAAGATCGAGCGGCTGGCCGCCACCTTCGGGGTGCAGCCCAGCTGACCCGCCCCTGCGGTCCTCCCGGCGCCCGGGAGGACCGCAGGCCGCCGTCCCCGGTGGTGTGCGGTCGCGGCGCGCTCCCGGCCTGGGATGCGCCACGGGTGCACGTCACCGTGGGGGAGTGACCGCTAGACCGCCGTCGCGGTGACGAAGGTGCAGACGCCGTCGCCGGAGGTGGCGCGCTGGCGGACGCCCAGCAGCCACAGCACCGCCATCTCCACGCGGTAGGCGATCCGCATCGGGCCGGTGTAGAGGGTGTCGCCGGCGGTGGTGACCTCCACCGAGCCGAAGCCCGCCCGCTGCACGTGCCGGGTGAGCATCCAGTCCGGCAGCAGCGTGATGTGGCCGGGGGAGTCGTAGTGCCGCGGCCCGAAGATGTACGGGGCGCCGCGCAGCAGGGTCAGCAGCCGCGAGTGCGGGTGCGTGACGTTCGGCGTGCTCACCAGCAGCCGCCCGCCGGGCCGCAGCAGCGCGCGGATCGAGCGCAGCACCTGCCGCGGGTTCTCCACGTGCTCCAGGGTCTCCACGCAGACGACGAGGTCGAACGGGCCGCGGGTGTCGTCGGTCCACTCGGGGTCGTCGAGGTCGAGCCGGGCGATCCAGTCGTGCGGCGGGTCGAGGTCGGTGGGGACGACGTCGATGCCGGCGTCGCGCAGCCGCAGCGCCAGCGCCCCGCACCCCGAGCCGACCTCGAGCACCCGGCCGCCGTCGGGCAGCGCGGCGCGCACCTGCGCGGCGGCGTACTCGTGCACCCCGGGCGCGGCGTGGATGCCGTGCCCGCGGTAGGTGCGGACCGCTTCGGTCCGCCGGCCGTCGCGGTGCTGGAGGTCGGTCACCTGTCCACCCTGGCACCTCGGTCGCCCGCCTGCCGAAGCCGGAGGTCAGGCGGGCGCGCCGTGGTGGACGACGCGGCCCTTGCCGGCGCGCTTGGCGGCGTACATCGCGGCGTCGGCGCGGGCCATGAGCTCGTCGGCGCCGACGGCGGCGTCGCCGGGCCCGAGCGCGACCACGCCGGTGCTGGCGCCCACCGGGCGCAGCGTGCCCGCGACGGTGAACGGCAGCGCCATCGCGGCCGCCACCCGGGCGGCGGCCTCGCCGGCGTCGCCGCCGTCCTCGAGCACCACGGCGAACTCGTCGCCGCCCAGGCGGGCCACGGTGTCGCCGGCGCGCAGCGAGCCCGTCAGCCGGCCGGCCACCCCCCGCAGCAGCTCGTCGCCGGCCGCGTGCCCGAGGGTGTCGTTGACCGCCTTGAAGTCGTCGAGGTCGAGGAAGACGACGGCGACCGGCCGCATGTCGCGGGCGTGCAGCGCGAGGGCGTGCTCGAGCCGGTCGAGGAACAGCGCGCGGTTGGCCAGGCCGGTGAGCGGGTCGGAGAAGGCCAGCCGGCGCAGCTGCGCCTCGCGGGCGGCCAGGTCGTCGGCGAGCCGCACGTTCTCGCGCACGGTGCCGTACTGGCGGGCGAGCAGGGCGGCGACGACCAGGGCGGCCACGAGCTCCTCGCCCTGCGTCAGGGCGGCGCCGGAGAGGGTCCGGACGAGGGCGGTGCCGAGGGCCAGGGTGACCGGGGCGTAGGGGAGCAGCGACGCCGCGGCGCTGGTCCGGCGGGCGGCGTGGCCGGCGGGCGCGGCGCCCGCGGCGGTCGCCGGCCGGCACAGGCCCGCGACCGCGAGCAGCACGAAGGCCAGCGTCCAGCCGGCGTCGGCGGTACCGCCGTCGTAGGCGCTGGTCGCGGCGAGGTAGGTGAAGGCGCTGTCGGCGACCGCCATCGCGGTGACGCCGGCGGCGACCAGGTTGAGCGGGCGGCGGTCGCCGGCGGTGCGGGTGACGAGCAGGACCGCCAGCACCACGAGGGCGACGTCGGCGACCGGGTAGGCGGCCAGCAGCAGGCGGGCGGCGACGTCGTGGCCGGTGTCCTCGCGCAGCACCGCGCCGAGCGCGGTCTGCCAGCTGACCAGGCCCACGGCGCCGGTGGTCATCACCGCGTCGAGGCAGCGCTGCCACCGCCCGGTGCGCCCGCCGCCGGCCGGGTGGACCGCCAGCGCCAGCACCGCGCACGCGGAGAAGCCGAGGAAGCCGACGTCGGCCAGCGACGGGAACGGCGACTCCCCGCGGGCCGCGAGCACGGTCCAGTACGCCTGCCCCGCCGACCACGACCCGCAGGCCGCGGCCAGCAGCCACCACGCCGTGCGCATCCGCAGCCCGGCCGACGCGACGGCGTGCCGGGCGGTGGCCGCCGCGGCGGCGGCCGCGGCCAGCGCCTGGACGACGTCGGAGACCAGCGTCGCGGCGGAGGAGGGCAGCACGGCGGTCGCGAGCACACCCACCGCGCAGACGGCGACGAGCAGCGCCCCCAGGTGCCGGGGGGCCGGGCCGGTGCGGGCCACCTCGTGCTCCTCTCGTCGACGGCGGTCTCCTCCCGTCATCGGCGCGCGGCGGCGCCGGGGAGATGACCCGTCGGGGTGAGGGAGCGCGCGGCTCAGCCTGCGGCGAGCGCCGCCGTCTGCTCCGCGCACAGCTCGGCCAGCGCCTGGGGCGCCGACCGGCACAGCCGCGGGAAGGCGAGGAAGCCGTGCGGCATGCCCACGTACTCGGTGTGCCGCACCGGCACCCCGGCCGCGCGCAGCACCGCGGTGTAGCGGGCGCCGTCGTCGCGGATCGGGTCGTGCTCGGCCACCTGCACCAGCGCCGGGGGCAGGCCCGTGTGGTCCGGGGCGAACAACGGGGAGGCGTAGGGGTCGGTGGGGTCCTGGCCGCCCAGGTAGTGGTCGCGGAACGCGAGGCAGTCGGCCTTCGTCAGCACCGGCGCGGAGGCGTTCTCGTCGATCGAGGGGCTGCTCATCGTCAGGTCGACCGAGGGGTAGACCAGTCCCTGGTGGGCGATCCGCGGGCCCGAGCGGTCCCGCGCCATGAGGCACACGACGGCGGCCAGGTTGCCGCCCGCGCTGTCGCCCATCACCGCCACCCGCTCCGGGTCGGCGCCGAGCTCGGCCGCCCGCGCCACGACGTCGACCAGCGCGGCGTAGCAGTCCTCGGCCGCGGCGGGCCAGCGGTGCCCGGGCGCGAGCCGGTAGTCGACCGACACGACGACGGCGCCGACCGCGGCGGCCACGTTGCTGCACAGCCAGTCGGCGGAGTCCAGGTTGCCGAGCGTCCAGCCCCCGCCGTGGAAGTTGACGACCAGCGGCAGCGGGCCGTCGCCGCCCTGCGGCCGGTAGGTGCGCACCGGCACGTCACCGACCTCGCCGCGCGCCGTGCCGTCGGTGAGCCGCACGCCGCGGGCCACGCCGCCGAGCAGCGCGTCGGTGAGCGGGTTGTGCGGGATGCGCTGCGCCTGCGCCCGGCGGATCCGCTCCTCGTCCATCGACGAGACCGACATCCGGCCCAGCAGCCGGCCCAGCACCCGCACCCGCAGGTCCATCCCTGCCACGCGCTCCTCCTCAGATCCGGTCGACGACGGTCTCGGCGTACCAGGCGAACCCGTGGCCGGGCACCACGACCCGGCCGTCGGCCACCGGCAGCACGCCATCGCTGCCGTGCACCTGGGCGAAGGTGCCCAGCCCGGTGACCGTGTCGGCGTCGACGGACGCGGGGCCCGCGGCCACGTTGGCCACCCCGACGAACGTGCCGTGCCGCGGGTGCCGGCGGCGCCACACCAGGACGGCGTCGCTGCCGGCGTCCAGGGGCTCGGCGCCGACGTCGCCGGTCAGGGACGGCAGCGACCGGCGGGCCGCGCCGAGTTCCCGCAGCGCGGCGCACACCCGCCCCTCCACGGTGGCGGGGTCGGCGGCGCGCCCGGCGGCGGCCCAGTCCAGCGGCGGCCGGTGCATCCAGCGGTTGTCCGGGGCGAGCTCCGGGTCGGCGAGGTAGCCGGCGTCGTTGCGCTGGGCGAGCTCGTCGCCGGAGAACAGCAGCGGGATGCCGCCGAAGCCGTAGGCGACCGCGTGGAGGAGCACGAACCGGCGGACGGCGGCGTCCAGTGCCGCGTCGTCGCCGGCCTCGAGGGCGGCCTCGACGCCGCACAGCGAGGCGGTGGTGCCGGAGATCCGCGCGTCGCCGGTGGCCTCGTTCTCCTGGAACAGCGCGCCGCGGGCGAACGAGCCGGGGAAGCGGCCGGCGTAGAAGTCGTTGAGGAACCGGCGGTGCGCGAAGCCGTCCAGGCCGACCGCCGCGGCGTCGGTGTCGGTGACCGCCCAGCCGATGTCGTCGTGCCCGCGCACGTAGGTGCACCAGGTGGTCGTGCGGGGGATCGGCCGCATCCGGCCCAGCGACTGCCGCGCCAGCCGCACGTCGCCGGTGGCCAGGCTGCTCCACAGCAGCACCATGAGCTGGTTGTGGTACGCCAGCTCGCACTCGGGCCGCTCGCGCTCGTGGGCGCCGAGGTACCGCACCAGGTCGTCGGGCGCGACGATCGCCTCGGCCTTGAACACCACGCCCGGCGCGGCCAGCCGGGTGAGCGCGTGCAGCACCTGCAGCAGCAGGTGCGCCTCGGGCTGGTTCTGGCAGTCGGTGCCCCGCCGCTTCCACATGAACGGGACGGCGTCCATCCGGAAGACGTCGACGCCGCGGTTGGCCAACCAGGTGATCTCGCCGAGCACCGCGAGCGCGACCTCGGGGTTCGTGTAGTCGAGGTCCCACTGGTAGGGCCAGAACGTCGTCCACACCCAGCCGCCGGCGCCGCCGAGCGCCTCCGGCACCCAGGAGAACGAGCCCGGCGCCCGGTCGGGGAAGACCTCGGGGATCGTCGCGTCCCAGGCGTCGGGCTCGGCCCGGTCGGGGTAGGCGGTGTAGAAGCCGGCGTACGCGGGGTCGCCGGCCAGCCAGCCGCGCGCCCACGGGTGCTCGCGGGCGGTGTGGTTGAGCACCAGGTCGATGCACAGGCTCATCCCGCGCCCGTGCAGCGCGGCGGCGACCGCCTCGAGGTCGGCCATCGTGCCCAGCCGCGGGTCGACGGCGCGGTAGTCGGCCACCGCGTAGCCGCCGTCGTTCTCGCCCTCCCGCGGGCGCAGCAGCGGCATGAGGTGCAGGTAGGTGGTGCCGAGGTCCTGCAGGTGGTCCAGCCGGGCGGGCAGCTCGCGCAGCGTGCCGCAGAACCGGTCGACGTAGCAGACGTAGCCCTGCACGCCGGGGGACTGGAACCATCCCGGGTCGATCTCGCGGCGCCGGTCGATCCGCCGCAGCGGCGCGGGCCGCTCGGCGGCGGCGGCCAGGGCGGTCCGCAGCCCGCGGGCGAGGACGTCGCCGGCGCGGTCGCCGTACAGCCCGGTCAGCGCGGCGGTGAGGTCGGGCAGGGCGAGCCCGACCCGGGTGAGGAAGGCGTCGGCCTCGTCCGCGCCGAGCGCGGTGGCCACCTCCCCGGAGAACCCCACCGGCAGCCTGCTGTCCTCCGCGCCCCCGCTCACGTGTCCTCCGTAGCGCGTCCCGGGCCCACCCGCACCCGGGCGAGCGCCTCGTCGGCGAGCCGGGCGAACTCCTCCGCGGGCGACGCCGGGTCCCAGGTGCGGAACGCCGCCCCGAGCGCCGCGCCGGCCGCGGCGGCCAGCAGCCGTGGGCCGAGCTCGTCGCCGGGCAGCCGCCGGGTGGCCCACGCCTCCAGCGCCGCCTGCACGTGCCGGTGCACCTCGACCGGGTAGTCACCGAGCTCGCCCGAGCCGGCCACCCGGCGGTACACGCGCAGCACGTCGTGCGGGCCCCAGCGGACGAACACCGCGCAGATGCCGCGCAGGTCGGCCCACACGTCGCCGGTGTCCGGCGCCTCGGCGGTCAGCCGCTCCAGCCGCTGGGCGAGCTCCGGGTCGGGGTCGAACAGCGCGGCGGCCTTGGTGGGGAAGTAGTTGAAGAAGGTCCGCCGCGACGTGCCGGCCGCCGCCGCGACGTCGTCGACGCTCACCGCCGCGAAGCCGTGCTCGGCCACCAGCCGCAGCGTGGCCTCGCGCAGCGCCCGCCACGTCTCCAGCCGGGTGGGGTGCCGGGCCTGCGTCACGGCCCCGACCCTAGGGCCTTGCACTGAGTGCAAGCGATCCTTAGCGTGACGCGGCACACGGCCGAGCGGAGGAGACGACATGGCGGGACGGGTCGAGGGCAAGGTGGCGCTGGTGACCGGCGCGGCGCGCGGGCAGGGGCGGGCGCACGCCGTCCGGCTCGCCGCCGAGGGCGCCGACGTCGTGGTGGTCGACGTCTGCGGGCCGCTGCCCGACGTCAGCTACCCCTCGGCCACCGAGGAGGACCTGGCCGAGACGGTGCGCCAGGTGGAGGCCCACGACCGGCGGGCGGTGTCGGCGGTCGTCGACGTCCGCGACCTCGACGGCCTGCGCGCGGCCGCCGACCGCGGCGTGGCCGAGCTCGGCCGGCTCGACGTCGTCGTCGCCAACGCCGGCATCTGCAGCCCGCGCGCGTGGGACCGGGTGGGCGCGGAGGTCTTCGCCAACACCCTGGACGTCAACGTGACCGGCGTCTGGAACACCGTGATGGCCACCGCGCCGCACCTGGTCGCGGCCGGCGGCGGCTCGATCGTGCTGGTCAGCTCCGCGGCGGGGCTCAAGGTGCAGCCGTTCATGGTCCACTACACGACCAGCAAGTGGGCCGTCCGCGGGATGGCCAAGGCCTTCGCCACCGAGCTCGCGCAGCACGCGATCCGGGTCAACAGCCTGCACCCGACCGGCGTCGCGACGCCGATGGGCGAGGGCGACATGCAGGCGACGCTGGGCGCCGCGATGGCGGGCGACCCCAGACTGGCGCCCATGTTCAGCAACCTGCTGCCGGTGCAGATCACGCAGCCCGAGGACGTCGCCGACGTCGTCCTGTTCCTCGCCTCCGACGAGTCCCGGTACGTGACGGCCCACGAGATGGCCGTCGACGCCGGCGTCTCGGAGTTCTGAGGTGGGCGGCTCCCCGGGCAGCCGGGCGCTGGTCCTCGGCGGCGGCGGGATCGCCGGCATCGCGTGGGAGCTCGGGCTGCTGTCCGGGCTGGCCGCGGCCGGCGTCGACGTCCGCGACGCCGACACCGTGGTGGGCACCTCGGCCGGCTCGATCGTGGGGACGCTGGTGCGCACCGGCGCCGACCTGGAGGAGGCCTACGCCGCCCAGCTCGGCCCGGTGCCGGCCACCGAGCGGGCCGTCGACTTCGACGGCGCCGGGTTCTTCGCCGCGATGGCCGAGGCGCTGGCCGGCGTCTCCTCCCCGCAGGAGGCGCGGGCCCGGATCGGCGCGCTGGCGCTGCGGGCGCGGACCATGCCCGAGTCCGAGCGGCTCGCGGTCATCGGCGGGCGGATCGGGACGCCGGGGTGGCCCGCCGCGCGCCTGGTGGTCACCGCGATCGACACCGCCGACGGGGAGTTCCTCGCCGTCGACAGCGGCTCCGGGTTCGACCTGCTGCAGGCCGTCGCCGCGTCCTGCGCGGTGCCCGGGGTGTACCCGCCGATCACCATCGGCGACCGGCGGTTCATGGACGGCGGCCTGCGCTCGCCGACGAACGCCGACCTCGCGGCCGGGCACGACCGGGTGCTGGTCGTCGCGCCGATGGGCGGCTTCCCGGGCAGCCCGCTCGGGCCCTCCCTCGACGAGGAGATGGCCACGCTGCGCCGCGACGGGCAGGCGCACCTCGTGCTGGCCGACGAGGCGGCCCTGGCGGCGTTCGGGTCCAACCCGCTGGACCCGGCCACCCGCGCGCCCGCCGCCCGGGCCGGCCGGGCCCAGGCCGAGCGCGTCGCCGCGGAGGTCGCCGCCGTCTGGGGCTGAGGCCTCACCCCTCCGGGGAGGGGCGTCGCCGGACCGACTCCAGCACACGCCCGTCCCGCCGATGACCAGGATGCCCGGCCGGCTCTGGGCGACCTGGTCCCGGACGGCGGATGCCGTCCCCGGAGGAGAGAAGGTGGCGGCGTGACGGCAGCGACGGCGGCACCCGGCACCCCCACCTACAGCGCCACCGCCGTCGACGCGACGGCCCTCCTCGTCGTCGACGCCGTCGGCAGCGGGGCGCTGCCCATCAGCTGGGCCAACGAGGGCGCCGCCCGCCTGCTCGGTGCGCGCGCCGCCGACCTCCGCGGTCACGACCTGCGCTCCTTCCTCCCCGGCGTGGCGCCCGACGTGCTGCACGCGCTGCTGCACTCCGGGCGCACCGCGCAGCTCACCGCCCCGGTGCGGCGGGCGACCGGGGAGCAGGTCGAGGCCGTCGTCGTCGCCATGCCCGAGCCCTCCGGCACCCGCTGGACCCTCCGCGTCATCTCCACCGCCGACGAGCTCGAGCGGGCGCTGCGCGCCACCGCCGACGCCCACGAGCGGCGCTTCGCCGCGGTCACCGAGCGCTCGCCGGTGCCGCTGCTGCTCAGCGAGCAGGGCATGCGGCTCACCCACGTCAACGAGGCCATGTGCGCCCTCGTCGGCGCCCGCGCCGAGCAGCTGCTCGGCGTCGGCTGGCTGGACTTCCTGCACCCCGACGACATCGACGACGTCGTCGACCAGGTCGCCGGCGTCCTCGAGGGCGCCGACGGCGTCACCTCGGTGCGCGTGGTGCGCGCCGACGGGGACGTGCGGACGGCGGTGCTGCGCCTGTCGCACGTGACCACCCCGGGCGTGGGCGCCGGCTTCGTGGCCACGCTCGAGGACGTCACCGAGCGGATGGCCTTCGAGGCGCGCCTGGCCCACCAGGCCAACCACGACCCGCTGACCGGCCTGCCCAACCGCACCCTGCTGTCCGGCTGGATCGCCGAGCACTTCACCCCGGGCGCCGGAGGCCTGGCGTGCCTCTTCCTCGACCTCGACGACTTCAAGGTGGTCAACGACTCCCTCGGCCACGCGGCCGGCGACGTGCTGCTGGTCGAGGTCGCCGACCGGCTGCGCGCCGCCGTCCGGCCCGGCGACCTGGTCGCCCGCTTCGGCGGCGACGAGTTCGTCGTCGTCGCGACGTCGGTGGACGAGGCCGAGGCGGTGCTCCTCGCCGAGCGGCTGGTCGCGGCCGTGGCGCTGCCGGTGCGGCTCAGCGGTGTGGAGGTGCGGCCCACCACCAGCGTCGGGGTCACCGTGCAGACCGGCGCGCACGTCACCGCCGACGACCTCGTCCGCGACTGCGACATCGCCATGTACCAGGCCAAGGCCGGCGGCAAGGGCCGGGTGGCCGTGCTCGACGAGCGCGCCCGGGTGGCCGCCCGCGAGCGGCTGGCCCTGGTCGCCGACCTGCGCGACGCCATCTCCGGCGGCGGCATCGCGGTGTGGTTCCAGCCCATCCTCTCCGCCGCGGACGGGCGCCCCAGCGGCGTCGAGTCGCTGGCGCGGTGGATGCACCCGGAGCGCGGCGCCGTCAGCCCCGAGGAGTTCGTCCCGCTGGCGGAGACCAGCGGGCTCATCGGGCCGCTCGGCCTGCACGTGCTCGACGAGACCTGCCGGCAGCTGGCCGCGTGGGACGCCGAGCTGGGCGACGCCGCCCCGCGGCGCGCCAACGTCAACGTGTCCGCGCTGCAGCTCGACGCCTCGCTGCCCGGCCGCGTCGCCGCGGCCCTGACCCGGCACGGGCTCACCCCCGAGCGGCTGTCGATCGAGCTCACCGAGTCGGCGCTCATGACCGACCCGGCCGCGGCCCGGGAGGTCCTGCAGCGGCTGCGCGACCTCGGCGTCCACCTCGCGATCGACGACTTCGGCACCGGCTACTCGTCGCTGGCCTACCTGCGGCACCTGCCGGTCGACTGCCTGAAGGTCGACCGCTCCTTCGTCGCCGAGCTCACCACCGGCGGCGACGCGATCGCCGCGGCGGTCATCGGCCTCGCCCGGACGCTGGGGCTGAGCACGGTCGCCGAGGGGGTCGAGACGCACGCCCAGGCGGGGGAGCTCGCCCGGCTGGGCGTCACCCACCTGCAGGGCTTCCTGCACGCCCGCCCGATGGCCGGCGCCGACTGCGCCGCCTGGTTCGCCGCCCGACGGGAGACCCCGTGACCGTCCTCGACACCCCGGTCCCGCTCGACGTCGACCGGCTCCTGGCCCGCATCGACACGCTCGCCGCCAGCCGGCCCGTGGCAGCCCAGCTGGTCGCCATGACCAGCGCCGAGGACGCCGGGGCCCGCGACCTCGCCCGCGTGCTCGCCGGTGACGTGGCGCTGGCCGGCCGGGTGATGAAGCTGGCCAACTCCGCCTACTTCGGCATGTGCGGCCGGGTGACCTCGCTGCAGTTCGCCGTCACCGTCGTCGGCCTCATGACCGTGCGGACGATGGCGACCGTCGCCCTCACCGACCTCGGCGACGAGTCCGCGCTGCCGGAGGACTTCTGGCTGACCAGCACCCACGTCGCCCAGGCGGCGGCCGCGCTCGCGCCGCGCTTCGGCGAGCGCCCGCCCGACGCCCTGTGCCTGGGCATGCTGTCCCAGATCGGGGCGGCGCTGCTGCACCACGAGGACCCGGAGGGCCGTCCCGCGCTCGTGGCCGGGGCGGAGGACGCGCCCGCCCGCCGGCTGGCCGAGACCCGGCGCTACGGCGTGCACGCGCTGCGGCTGAGCGCCCTGGCCCTGCGGCACTGGGGCTTCCCGCAGCGGATGGTGACCGCGCTGGAGCTCGCCGACGACCTGACCGCTCCCGAGGGGGCCCTGCTGCGCGTGGCCACCGAGGTCGCCGCCCGGCTCTCGGGCCGGCCGCACCGGCCGGTACCGGTCGGGCGCCTGTGCGGCGGCCTGCTGCAGGAGGACGCGCTGGACCTGGTCGTGGACCGGGTGCGCGCCGAGGCCGAGGAGCTGCGGCTGGCCCTGCTGGGCTGAGCCGCCCGGTCGGGCCGGCCGTCGGCGCCCGCGGTCAGAGCACGCGGACGGCGAGCACGGCGACGTCGTCGTCCGTGCGGTCGGGCAGGACCCGCGTGAGCAGCCGGTCGCACAGCGCGTCCGCCGGCAGCCGGGACAGCCCCGCCAGCGCCCCGGCGACCGCGGCCATGCCCTCGTCGATGTCCCGCCGGCCGACCTCCACCAGCCCGTCGGTGACCAGCACCAGCGTCTCGCCGGGCTCCAGCGCCACCTCGTGGTCCCGGCGGGTGCCGGGCTCGTCGACGCCGAGCAGCCGCTCGGGTGGGGTGGCCAGCGTCCGCACCCCGCCGCCGGCGTCGAGCACCAGCGGGGGCAGGTGGCCGGCCGACGACCAGCGCAGCACCCGGCGCGGGCCGGTCCCGTCGGGCGGCAGCACGTGGGCGACCAGCGCGGTGGCCAGCGTGCCCACGTGCAGGCCGGCGAGCACCCGGTCGACCCGGTCGAGGGTGCCGGCGGGGCCGTCGGGGGAGTCGTAGGCCAGCGTCCGCACGGCGCTGCGCAGCTGCGCCATCGCCGCGGCCGCCTCCACCCCGTGGCCGACGACGTCGCCGATGACGAGCACCGTGGCGCCGTCGGGGCGGCCGAACGCGTCGTACCAGTCCCCGCCGACCAGGTCCTGGGACACCGCGGCCCGGTAGCGGACGGCGAGCTCCAGGCCGGCGGGCTGCGGCGGCGGGGTGAGCAGGCTGTGCTGCAGCGTCTCGGCCACCCGCAGCTGCCGGCCGAACAGCCGGGCGTTGTCCAGCGCCAGCCCGCCGCGGCGGGCCACCTCGACGGCGAGCGCGACGTCGTCCGGCCCCGCCGGCGGACGGTCCCCGCAGCGCACGAGGGAGAGGACGCCGAAGCCGGAGCCGCGCGCCTGCAGCGGGACGAACAGGCTCGAGCGCGGGTCCAGCCGGTCCCAGGCGGCGCGCACCGGGCCCTCCGGCAGCGACTCGGGGCCGAGGTCGGGCTCGAGCGCGGTGAGGTGCACCGGCTCGCCGGACAGCAGCGCCGAGGCCAGCGCGGACTGGTCGCGCGGGGCGGTGACCCGCCCGGCGAGGTAGGTGTCGACGGCGTCGAGCAGGCCGGGGTCGCGGTGCGCGCGGGCCGAGCTGCCGGGGGCGCCGTCGCCGGCGAGCAGCGTGACGGTGGCCCAGTCGGCCAGCCGCGGCACCACCAGGCGGGCCAGCTGGTCGGCGGCCGTGCCGGTGTCGAGGCTCTGCGTGAGGGACTCGGTGACCTCGGCCAGGTAGCGGAACCGGTCGCGCTCGACGCCGGCTCCGCCGTCGTCGGTCGGTGTCCTCACCCAGGCTCCGTCCCGGCCCGCGGTCCCCGCACGTGCCGGGTACGGAGGGTACGGCAGCCCGCACCGGCCGGAACGAGATCGTGCCCGGCGCCGTCCCCCGGGCCACACTGGACGCGGACGGGAGGTGCGCCATGACCACCGAGGTGCTCGACGCGGGCGGCTACGCGGACGCGGTGGCCGGGCCCGGGATCGTGCTGGTCGACTTCCGCACGGACCGCTCGGGCAGCAGCCGGGCGTTCAGCGCGGTGTTCGACGCGGCCGCCGCGCGCCACCCGGACCTGCGCCTGGCCGCCGTCGACACCGGCGCCGAGGAGGCGCTGACGGCGGAGCTCGGCGTGCGGTCGGCGCCGACGCTCATGGCCTACCGCGACGGCGTGCTGGTGTTCGCCGAGCCCGGCTGGCTCCCGGCCGACTCCCTGGACCTGCTGGTCGACACCATCCGCGCGCTCGACATGCCGGCCGTCCGCGCGGTCTACCCCGAGCCGCTGCGCCAGGAGCACTAGCCGGCGAGCACGACCACCAGCGTCCGCGGGCCGTGCACGCCCTCGACGCGCTGCAGCTCGATGTCGCTGGTCGCCGACGGACCGCTGACCATCGTGAGCGGCGCGACCGGGTCGAGCCGGCCCAGCGCGTCGGGCACGTCGGGCACCACCTGCGCGGCCTCGACCACGCACACCAGGACGTCGGGCAGCAGCGACAGCGCCCGCCGCCCCGACAGCGGCGCGCCGTCGAGCACCAGGGTGCCGGTCTCGGCGACCGCCGTCGCGACGCCGGTGAGGGTCGCGGCGAAGGCGGCCAGCTCGACCGGCGGCCGGCCGTCGTCCTCCGTCGCGCCGTCGGGCCGCCAGGCGGCCGGCACCCCGGGGGCGACGACGACGCCCGCCGGGTCCCAGCCGCCTCCCAGCGCCGCGTCCAGGCCGCGGGCGACGGTCGGGCCGATCTCGCCGGGCGCGCAGCGCAGCACCGTGGCGCGGTAGTCCTCCACCCGCTCCGCGAGCAGGTCGAGCAGCTCGCCGGCCGGCAGCTCGCGCGGCGCCGGCACCGGCGGGACGGCGACGGACGGGCGCTGCTCGCCGAGCGCCGTCCGGATCCGCCCGAGCACCTCCTCGCGCGCCCTCACGACCGGTGCTCCTCGTTCCACTGCTGCACGAACGTCCTCCCCGGCGGGGTGGGCAGGTCGCGGGTGCGGGTCCAGGCGCTCGCCGGGGGCGGGAGCGCGGCCGGCAGTGTCGGCTTCCCGCGGGCGAGCAGCCGGCCGAGCCCGGCGGCGCGCTGGGCGAGGTGCCACAGCCGCGGGCTGCTCATCACCCTCGCCAGTCCTCGGAAGGCGACGGCTTCCGCCGTGGGCTGCTCCTGCGCCTCGACGTGCTCCGCGCGCAGGTGCACGAGGATCGAGGGGATGTCGATCGCCACCGGGCAGACGTCGTAGCAGGCGCCGCACAGGGACGAGGCGTACGGCAGCGAGGCGTTGTCCTCGACGCCGGTCAGCTGCGGGGACAGCACCGCCCCGATCGGGCCCGGGTAGACCGAGCCGTACGCGTGCCCGCCGGTGCGCTCGTACACCGGGCACACGTTCAGGCAGGCCGAGCAGCGGATGCAGTGCAGCGCCTCGCGGCCCACCTCGTCGGCGAGCACCGCGGTGCGGCCGTTGTCGAGCAGCACGAGGTGGAACTCCTGCGGCCCGTCGCCGGGCGTCACGCCGGCCCAGGTCGAGGTGTAGGGGTTCATCCGCTCGCCGGTGGAGGAGCGGGGGAGCAGCTGCAGGAAGACGCCGAGGTCCGCCCAGCGCGGCACGACCTTCTCGATGCCCATGACGGTGATGAGCGTCTGCGGCAGCGTCAGGCACATCCGGCCGTTGCCCTCGCTCTCGACCACCGACAGCGTGCCGGTCTCGGCGACGGCGAAGTTCGCCCCGCTGACGGCGACCCGCGCGCGCAGGAACCGCTCGCGCAGGTGGGCGCGGGCGGCCATCGCCAGCTGCCGGGGGTCGTCGGTCAGCCCGGGGTCGACGCCGGGGATGGTCCGGCTGAAGATCTCGCGGATCTCCGAGCGGTTCTTGTGGATCGCCGGCACCAGGATGTGGCTGGGGGAGTCCGCGCCGAGCTGCACGATCAGCTCGGCCAGGTCGGTCTCGACCGCCTCGATGCCCGCGGCCTCCAGCGCCTCGTTGAGGCCGATCTCCTGGGTGGCCATCGACTTGACCTTGACCACCTCGGAGCTGCCGGTGGCCCGCACGAGCTCGGTGACGATGCGGTTGGCCTCGGCGGCGTCGCGCGCCCAGTGCACCGTGCCGCCGCGCGCGGTCACCTGCCGCTCGAGCTCCTCGAGGTGCTCGTCGAGCCGGGCCATGGTGGCGGCCTTGAGCGCCTTGCCGGCCTGGCGCAGCTGCTCCCAGTGCGGCACCTCCGACACGACGGCGGCGCGCTTGCCGCGGATCGTCGTCGTGGCGCGGCCGAGGTTGGCGCGCAGCTGCCCGTCGCGCAGGGCGGTGCGGGCGGCGTCGGGGAAGGGCCGGTCACCGCGCAGGTGGCCGACGCCGGGGGGCGCGGTGGGCAGGCCGAGGAACGTGGTGCCCGACCGCGGGGCGCCGGGGGCCAGCGGGGAGGCGCTCACGCGGGCACCGCGGGGGCGGTGGTCTGGGTGGGGGACACGTTCTCCTCCGTCGAGGCGAGGATCTCGGCCAGGTGCACCGTGCGCGTGCCCGAGCGCAGCCGCGACAGCCCGCCGCCGATGTGCATCAGGCAGGACGCGTCGCCGGCGGTGCAGACCTCGGCGTGCGTGGACAGCACGGCGGCCATCTTGTCGGTGAGCATCGCCGTCGAGGTGTCGGCGTTCTTCACCGCGAAGGTGCCGCCGAACCCGCAGCAGGACTCCGCGCCGGGCAGCTCGACGAGGTCGAGGCCGCGCACCGCCCGCAGCAGCTGCAGCGGCCGGTCGCCCACCTTCAGCATCCGCAGCGAGTGGCAGGTCGGGTGGTAGGTGACCCGGTGCGGGTAGTAGGCGCCGACGTCGGTGACGCCGAGGACGTCGACGAGGAACTGGCTCAGCTCGTACGTGCGGGCCGCGAGCGCCTCCGTGTCGTCGGCCAGGGCGTGCTCCCCGGCGCGCCGGGCGACCATCGCCTGCTGGTGGTGGATCGAGGCCACGCAGGACCCGGAGGGGGCGACGACGGCCTCGGCGCCCGCGAACGCCCGCACGTGGTTGGCCATGATCGGCACCGCCTCGCGCCGGTAGCCGGTGTTGACGTGCATCTGCCCGCAGCAGGCCTGCGACGGCGGCACGACCACCTCGTGGCCCAGCCGCTGCAGCAGCGTCGCGGTGGCCCGCGCGACCTGCGGCACCATCGTGTCCACCAGGCAGGTGGCGAACAGCGCGACCCTCACGGGGTCCCCTCTCGATCGCGGAAGACCATGCTCGACTCGCGCACCACCAGCGTGGGCTCGACGACCTCCTGCACGTGCGCGTGCTCCCCGCCGCGGGCCTCGTCGAGCAGCAGCTCGGCGGCCCGGGAGCCCAGCGCCTGGCGTGGCTTGCGCACGCTGGTCAGCGGCACGGCGGCCGAGGCGGCGAAGTCGATGTCGTCGTAGCCGACGATCGCGAAGTCGTCGGGCACCCGCACGCCCTGGCGCACCATCTCCTGCAGCACCCCGAGCGCCATGAGGTCGTTGGCGCAGATCGCCGCCGTGGGCCGGCGCGCGGCGGGCATGCCGACGATGCGCGCCGCGGCCTCGCGGCCGGCGTCGACGGTGAGCTGCTCGGGGGAGAAGACGACGAGCGCGTCGTCGCCCCCGGTGGCGTCCCGGACGGCGGTCTCGATGCCCGCGTGGCGCTCCTGCACCTGCGGCAGGCCCGAGGCGCCGCCGATGAAGGCGATCCGCCGGTGTCCGCGCTCGAGCAGGTGCTCGGCGGCCAGCCGGCCGCCGAGGACGTCGTCGACGGCGACGGCGCACTGGTCGGGCCCGGGCGCCCGCCGGTCGACGAGCACCACCGGGACGCCGCGCCGACGCAGCGTCTGCAGGTGGGGCGAGAGCTCCGCCGTCGGGGTGATGAGCACGCCCTGCACCCGCTGCTCGGCGAGCACGTCGAGGTAGGCGCTCTCCTTCTCCGGCCGGTCGTCGGAGTTGCACAGGATGACCGCGAGGCCGGCGGAGTTGGCGACGTCCTCGACGCCGCGGGCGACGTCGGTGAAGAACGGGTTGGCGATGTCGAGCACCACCAGGCCGATGGTCCGGCTGTGCCCGGCGCGCAGCTGGCGGGCCGACTCGTTGCGCACGAACCCGAGGGCGGCGATCGCGTCGAGCACCCGCTCGCGGGTGGCGGCGCTGACGACGTCGGGCCGGTTGAGGACGTTGCTCACGGTGCCCACCGACACCCCGGCGTGCTCGGCGACGTCGCGGATGCTCGCGGCCACGGCGCCTCCTCGCGCTGGTCGGACGGGGTGATGGGGGACACCCGTCGGCAGTGATGGTCGCTGCTGCGCTGAAACGTGTCAAACGGCGCGGTGCCGTGCCGGATCGCGGTCCCGCAACGGCCGCAGGGAGGGCGTTGACACGTTCTCGAACCGGCCCCTATGGTCTGCGCCACAGGTCGTCTGAATCGTTTCACAACGGAGGTGGTCGTCGTGGACCACGCCCCGGCGCCAGCGGCGCCGCCGGCGGAGGGCGGGGTCGTCCTGGCCCTGGAGGACGTCGGCAAGAGCTTCGGCGCGGTCGCCGCGCTGCGCGGCGCGCAGCTCGAGCTGCGCGCGGGGGAGGCCCACGCGCTCGTCGGCGAGAACGGCGCCGGCAAGTCGACCCTCGTCAAGATCCTCGCCGGCGTGCACGGTCCCGACACCGGCCGCGTGCTGCTCGACGGGCAGCCGGTCACCCTCGCCGACCCCGCCGCCGCGCGGGCCGCCGGCATCGCGGTCATCTACCAGGAGCCGACGCTGTTCCCCGACCTGTCGGTCGCGGAGAACATCTTCATGGGCCGCCAGCCGCTGCTGTCCGGCCGCCGGATCGACCGCCGCGGCCTCGCCCAGCGGTGCCGGGCGCTGTTCGACCGCCTCGGCGTCGCCCTCGACCCCGACCGGCCGGCGCGCGGGTTGTCGATCGCCGACCAGCAGATGGTCGAGATCGCCAAGGCGCTGTCGTTCGACGCACGGGTGCTGGTCATGGACGAGCCCACCGCGGCCCTGTCCGGCGTCGAGGTGGAGCGGCTGTTCGCCGTCGCCCGGTCGCTGCGCGACTCGGGTGCGGCGGTGCTGTTCATCTCCCACCGGTTCGACGAGGTCTTCGACCTGTGCGACCGGATCACCGTCATGCGCGACGGCCAGTGGGTCTCCACCGACCTCGCCCGCGACCTCACGGTCGACGCCGTCGTGCGCCGGATGGTCGGCCGCGAGGTCTCCTCGCTGTTCCCGAAGACCGACGTCACCCCGGGCGAGGTCGTGCTCGAGGTGCGCGGCCTGACCCGCCGCGGTGTGTTCTCCGACGTCTCCTTCGACGTGCGGGCCGGCGAGATCGTGGCCCTGGCCGGCCTCGTCGGCGCCGGCCGCAGCGAGATCGTGCGCGCCGTCTTCGGCGTCGACCCCTACGACGCCGGCACCGTCCGCGTCGCGGGGGAGGAGCTAAGGGGCGGCAGCCCCGCCGTCGCCATGGCCGCCGGCCTCGCACTGGTCCCCGAGGACCGCCGCCAGCAGGGCCTGGTCATGGAGCTCTCGGTGGAGAGGAACGCCACCCTCACCCGGCGCTGGAAGCTGGCCAGGGCCGGGCTGCTCAGCTCCCGCACCGAGCGCGCCCAGGCCGCCGAGTGGTCCAAGCGGCTGCAGGTCAAGGCCGGGAAGCTCTCCGACCCGGTGTCCACGCTGTCCGGCGGCAACCAGCAGAAGGTCGTCCTGGCCAAGTGGCTGTCGACCGAGCCGCGCGTGCTGATCGTCGACGAGCCCACCCGCGGCATCGACGTCGGCACCAAGTCCGAGGTGCACCGGCTGCTGTCGCAGCTGGCCGCCGAGGGACTGGCCGTCGTCATGGTGTCCAGCGAGCTCCCGGAGGTGCTCGGCATGGCCGACCGCGTCCTCGTCGTCTCCGAGGGCCGCCTCGTCGACGACATCCCCCGCGCCCGCGCCGACGAGGACAGCGTGATGCTGGCCGCGACCGGCCAGGGCAGCTCCCTCGCGGGAGGTGCCCGGTGAGCGCGCCCCTCACGAAGCCCGCGCCGCTGCCCGAGGAGCTGGCCGCCCCCGAGCGCACCGGCCGCCGCGGCTCGGCGCTCGTCCAGCGCCTCGTCGTCGTCCGCGAGCTCGGCATCGTCGCCGCGCTGGTCCTGCTGGTCGTGGCCACGGTCGTGGCCAACCCGCGGTTCCTGTCGGGGCAGAACGTCCGGGACCTGCTGCTGTCCGCGGCGATCCTCACGGTGCTCGCCGCCGGCCAGACGATGGTGATCATCACCCGCAACGTCGACCTGTCGGTCGGCTCGGTGCTCGGCCTGTCGGCCTACGCCTCGGGCACGCTGATGGTGGTCGCGCCGGGCACGCCGGTCGTCGTCGTGGTGCTCGCCGGCATGGCCGTCGGCGCGGTGTGCGGCCTGCTCAACGGCGCCATCGTCGCCGTCGCCGGGGTGCCCTCGCTGGTGGTCACCCTGGGCACGCTCTACGCCTTCCGCGGCCTGGACTCGCTGTGGGCGTCGAGCGCCGACCGGCTGCAGATCAACGCCGCCGACCTGCCCGGCGGGTTCAAGTCGCTCGGCACCGCCCGCCTGCTCGGGGTCCCGGTGCTCTTCCTCGTCGCCGTCGTCGTGGTGCTGGTCGTCGGCTACTACCTGCGCACCTTCCGCAGCGGCCGCGAGCTCTACGGCATCGGCTCCGCCCCGGAGGCGGCGCGGCTGTCGGGCATCCCGGTCGGCCGCCGCGTGCTCACCGCCTTCGTCGTCAACGGCGCCCTCGCGGGCCTGGCCGGCGTGCTCTACGCCGCCCGGTTCCAGACGCTGGACACCACCGCCGGCACCGGCCAGGAGCTGTTCGTCGTGGCCGCCGCGGTCGTCGGTGGCGTGGCCATCTTCGGCGGCAGCGGCTCGGTCTACGGGGCCGCGCTCGGCGCGCTGCTGCTCACCACGATCGGCACCGCGCTCCCGCAGCTGGGCCTCGACCCGTTCTGGCGCGACGCCGCCGTCGGCGGGCTGATCCTCGCCGCCATCGCCCTCGACCGGGCGCTGCAGCTGCGCCTGGCCGCCCGTCTCCGGGGGAGGAACGCCCGCCGTGACCGTTGAGACCCCGCCCGCGCCGGCCCCGGCCGCCGCGGCGCCCGCCCGCCGCGGGCCGACCCTGCCCAGCGGCAGCGTCATCACCACGTTCCTCGTGCTGTTCCTGGTGGTCGCCGCCTTCTCCGTCGAGGGCTTCGCCAGCACCCGCAACGCCGGCTTCCTGCTGCTCGACGTCGTCGTCATCGCGCTCATCGCGCTGCCGCTGACGCTCGTCGTGGTCACCGGCGAGATCGACCTGTCGGTGGCCAGCACCGTCGGCCTGTGCAGCGCGGTCATGGGCCAGCTGTGGGTGGCCGGCCTCCCGCTCGAGGCGATCGTCCCGCTGCTCCTCGTGCTCGGCGGCGTGCTCGGCGCGGTCAACGGCTTCCTCGTCACGCGGCTTGGCCTGCCCTCGCTGGCGGTCACCATCGGCACCCTGGCGCTCTACCGCGGCCTGGCGTTCGTCGTCCTCGGCGACCAGGCGGTGGCCGACTTCCCGCGGGCCTGGACCACCTGGGCGATCAGCTCGATCGGCTCCACCGGCATCCCGACCGTCGTCGTCCCGCTGCTGGTGCTCGTCGCGGTCACGGCCGTCGTCCTGCACGCCACCCCGATCGGCCGCTCGCTCTACGCCATGGGCAACAGCGAGGACGCCGCCCGGTTCAGCGGCATCGACGTCGCCCGCACCAAGCTCTGGCTGTTCGTCGTCACCGGCGTCGTCAGCGCCCTGGGCGGCGTCTACTGGACGCTGCGCTACGGCAGCGCCCGCGCCGACAACGCCACGGGCCTCGAGCTGCAGGTCATCGCGGCGATCCTGCTCGGCGGCGTGTCCATCTTCGGCGGCAGCGGCGGCCTGCTCGGTGTCATCGCCGGCGCGCTCCTGCTGGCCTCGGTCCGCAACGCGCTGCAGCTGGTCAACGTGCCCTCCGACGTCCTCAACATCGTCACCGGCGTCCTGCTGATCACCGCGGTCGTCGCGCCGCAGGTCGCCGCCCGGGTCAAGGGCCGGCGACGCCGGGCCCCCGCCTGACCCCCCCCCGATCCGCACCACCGCACCACCCCATCCACCCGAAGAGAGGGACCCCGATGTCGCTGTTCCTGACCAGCCGCCGCGTGCGCGGTGGCCTGACCGGCCTGGCGGTGGCCGCCATGGTGCTCACCACGGCCGCCTGCGGCGGCACCACCCGCGGCGAGGACGAGGGCAGCTCCGGCGGCGGGGACGCCGCCGGCGCCTCGGCCGACCCCGACGCCGAGATCCCCGCGGACCTCGCGATCGCCTTCCTGCCCAAGCAGCTGAACAACCCGTACTTCGACGTCGCCGCCACCGGCTCCGAGCGGGCCGTCGGCGAGATCGAGGGCGAGTTCAGCCAGGTGGGCCCGTCCGAGGCCAGCGCCTCCTCGCAGGTCAGCTACATCAACACGCTGACCCAGCAGGGCGCCGACGTCATCCTGACCTCGGCCAACGACCCGAACGCCATCTGCAGCGCGCTCGACCAGGCCCGCAGCGGCGGCGCCAGCGTCGTCACCTTCGACTCCGACACCGACCCCGAGTGCCGCGACCTGTTCATCAACCAGGCCACCGCCGAGGGCATCGCGCAGACGCAGATCGACACGATGGCCGAGCAGATCGGCGGCACGGGCCAGGTGGCGATCCTGTCGGCCACCGCCAACGCCACGAACCAGAACACCTGGATCGAGCTCATGACCGAGTACGCCGCCCAGGAGTACCCGGACATGGAGATCGTCACGACGGTCTACGGCGACGACGAGGACGAGAAGTCCTTCCAGGAGACCCAGGGCCTGCTGCAGACCTACCCCGACCTCAAGGGCATCATCTCGCCCACCACGGTCGGCATCTCCGCCGCGGCGCGCTACCTGTCCGGCTCCGAGTACAAGGGCCGGGTCGCGCTGACCGGCCTCGGCACCCCGAACCAGATGCGCGAGTTCGTCCAGGACGGGACCGTCACCGCCTTCGCGCTGTGGAACCCCGAGGACCTGGGCTACCTGGCCGCGTACGCCGGCGCCGCGCTGGCCGCCGGCCAGATCACCGGCGAGGAGGGCGAGACCTTCACCGCCGGTGACCTCGGCGAGTACGAGATCGGCGCCGACGGCGTCGTCGTCCTCGGCGAGCCCACCGTGTTCAGCGCCGACAACATCGACGACTTCGACTTCTGAGTCGTCTCCCCGCCGCCGCCGGCCCCCGGCGGGCGGCGGCGGGGACCCCCTCCCGAGAGGACCCCCGCGTGCCCCGCGCCGTGTTCACCCTCCAGGTCCGCCCCGACCGGCTGGCCGAGTACCGCGAGCGGCACGCGGCCGTCTGGCCGGACATGCTGCGCGCGCTGCGCGACGCCGGCTGGCACGACTACCGGCTCTACCTCCGCGACGACGGCCTGCTCGTCGGCGTCGTGGAGACCGACGACCTCGCCGCCGCCCAGGCCGCCGTGGACGCCACCGAGGTGAGCGCCCGCTGGGAGGCCTCCATGGCGCCCTTCTTCGTCACCGGCGACGGCTCCGGCAAGGCCGAGCTGTCCCTCGTCTTCGACCTCGACGCCCAGCTGACCGCGCTCGGCGAACCCACCACCGCCGCTCCAGGAGACCCCTCGTGACCGACCCCGGCACCCCCGACCGCAGGGCCGCCGCCCTCGCCGCGCTGGCCGAGCAGACCATCGAGCTGCCCTCGTGGGCGTTCGGCAACTCCGGCACCCGGTTCAAGGTCTTCGGCCAGCCCGGGGTGGCCCGCGACCCGTTCGAGAAGATCGAGGACGCCGCGCAGGTGCACCGCTACACCGGCGCCGCGCCGCGGGTGTCGCTGCACGTCCCGTGGGACCTCGTCGACGACTTCGGCAAGCTCGCCGCCCACGCCGCCGACCTCGGCGTCTCGATCGGCGCCATCAACTCCAACCTGTTCCAGGACGACGACTACCGCCTCGGGTCGCTGACCCACCCGGAGAAGCGGGTGCGCGACAAGGCGATCGCGCACCACACCCAGTGCATCGACGTCATGCGGGCCACCGGCTCCACGGACCTGAAGCTGTGGCTGCCCGACGGCACCAACTACGCCGGCCAGGACGACCTGCGCGGCCGCCAGGACCGGCTCGCCGACTCCCTGCAGCAGATCTACGCCCAGCTCGACCCGGGCATGCGGCTGCTGCTCGAGTACAAGTTCTACGAGCCCTACTTCTACGCGATGGACATCCCCGACTGGGGCACCTCGCTGCTGCACTGCCTGGCCCTCGGCGAGCAGGCGACCGTCGTCCTCGACACCGGCCACCACGCGCCGGGCACGAACATCGAGTTCATCGTCATGCAGCTGCTGCGGGCCGGCCGCCTCGGAGCGTTCGACTTCAACTCCCGCTACTACGGCGACGACGACCTCATCGTCGGCTCGGCCGACCCGTTCCAGCTGTTCCGGATCATGAACGAGATCGTGGCCGCCGACGCGCTGCGCCCCGACTCCGGCGTCAACTTCATGCTCGACCAGTGCCACAACATCGAGCCGAAGATCCCCGGCCAGATCCGCTCGGTGACCAACGTGCAGGAGGCCACCGCCAAGGCGCTGCTGGTCGACCGCGAGGCGCTGGCCGCCGCGCAGCAGTCCGGTGACGTGCTCGGCGCGCACGGCGCGCTGACCGACGCCTTCTCCACCGACGTCCGCCCGCTGCTCGCCGAGCTCCGCGAGAGCAAGGGGCTCGACGCCGACCCGTACGCCGCCTACGCGCGGTCCGGCCACGCCGAGCGCATCGCCCGTGAGCGCGTCGGCGGCACCCAGGCCTCCTGGGGCGCCTGAGCAAGGACCCGACCGCCCCCCACGCCACGCTCCGCGCGCCGCGGGTCCCTGCGGCCGGGCCGTTCCAGCACGTTCCCACCGGAAGGAAGCACCCCCGTGACCAACCCCGTCGTCCGGAAGCTGCTCGAGCGCAGCAACCGGCTGGGCGCCGATCCGCGCAACACCAACTACGCCGGCGGCAACACCTCCGCCAAGGGCACCGAGACCGACCCGGTCACCGGGCAGCCGGTCGAGCTGCTGTGGGTCAAGGGCTCCGGCGGCGACCTCGGCACGCTGCAGGAGGCGGGCCTCGCCGTCCTGCGGCTGGACCGGCTGCGCTCGCTGGCCGACGTCTACCCCGGCGTCGAGCGCGAGGACGAGATGGTCGCCGCGTTCGACTACTGCCTGCACGGCCGCGGCGGCGCCGCCCCCTCCATCGACACCGCGATGCACGGCCTGGTCGACGCCGCGCACGTCGACCACCTGCACCCCGACTCCGGCATCGCCCTGGCGACGGCGGCCGACGGCGAGGCGCTGACCCGCGAGTGCTTCGGCGACCGCGTCGTCTGGGTGCCGTGGCGCCGTCCGGGCTTCCAGCTCGGCCTCGACATCGCCGCCATCAAGGAGAAGAACCCGCAGGCCATCGGCTGCGTCCTGGGCGGCCACGGCATCACCGCGTGGGGCGCGACCAGCGAGGAGGCCGAGGCCCACTCGCTGGACGTCATCCGGACCGCCGAGCGGTTCCTGGCCGAGAAGGGGAAGGCGGAGCCGTTCGGCGCCGTCGTCCCCGGCTTCGAGGCGCTGCCCGAGGACGAGCGCCGGGCGAAGGCGGCCGCGCTCGCGCCGGTGATCCGCGGGCTGGCCTCCACCGACAAGCCGCAGGTCGGTCACTTCACCGACTCGGACGTCGTCCTGGAGTTCCTGTCCCGCGAGAAGCTCGCCCCGCTCGCGGCGCTCGGCACCTCGTGCCCCGACCACTTCCTCCGCACCAAGGTGCGGCCGCTGGTCGTCGACCTGCCGGCCACCGCGCCGGTGGAGGACGTCGTCGCGCGGCTCAAGACCCTCCACGAGGAGTACCGCGCCGAGTACGCCGCCTACTACCAGCGTCACGCGACGCCGGACTCGCCGGCCATGCGCGGCGCCGACCCGGCGATCGTGCTGGTACCCGGCGTCGGCATGTTCAGCTTCGGCGCCAACAAGCAGACCGCGCGGGTGGCCGGCGAGTTCTACGTCAACGCCATCAACGTCATGCGCGGCGCCGAGGCCGTCTCCACCTACGCGCCCATCGACGAGAGCGAGAAGTTCCGCATCGAGTACTGGGCGCTGGAGGAGGCCAAGCTGCAGCGGATGCCCAAGCCGAAGCCGCTGGCCACCCGGGTCGCGCTGGTCACCGGCGCGGCGAGCGGCATCGGCAAGGCCATCGCCGAGCGGCTGGCCGCCGAGGGCGCGTGCGTCGTCGTCGCCGACCTCGACCTGCAGAAGGCCACCGACGCCGCGGCCGGGATCGGCGGTCCCGACGTCGCGATCGGCGTGGCCGCCGACGTGTCCGACGCCGAGGCCGTGGCCGCCGCGTTCCGCGAGGCGGTGCTCGCCTTCGGCGGCGTCGACCTGGTGGTCAACAACGCCGGCCTGTCGATCTCCAAGCCGCTGCTGGAGACCACCGAGCGCGACTGGGACCTGCAGCACGACGTCATGGCCAAGGGCAGCTTCCTCGTCTCCCGCGAGGCGGCCCGAATCATGATCGAGCAAGGGATGGGCGGCGACGTCGTCTACATCTCCTCGAAGAACGCCGTGTTCGCCGGCCCGAGCAACATCGCCTACTCCTCGACCAAGGCCGACCAGGCCCACCAGGTCCGGCTGCTGGCCGCCGAGCTCGGCGAGCACCAGATCCGGGTCAACGGCATCAACCCCGACGGCGTCGTCCGCGGGTCGGGCATCTTCGCCGGCGGCTGGGGCGCCCAGCGCGCCGCCGTCTACGGGGTGCCGGAGGAGGAGCTCGGGCAGTTCTACGCGCAGCGCACGCTGCTCAAGCGCGAGGTGCTGCCCGAGCACGTCGCCGACGCCGTCTTCGCCCTCACCGGCGGGGAGCTCAGCCGGACCACCGGCCTGCACGTCCCGGTCGACTCCGGCGTCGCCGCCGCGTTCCTCCGGTGAGCCCCCGGGAGCTGACCCTCGCGGCCGTCGACCTGGGCGCCTCCAGCGGCCGGGTCATGGCCGCGCGGGTCGGCCCCGGCCGGCTCGACCTCACCGAGGTGCACCGGTTCCCCAACCGGCCGGTGCGCACCGCGGGGACGCTGCAGTGGGACGTGCTCGGCCTGTACGCCGGCGTGCTCGACGGCCTGCGCGCGGCCGGGCACGAGGCGGACGGGCGGGGCCTGGACGGGATCGGCATCGACAGCTGGGCGGTCGACGTCGGGCTGCTCGACGCCGACGGCGCGCTGCTCGGCAACCCCGTGCACTACCGCGACGCCCGGCACGAGACGGCGGTGCCGGCCGTGCACGCGCTCGTCCCGCCCGACGAGCTGTACCGGGTCAACGGGCTGCAGCACCTGCCGTTCAACACGGTGTTCCAGCTCGCCGCGATGCGCGGCACGGCCCGGTTCGCCGCCGCCCGGCAGGCGCTGCTGGTCCCCGACCTGCTGGCCCACTGGCTCACCGGGGCGCGGGTCGCGGAGGTCACCAACGCCTCCACCACCGGGCTGCTCGACGCCACCACCCGGCAGTGGGCGACCGGCCTGCTCGACCGGCTGGACCTGCCGCGCGACCTGCTCCCGGCCCTCGTGCAGCCGGGGGAGGAGATCGGCCGGCTCACCGCCGAGGTGCGCGCCGAGACCGGGCTGGGCGAGGTGCCGGTGCTCGCCGTCGGCTCGCACGACACCGCCTCGGCGGTGGTCGGCGTCCCGGCGCGCGGCGACCGGTTCGCCTACGTCTCCTGCGGCACCTGGTCGCTGGTCGGCGTGGAGCTGGACGGGCCGGTGCTCACCGAGGCCGGCCGGACGGCGGGTTTCACCAACGAGCTCGGCGTCGACGGCACCGTCCGGTACCTGCACAACGTCATGGGGCTGTGGCTGCTGCAGGAGTCGCTGCGCACCTGGGCCGCCGCCGGGCTCCCGGCCGACCTGCCCGAGCTGCTCGCCGCCGCGGCGCGGGTGCCCGCGTTCACCGCGGTGGTCGACGCCGACGATCCGCGCTTCCTCCCGCCCGGCGACATGCCGGCCCGCATCGCGCAGGCCTGCGCCGACACCGGGCAGACGCCGCCGCAGAGCCAGGCGGAGACCGTCCGCTGCATCGTCGACAGCCTCGCGCTGGCCTACCGGCGCACCGTCCGGAGGGCCGTCGAGCTGTCGGGCCGCGACGTCGACGTCGTCCACCTGGTCGGCGGGGGAGCGCGCAACGCGCTGCTGTGCCAGCTCACCGCCGACGCCTGCGGGCGGCCGGTGCTGGCCGGGCCGGTGGAGGCCGCGGCGCTGGGGAACGCGCTGGTGCAGGCGCGGGCGCTCGGCGGGCTCGAGGGCGGGCTGGGGGAGATGCGCGAGCTGCTGCGCGCCACCCAGTCCCTGGTCGAGTACCGGCCGTCGGGCACCGACGCCGGGTGGGCCGCCGCGGAGGCGCGCCTGTCCTGAGCGGGAACGCGGGGCGGGGCCGGGCGGTTGCACGCGGCATCCGGCCCCGACCGTCAGGAGACGCCCGTGACCCTCGCCGTGACCGGATCGACCGGGCAGCTGGGCGGGCGGGTCGCGCGCCGGCTCGCCGACGCAGGGGTGGAGCAGCGGCTGCTGGTCCGCGACACCTCGCGCGCGCTCCGGCTGCCCGGCGCCACCGCCGTCGCCGCGCCCTACGCCGACGGGGACGCGGTCCGGGCCGCGCTGGACGGCGTCGGCACGGTGCTCATGGTCTCGGCGTCGGAGACGCCCGACCGCGTGGAGCAGCACCGGACCTTCGTCGACGCCGCGGCCGACGCCGGGGTGGCGCACCTGGTCTACGTGTCGTTCCTCGGCGCCGCCCCGGACGCCACGTTCACCCTGGCCCGCGACCACTGGGCCACCGAGGAGCACGTGCGCGCCCGCGGGCTGTCCGCGACGTTCCTCCGCGACTCCCTCTACGCCGACTTCGCGCCGGTGCTCGTGGGCGAGGACGGCGCCATCCGCGGCCCGGCCGGCGACGGGCGGGTGGCGCCGGTCGCCCAGGACGACATCGCCGACGTCGCCGTCGCGGTGCTGCGCGACCCCGCCGCGCACGCCGGCCGCACGTACGACCTCACCGGCCCGGAGGCGCTCACCTTCGCCGGGCTGGCCGCGACGCTGTCGGCCGCGACCGGGCGGGACGTGCGCTACGTGCCCGAGACGCTCGAGGAGGCGTACGCCTCGCGGGCCTCCTACGGCGCGCCGGACTGGCAGGTGGAGGCGTGGGTGTCCACCTACACCGCCGTCGCGGCGGGCGAGCTGGACGTCGTCAGCCCCGCCGTGCCCGACCTGCTCGGCCGGCCGGCGCGCACGCTGGAGCAGGTGCTGCGCGCACGCGGCTGACGCAGGGGCTCGGCGGTCGGGGCGTCAGGGGCACCGGCGCGGGTAGACGACGCCCGTGCGCCTGCCCGGTCCCTCGGACCTCCTCGACCTGCCCTGGACGCTCGCCGACTCGGTCCGCTCGCTGAGCGCGGCCCTGCCGCGCGCGGAGACGCTGCTGCCGCTGGCCGACGACGTCCTGCGCCGCACCCGCGCCCTGCTCGAGGGCGCCGCGCCGGCGGTGTCCCGCGCGGCGGCGGTCGGCCCGGAGGCGGTGGAGGTGGCGGCCGACCTCGTGCGGCGGTTCGCCGCGGTCGCCCCGCCGGAGCGGGTCGCGACCGTGGGCGCGCTGGTCGACCGGCTCGGCGCCGCGCTCGCCCCGGAGCGGGTCGAGGCGGTCACCCGGACCGTGGACACGCTGCGCTCGCGCGCCGACGTCGTGCCCCGGCTCCTCGACGCCGTCGACGGCCTGCTGTCCTCGGGCCGGCTGGACCGGCTCGCCGACGGGCTCGACCGGCTGCTGGACGCCGACCTGCTGCCCCGCGTCGACCGCCTGCTCGACCACCTCGCCGACGAGCGGGTGGAGCGCGCCCTGGACCTCGCGGGCGACGACCGCGTCGTGCGGGCCCTCGAGCTCGTCACCGGTGACCGGGTCGAGCGGACCCTGGACGTGCTCACCGACCCGCGGGTCGACCGGAGCCTCGACGTCCTCACCGACCCCCGGGTGGACCGCACCCTGGACCTGCTGACCGGCGACCGGGTGCAGCAGGCCCTCGACCTCGCCGCCGACGAGCGCGTCCGCACGCTGCTGGCCCTCGCGGCCGACGAGCGGGTGCTGCGCCTGCTGGGCCGGCTCGACGACCTGCTGGCCGCCGACCGCGTCCCGCGGCTGGTGGACCGCGCCGGCGCGCTGCTGGAGGACGAGCGCCTCGCGCGGCTGGGCGCCCGGGTGGACGGGCTGCTGACCGACGAGCGCCTCGACCGCGTCGAGGAGGTGCTCGACGGGGGGACCGCGGACGCCGTCCTCGACCTCGTGACCCGGCTGAACCGAGAGCTGACCGACGACGCGGCCCGCGCGCTCGGCACCCTCCTCGGCCGCCTGCCCGCCCTGCTCACCGAGGAGCGGGTCGCCGTCCTCGCGGCGCTCGCCGACCAGGCGCCGCGGCTGCTGCGCGGCCTGGAGGCCGGCACCCTGCCGACCACCGCCGACCTCGGGCGGGTGCCGACCGACCTGCACGCCCTGCTCGAGCTCGTCGACGACGTCCACCAGGTGGTGTCGGGCCTGCCCGGCGCCGGCCGCGCCCGCGACCGCGGCGACGACCCGCACCCGCAGGTCGAGGACCCGCGCCCGCCCGACGACGCGCCGCAGAACCGGGACGCGCAGCCGCAGGCCTGATCACCCGTCCTGGCTCACCGTGGTGCGTCCTGGCTCGCCGCCCACCGTGAGCCAGGACGCGGCACGATCAGCCGGCCTGATCGTGCCCGGCCTGCCACTGCCGCACCCAGGCGCGGCCGTAGTCGTTGCCGTGCGGGGTGCGCAGCACGGTGTGGACGTGGAACGGCTGCGGAGTGGCGTGGTCGAGGAAGACGCCGCAGTGGTGGTCGAGCTCGGCGATCACCACCGGCGACTGCACCCGGTAGTAGAAGACGTCGCCGGGCGCGTGCCCGCCGATCCAGGAGAACCACGTGTCGTCGAGGTGCGCCCCGACCTCGCGCAGCCGCGCCGCCCGCGGGCCCTCGGGGAGCAGCCGCACGAACGTCGACACCAGGTGCAGCACCCGGGCGCGGGCGTCCGCCGAGAGGTCCGCGCCGCGCACGCCCTCGGCCGGGATCACCCGGTTGTCCTGGAACGCGCCGGCCAGGTGCCGCTCGTCGCCGGGGTGCACGCGGCCGGGCGGCATCGCCGGGTCGACCATCCGCTCGTAGACGGTGGCGGCCGCCCGCTGCTCCGGCGTCAGCGCGGCCATGACCGACAGGCCGGCCTCGATGCGGTCGGCGAACAGGCCGGCGACCCCGGCGTGCGGGCCCTCGTCGATCTCGTCGGGCTCGGCGCCGACGAACACCGGCGAGACCACCATGCGGCCCTCGACCACCAGCACGTTGACCGCGCAGTGGTGGCCGTAGAGCTGCCAGCCCCACGGCGCGCGGAGGTCGGGGGTGCCGTAGACGGCGAGGTTGTAGCTCCACTCGCCGAGCACGGTGGGCAGGTCGACGACGTCGCCGAGGAAGCCGTTGACCAGCATCGCGGCGTGCACGAGGCCCGCGCCCTCGGGCGACAGCGACGCGCGCACGAGGCCCAGCGCCGCCTCGCGCACCTCCTCGCGCTGGGACTCCAGGCGCAGGCCGGTGTCGAACTGCATGAACTCCGGGTTGGCCCAGGTCTGCCACTCGGGCGCGTCGACGGGGAAGCACACGCGCGCGCGGTCCTCGGCCGACAGCAGGGAGAGCAGCGACTCCGCGGCGGCCACCATCGCGGCCACCGGCGCCTCCTCGCCCGGGCGCGCGGGCTCGAACCGGTGCACCTCCGGGCGCAGCGTGCCGTCCTCGGTCACCCCGCGGAACGGCGCCAGGTACAGCGGCGTCCAGCCCTCGACCAGCCCGCCGGTGAAGGTCCCGGGCGTGCGGGCGTGCTCGCGGTAGGCGTACGGGTCCATCCCGCGGACCTCCGCCAGGCGCGGGTGGTCGTGCGGGAACAGGTACCGCCGGAACTCACCGGGCACGGCGCGCCCCGCTCCCCACGATGCGGTTGGTGAGCACGCCGAGGCGCTCGACCTCCACCTCGACGACGTCGCCGGGCTGCATCAGCCACGGGGGCGTGCGGGCGTAGCCGACGCCGGACGGCGTGCCGGTGGCCAGCAGGTCGCCCGGGCGCAGCGTGAACGTGCGCGAGACGAGGGCGAGGGTGTCGCCGACCGTGTAGACCATCTCGTCGGTGCGCCCGTCCTGGACGGTCTCCCCGTTGACCCGGGTCCGCACCCGCAGGCCCTCGCGCAGGTCGCCCACCTCGGCGGCGGGGACCAGCGGGCCGAGCGGGCCCGACCGGTCGCCGTTCTTGCCGAGGATCCACTGGCTGGTCAGCTTCTGCGCCCGCCGCGAGGTGACGTCGTTGAAGGCGGAGTAGCCGACGACGGCGGCCAGCGCCTCCTCCGGCGTCGCGTCGGTCAGCGTCGAGCCGACGTAGGCCACCACCTCGCCCTCCCAGTCGAGGCCGTCCTCGTCGGCGGGCACCGGGATCTCCGCGCCGTCGACGGTGAGCGACTGCGTCCAGCGGGCGAACAGCGTCGGGTACGGCGGCACGCCGTCGCCGGCGAAGGAGCCTTCCGCGACGTGCTTCAGGTAGTTCAGCCCGATGCAGACCACCCGGGCGCCGGGCAGCACGGGCGGCACGAAGCCCACGTCGCCGACCGGGACCGGCTCCCCGTCCACCCGGCGCGCGAGGTGCCCGGCGGCGTCGGCCCAGAACTCCTCGAGCCCGGCGAGCACCGTCACCGTCGCGCCGTCCTCCGACAGCGCCGCCACCTCCACCGGCCCGCCGTCGCGGCGGATGCCCACGACCCGCATCAGGCGAGCCCGTTGCGGCGGGCGACCTCGCCGAGCCAGGTGAGGCTCGGCTTGGGCGTGCGGGCGAAGGTCCGCCGGTCGACGGCGACCAGGCCGAAGGTGGGCCGGTAGCCGAGCATCCACTCGAAGTTGTCCAGCAGCGACCAGTGCAGGTAGCCGCGGACGTCGGCACCGCCCTCGACCGCGCCGGCCAGGGAGGTCAGCGCGTCGCGGGTGAAGGCGACGCGGTCGTCGTCGTCGGCGGTGGCGATGCCGTTCTCGGTGACGAGCAGCGGCAGGCCGGGCAGCACCTCGGCGGCGCGGGCGACGGCGGCGCCCAGCGCCTGCGGCCGGCGCTCCATCCCGTGGGCCAGCGTCTGCAGCTCCGGGGCGGGCGCGACCAGGCCGCCGGCGTCGAAGCGGGCGGCGGTGTAGACCTGCAGGCCGAGGAAGTCGTCGTCGCGGGCCACCTCGAGGAACTGGTCCTCGAACGCGGCGCGCTCCTCGCGCATCCGCTCCTCCCCGCCGGGCTCCGCGAGGTGCTCGCGGCCGACGAGCGTCATGCCGGCGGCGCGCACGTTCCCGCGGAGCACGTCCATCGCCCGGCCGTGCAGGCCGAGCAGGGCCTCGGCGACGCCCTGGTCGGGCCGGGGGAGGCCGCGGATCTCCTCGCCCCGCATCGCCATCGCGCCCATCACCGGCTGGGCCGCCATGAGGTTGGGCTCGTTGAGCGTGCAGACGTACTCGGCGTCGGCGAGCACCGGCAGCGCGTACTCGGCGAAGCGGGCGAGCCGGTCACCGGTCTTCTGCCCGGTCCAGCCGCCGTCGTGCAGCAGCCAGCGCGGCTGGGTGAAGTGCACGAGCGTCACGACCGGCGCCAGGCCGCGGTCGCGGCAGCCGTCGAGGACCCGGCGGTAGTGGTCGAGGGCCGCGCGGGAGAACTCGCCCTCCTCCGGCTCGATGCGGCTCCACTCGAGGCTGAACCGGTAAGCGGTGAGTCCCGCGCCGGCGACCAGGTCGAGGTCCTCGGGCCAGCGGTGCCAGGAGTCGCAGGCGTCGCCGCTGGGCTCGGCGAACGGCGAGTGCGGCGCGTGCTCGGCCTCCCAGTGGTCGTTGTTGACGTTGCCGCCCTCGACCTGGTGGGCGGCGGTGGCGGCACCCCAGAGGAAGCCCTCCGGGAACTGTGCGGCGGTCATGGGCGGATCTCCTTCGGGGAGGCTCAGCGGAGGGCGGGGACGGCGGCGCCGAGCACGCGCGCGAGCAGCGCGTCCGGGTCGGGGACGGACGCGCCGCGCCAGGCGACGTGCTGGTCGGGCCGGACGAGCACCAGGTCGGCGTCCACCAGGTCGCGCAGGCCCGGCTCGCCGGCCAGGTCCACGACGGCGAGCGGCACGCCGCGGGCGGCCGCGGCGGCCGGGAGCGCGCCGGGGTCCGCGGCGGGGTCGAGCCGCAGGAGCGTGAACCCGTCGCCGAGCCGGTCGAACAGCGAGTCGCCGCCGGCCAGCCAGGCGTGTGGCAGCCGCGCGCCGGGGTGCGCCGACGGGGTGAAGGTCGCGAGCACGGGGCCGGGCACCGGCCGGCCGTCGGGGACGACGACGGGGGAGTCGGGGTAGTCGTAGCCGAGGACCAGGCCGAGGCTGTGGAACTCGGGGTCCTTGACCTGCAGCGCTTCCGCCAGCGCGGCGCGCAGCTCCACGCCGGTCGGGCCGTCGTCGTCGAGGTCGCGGCCGGTGAAGGCGGGGGCGAGGAACGCCTCCTGGCTGCCGGCGGCGTCGATGGTGCGCCGTGCGACCGGCCGGCGCTCGGGCTCGTAGCTGTCGAGCAGTGCGGCGGGCGCCCAGCCCTGCAGCACGGCGGCGAGCTTCCAGCCGACGTTGACGGCGTCGCCGACGCAGGTGTTGAAGCCGTGGCCACCCCACGGCGGGTTGAGGTGCGCGGCGTCGCCGACGAGGAACACCCGCTCGCCGCGGTAGCGGTCGGCGAGCAGCATCCGCGCCTGCCACGGGTCGGTGGCCAGCACCTCGACGTCGATGTCGTCCCCGACCATCGCGCGCACCAGCGCGGCGGCGTCGGCGTCGCCGGCCACCGTGTCGACGCCCTGGACGATCGCCCACCAGGTGCCGTCGAGGTCGAGGCGGCCCATGAGCCCGCCGCGCTCGGTGCCGATCACCCAGTGGTGCACGCCGTGCGCGCACAGCGGCCGCTCCTCCAGCGCGCGCGAGCGGAAGGTGACGCTGAGGTTGGGCAGCGCGCCGGATGAGCCCTCGTAGCGGGCGCCGATCGCGCGGCGGGAGACGCCGGCGCTGCCGTCGCAGCCGAGCAGGTACTCGGCGGTCACCTCGGCGGTCCCGCCGTCGTGCCCCTCGACGACGGCGCGCACCTCGTCGGGGCCGTCGGTGACGGCGGTGACCCGGGAGCCGAGGAGCAGCGTGACGGCGGGCAGTTCCGCGGCGGCCTCGCGCAGCAGCCGCTCGACCTCCGACTGCGGCGCCTGCTGGCCGGCCTCGGCGGCGATCTGCCGCGGCCGGGTCCACAGCCCGAACGCCTCCGGGAAGCGGGTGATCTCGTGCCCGAACAGCCCGGTGCAGAAGACGACGTCCTGCGCGTACGAGACCGGCAGCGGCGCGGCGGCGCGCAGCCGGTCGGCCAGGCCCCAGCGGCGCAGGTGCTCCATGGTCCGGACGCTGGTGGTCTTGGCGCGGGGGCGCAGCGGGTCCAGCGCCGTGCGCGGCTCGACGACGAGGACCTCGATCCCGCGCCGGCCCAGCTCGATCGCCGCGGCCAGGCCGCTGGGACCGCCGCCGGCCACGAGGACCGGGACCCGCGGGGGGACGTGCGCTTCGGTCACGGGGGACTCCTGTCGAACAGCGGTGCGGGAGCAGCCTCTGGCGCGATGGAGGCCGAGGAGGGGGGCCGGCGGGCTCGGGTGGCCGCGTCCGGACGGGGACGAGCATCCGTGGCGCGGGTCACCCTGCCGAGTGCCGATTCCATTGACCGGCAAGCGGACCCCGGCCGTTCCGGATCAGCCGCCGAGCAGCCGCGCGCGGAGGAAGGCGACGGTCCGGTCGAGGGCGTCGGCCGCCGCCTCGGGGGCGCCGAGCCACATGTGGTCGGCACCGGCGTAGGTGTGCAGCGCGACGTCGGCCCCGGCGTCCCGCAGGCCGTGGGCCAGCCGCTCGGACTGCACGCACGGGACGAACCGGTCGGCGCGGCCGTGCAGCAGCAGGAACGGCGGCGCCCCGGCCGACACGTGGGCGAGCGGGCTCGCCTCCGCCGCGGTGTCGGGGGCGTCCGCGGGCGCAGCGCCGAGCAGCTGCGCCTCGCGGGTGGTGGCGTCGGCGGGATCCGCGCCGGCGTCCCCGGCGAAGCCCACGAGGTCGGTCGGCGGGTACCAGGCGGCCACCCCGACGACGGCGCTGGACGGGCCCGTCACGCCGACGTCGCCCTCCAGCTCCGGGTCGGTGACCAGGCCGAGCAGCGCGGCGAGGTGCCCGCCGGCCGACTCGCCCCACGCGGCCGGCCGGTCGCCGTCGATCCCGAGCTCGTGCGCCCGGGACCGCAGCCAGCGGACGGCGGCCTTCGCGTCGGACAGCTGTGCCGGCCACACCGCCTCGCCGGAGAGCCGGTAGTCCGCGCTGGCGACGGCGATCCCGGCGGCGGCCACGCGCTCGAACAGCGTCCGGCCGGGGAAGGCCGGCCCGCCGGAGCGCCGGCTGCCGAGCCGCCAGCCGCCGCCGTGCAGGAAGAGCACGACCGGGTGCGGGCCGTCGCCGGCCGGCAGGTACAGGTCGAGCTCGAGCGGGCGGGCGCCGGGGAGCGCCGCGTAGGGGACCCCGGGGAGGAGGCGGGTGCCGTCCGGGCCGGGCAGGGCCGGCGGCAGCGGGGCGGCGTGTGCCGGCGGGGGCAGCGGCAGGGCGGGCGTGGGCACGGGGCCTCCTCGGGACGCGCGACGGGCGCGGCTCCACGCAGGAGCCGCGCCCGGTGAGGGGATGCGGGACTCAGCCCTGCTCGGGCCAGGTGTAGTCGCGCAGGAACCGCATCCGGTGCTGCTGCGCCGCCGCCTGCATGCGCGGGAAGTCCGGGACGAACGGCGGCTGGTCCGTCGCCGTGGAGTCGGTCGGGGTGCCCATGTGCTGGAAGAACCGCTCGAAGCCGCCCGACAGCGTGCCCATCATCCGGGCGTCCTCGACGATCTGGTACGCGTGGGCGAAGCCGGCGGGGACGTAGCCGAAGTCGCCGGGGGTGAGCAGCTGGGACTGCTTGCCGCCCTCGGCGTCCTCGAAGAACAGCCGCACCTTCCCGTCGAGGACGAAGAACGTCTCGTGCGTCGCGTCGTGCGAGTGCGTGGGGATGACGTCGCCGGCGGGGGAGTCGCTGACGACGATCCCGAACTGGTTCTCCGTCTCGTCACCGGAGAGCAGCACGGTGAACAGGTCGCCGAAGAGCTTCGCGTGCTCCCCCTCGCCGCGCCGGAGCACGTAGGGGACGGGCTTGCCGGGCAGGACCCCCTGCCACTGCGGCCCCTTCTCCGGGTCGATCAGGTACTCGAAGCTCATCTGCACTCCCGGGTCGGGTCGACGCTGACCGGTCGAGCATCCGTGACCCCGGTCACCCGACCAACGGCCGTGCCATTGAGCGGCACGCGTCGCTGTGGCTCCCGCGATCATGGAGCCGGCGTGAGGACACGCCGGCACCCGCCGGAGTGTCGCCACCGCAGCTCCATGATCGCGGAGGTACGGCCCGCGGCGGGACAGCGCGGCGGGCAGGGGTCGCAGCCTGAGGTGCTCGCTCAGCGGCCGGGACCGAGGGGGCGGCGTGCGCCCAGGCCGCGGGAGATCGCGCGGGCGGCGGTGCGCACCGCGGGCCCGAGCACCCGCGCATCGGCGCCCTCCTGGGGCACGACCACCGAGACAGCAGCGGCCAGCCGGTCGGCCGCGTCGAACACCGGCGCCGCCACCGACACGATCGGCCGCGGCACCTTCCGGCGGAAGTGCGCCATGCCCTCGCGGCGGACGTCGGCCAGCGTCCGCCGCAGCGCCGCCTCCGACACCGGCGTGCGCTCCGGCTCGTGCAGCAGCGGCCGGGACAGGTACTCCTCCTGCACGTCGGCCTCGGCGTAGGCGAGCAGCACCAGGCCCACGCCCGTGGAGTGCAGCGGCAGCCGGCCGCCCACGCTGTAGAGCACCGGGATCGCCGCGTGCGCCGACAGCCGCTCGAGCAGCACGGCGTCCCCGCCCTCCCGGACGGCGAGCAGCACGTGCTGGCGGGTGACCTCCTCCAGGTCACCGAGGAACGGCATCGCCACCTGGCGCAGCCCGCGGGCCCGCGGGGCCAGCGAGGCGACCTCCCACAGCCGCAGGCCCACCGTGAACCGGCCCTCGGCGTCGCGCTCCAAGGCGCCCCACGCGACGAGCCGGCCGGCCAGCCGCAGCGCCGAGCTGGTCGGGATGCCGCTGCGCCGGGCCAGCTCGCCGAGGGTCAGCGACGGGTGGGCTGCGTCGAACGCGGACAGCAGCGCCAGCGCCCGGTCGACCACCGGATCGCCCTGCGGCGGGCGCTTGCCCCGCACCCGGGGCACGTCCCCGGGCGACGTCTCCGACACCTGTCGGCCACCTCCCCGTCAGCTGAGGCGCGCACCACACTCGCGTGCCATTGGCCGGAATTGTGCCTGACGCCACAGGGGAGACGTCCGCATCGTCTTGGAGCAGTCGGGCGGAGCAGCCCGCACGGCCGCCGGTCGGCCGTCCAGACCCCTCGCGTCCGTCGAGGATGAGGAGCCAGGACACGATGAATCGATTCACCACGCGGACCTCCCGGCAGACCCGGCCGGCGACCGTGCGGATCGGCGCCGCGGTGCTCGCGACGGCGACCGCGGCCACGCTCGCGGCCTGCGGCGGCAACGGCAGCGGCGGGGGTGGCGGCAGTCAGAGCGCCGACGGCACGCTCACCATCGCCTTCGACGCCGACGCCGCCCCGACCGGGTACGACCCGCTGCTGTACTCCCAGCGCCAGTTCGAGTTTTTCGCGTCGCTCTACGACTCGCTGTTCGTCACCCAGCCCGACGGGTCGGTGGAGCCGAGCCTGGTGACGGAGTTCTCCAACAACCCCGAGAACACCCAGACCACCCTCACCCTGCGCGAGGGCGTCACCTTCACCGACGGGTCCCCGCTGGACGCCGAGGTGGTCAAGGCCAACCTCGACCGGCGCAGCGACCCCGACCTGGAGGCGTACGGCTCCCTGGCGCCGGGCCAGGCGTCGGAGATCACCGACGTCACGGTCCAGGACCCCCGCACGGTCGTCATCACCTGGGCGCAGCCGCAGGCGACGCCCGAGCAGAACCTGGCCGACACGACCGGCGTCATCGTCGGACCCACCGGCGTCGCCGACCCCTCCTCGCTGGAGACCACCCCGGACGGCTCGGGCGCCTACGTCCTCGACGAGGACGCGACCACCCGGGCGAGCACCTACACCGTGGTCAAGAACGACGACGCCTGGGCCGCCGACGAGTGGGTCTGGGACACCATCGAGTACGACGTCATCACCGACCCGCAGTCGCTGGCCAACGCGGTCGTCTCCGGCCAGGCCGACATCGCCACCCAGCTGGACCCCACCACGATCGACCTGGTCCAGTCCCGGCAGAGCACCGTGGACGTCGGCGGCACCATCGTCGGCTTCCCGGTGATCGACAAGCTGGGGAGCAGCAACCCGGCCTTCGGCAGCGAGCAGGTGCGCCAGGCCCTGCTGTTCGCCACCGACCGCGAGTCGCTGGTCAGCGACCTGCACGACGGCTCCCGACCGACGTCGCAGTTCTTCCCCGAGGACGCCCCGGGCTTCGACCCCGCCCTCGACGAGGAGTTCGCCTACGACCCCGACCGCGCCCGCGAGCTGCTGACCGAGGCCGGCTACCCGGACGGCATCGACGTCGACCTGACCGTGCTCGGCCAGCCGGACGAGGACGCCGTCGCCGTGCAGAGCCAGTGGGCCGAGGTCGGCATCCGGCTGAACTTCGTCACCGCGACCTCGACCGACCAGGTCTTCGCGGCCGTCCGCACCGACCCGGTGATCTTCGGGCCCTTCTCCGTGGGGTCCAACCCGGCCGGCTTCGTCGCCGGCGTCCTCTACGGCGGGTTCATGAACATGCAGCAGGCGCAGGAGCCCGACATCCAGTCGGCCCTCGGCGCCGCGCTCGGCGCGACCGGTGACGCGCAGCAGCAGGCGCTCACCGACCTGAACCGGGCCATCACCGAGCACGGCTGGTTCATCCCGGTCTACGAGGACGTCACCTACGCCGGCTACAACGCCGACTCGGTGAGCGAGCCCGCCTTCGCCGGGACGAACAACTACCTCGTGCTGTCGGCCGTCCAGCCGGCCAGCTGAGGTCCCCGGCCGGTGGCCGCGGTCCCGCCGCGGCCACCGGCCCCCTCCTCGACACCCCTGACACGAGGACCCAGATGCTCGCCTACGTCGCCCGGCGACTCGCCCTGGCGGTCGGCACCCTCCTGGCCGCCGTCCTGATCACCTTCCTGCTCGTCCACGCCAGCGACAGCTCCCCGGGAGCGGTCCGGCTGGGCCCCGGCGCCACCGCGGAGGCGGTGGCCGCGGAGAACGAGGCCCTGGGCTGGAACCGCCCGCTGTACGCGCAGTTCCTCGACTACGTGGGCGCCCTGTTCCGCGGGGACCTCGGCACCTCCCTGATCGACGGCCGTGACATCGCCGCGGACCTCGCCGACCGGCTGCCGGTCACCGCCTCCATCGCCTTCCTCGCCACCCTGCTGTCCGGTGTCGTCGGGGTGCTGCTCGGCGTGACCGCCGCGGTGCGCGGCGGCCGCCTGGGCAAGGGCATCACCACCGGCAGCGGCGTCGCCCTGTCGCTGCCGGCGTTCTGGGTCGGGATCCTGCTGGTCTACCTCCTCTCCCTGCAGCTGGGCTGGCTCCCGGCGACCGGGTACGTCGACTTCTCCGCCGACCCGGCCGCGTGGCTGCAGAGCCTGCTGCTGCCGGTGCTCACCCTCACCGTCGGCGGCGCGGCGATCGTCGCCCGGACCGCCAACGCCGGCATGCGCGAGGCGCTGTCGCAGGAGCACGTCCGCACGCTGCGGGCGATGGGGACGCCGCCGTGGCGGATCCGCTACGTGCACGCGCTCCGCTACGCCAGCGTGCCGGTCGTCTCCACGCTCGGCATCCAGTTCATCGCGCTGTTCGGCGGCTCGGTGATCATCGAGAACCTCTTCGCCCTGCCGGGCCTCGGACAGGCCAGCCAGGCCGCCGCCACGGCGAGCGACTTCCCGGCCCTGGTGGGCGTGGTCGTCGTCGCCACCGCTGTCGTCGTCGTCATCAACCTGCTGCTGGACCTGCTGGTCGCGGCGCTGGACCCGAAGGTGCGTGCGGCATGAGCGTGCTGCCCCTCCCTGGCGCCGAGGCCGCGGCCGACGAGGTCGCCACCGAGCCCGTCCCGCCGGCCCGCCGCCGACGCGGCCTGCCCGGCTTCCTGCGCCGCCCCGGCGGGGTCTTCGGCGCCGGCTGGCTGGTCCTCGTCGTGGTCGCCTCGCTCAGCGCGCCGCTGTGGCGGCCCTACGAGCCGGGGCAGCAGGACACCGCGAACCGGCTCGCGCTGCCTTCGGCCGAGCACTGGCTGGGCACCGACCCGCTGGGCCGCGACCTGCTCAGCCGGATCTTCACCGCCGGCGCGCTGCCGCTGCTGGCGTCGGCGCTGATGCTCGTCGTCGCCTTCGGCATCGGCCTGCCACTGGCTCTGGTGGCCGCCGAGCGCGGCCGCCGCGTCGAGCGGGTCATCAGCCGGGCCACCGAGGTGTTCCTCGCGCTGCCGGCGACGATCCTGCTGCTCGCCGTCATCGGCGTGATCGGCAACCGGCTCTACCCGGTCATGGCGGTCATGGGCGTGCTCATCTCGGCCGCCGTCTACCGGGTGCTGCTCGGCGTGGCCCAGTCGGTGCGCCAGCGCCTCTACGTCGACGCCGCCCGCGTGAACGGCCTCGGCTCGCTGCGGGTCAACCTCGTGCACGTTCTGCCGTCGATGGCCACGGTGGTCGCCGTGCAGGCCGCGCAGCTGTTCGGCATCGGCCTGCTGGTCGTGGCGGGACTGGCGTTCCTCGGCTTCGGTCCGGGGGAGCCGGAGCCGAGCTGGGGCTTCATGATCCAGGACGCCTCGGGCTACATCTACAACGCGCCGTGGCTCATGGTGCCCACCGGCCTGGTGCTGGCGCTGACCGTCGTCGCGGCCAACGAGCTCGCCGACGCCCTCGCCGGCCGGGCCGCCGCACCGACCGTGCGCCGCCGCCGCCGCCGCCGGCCGCTGCGCCGGGCCGTGCAGGCGGTCACCCCGGCGACCCCGGCCGACCCCGAGGCGGTGCTCGAGGTCCGCGACCTCACCGTCTCCGTCGACGACGGCCCCGACCTGGTCACCGGTGTCTCCTTCTCCCTGCGGCAGGGGCAGGTGCTCGGCCTGGTCGGCGAGTCCGGCTGCGGCAAGACGATGACCGCGCGCTCGCTCCTGGGCCTGCTGCCCGACGGCGTGGCGGTGACCGGGGGCTCGATCCGCTGGCAGGGCCGGGAGCTGGCCGGGCTGACCGAGCGGGAGATCGACCGGGTGCGCGGCCGCGAGATCGCGATGATCTCCCAGGAGCCGATGGTGGCGCTGGACCCGATGTTCTCGATCGCCACCCAGCTCGTCGGGCCGATCCGCCGCTTCCGCGGGGTGGGCCGGAAGCAAGCGAGACGGATCGCCGCGGAGCTGCTGCGCAACGTCGGCATCGTCGACGCGAAGCGGGTCCTGAGGAGCCACCCGCACCAGCTCTCGGGCGGCATGGCGCAGCGGGTCTGCATCGCGCTGGCGCTCACCGGCGAGCCGCGGCTGCTGGTCGCCGACGAGCCCACGACGGCGCTCGACGTCACCGTGCAGGCGGAGATCCTGTCGCTGCTGCGGGCGCTGGTGCGCGACACCGGTCTGTCGGTGGTCCTGGTCAGCCACGACCTCGGCGTCGTCGCCGACATCTGCGACACGGTCGCCGTCATGTACGCCGGCGAGGTCGTCGAGTCCGGCACCGCCGCAGCCGTGCTGGACGCGCCGGCGCACCCGTACACGATGGCGCTGCTCGGGGCGAACCCGCACGTGCCCGAGGGCGAGCCGGTGCCCGAGCGGCTGGCCTCCATCGCCGGCACCGTCCCGCCGCCGGGCTCGTGGCCGACCGGTTGCCGGTTCGCCACCCGCTGCCGGTTCGCAGAGGAGCGCTGCAGCGCGCCCTTCCCGGCGCTGCCCGCGCACGACGACGGCTCGGTCCTGTGCGTGCGTGTCGACGAGCTCTCCCGCGACCACGCCGTCTGGGAGCCCGAGTCCGCCGGCGACGAGACGTCCGTCCAGGAGCCCACCCCGACCGCCGGAGTGTCCGCATGAGCGCCCCCGCCGGAGCCACGGCCCTCTCGGCCACGGCGACCACCCCCGCTCTGGAGATCCGCGACCTCTTCGTCCGCTACGGCTCGGGCCGCAGGGCCCGGCAGGCGCCCCCGGCCATCGACCGGGTCAGCTTCGACATCGCCCCCGGCGAGACCGTCGGCCTGGTCGGCGAGTCCGGCTCGGGCAAGTCGACGATCGGCAAGGCGGTCCTCGGCCTGCAGCCGGCGGCCTCCGGGACGATCCGGGTCAACGGCACGGACGTCACCGCGATGTCGCTCAAGCAGCGCAGCCGTCAGGTGGCCGACCTGCGCGTCGTCTTCCAGGACCCGTACTCCTCGCTCAACCCGGCGCGCACCATCGGCCAGACCCTGGTCGAGCCGCTGCGACTGATGGGCATCCGGGGCGCCGAGGCGCTGCAGAAGGCGCGCTCGGGCCTGGAGTCGGTCGGCCTGCCCGGCGACGCCGTCGACCGCTACCCGGCGCAGTTCTCCGGCGGCCAGCGGCAGCGCATCGCCATCGCCCGCGCGCTGGTGTGCGACCCGAGGGTCGTCGTCCTCGACGAGCCGGTCAGCGCGCTGGACCTCTCCACCCAGGCGCAGGTGCTCAACCTGCTCGCCGACCTGCGCGACCAGCGCGGCCTGGCGTTCCTGTTCATCGCCCACGACCTCGGTGTCGTCCGGTTCCTCTCGCAGCGGACCGTCGTGCTCTACCGCGGCCAGGTCATGGAGACCGGGCCGGTGGAGGCGGTCAGCAGCGCGCCGCGCCACCCGTACACCGTGGCGCTGACCGCCGCCGCGCCGGTGCCGCGTCCCGCCGAGCAGGCCGCCCGCCGGGCGGCCCGCGAGGCCGCCGGCTTCGGCACCGCCGGCGTCGCCCAGCCGTCGGCCACCGGCTGCCCGTTCGTGCCGCGCTGCCCGCTGGCCACCGACGTGTGCGGGACCGAGCGGCCCGCGCTGCGGCTGGTCGAGGGCACCGAGGCGGCCTGCCACCACGCCGACCGGGTCCCCGCCCTGTGACGGGTGCGGCACCGCACGGCCTGCGCGTCGAGCACCTCGACGAGCCGCTCGGCCTCGGCACGACGTCGCCGCGCCTGTCCTGGCGGCTCCCCGACGGCGCCCGGGAGCAGCACGCGTACCGGCTGACCACCGACGACGGCTGGGACTCCGGCTGGGTGGAGGACGAGGAGCACGTCCTGGTCCCGTGGCCCGGCCCGGCGCTGTCCTCCGCGCAGCGGGTCGCCTGGCGGGTGCGGGTGCGCACCGACCTCGGCGCGAGCCCGGAGTCGGTCCCGGCGTGGTTCGAGACCGGACTGCTGCACGCCACCGACTGGTCGGCCGACTGGATCGAGCCGGGCACCATGCCGGCCGGCCCGGCGGGGGAGCGGGCGGCCGCCCTGCTGCGGTGGGAGTTCGACGCGGACCGGCCGGTCACCTCCGCCCGGCTGTACGCCACCGCGCAGGGGCTCTACGAGGCGTTCCTCGACGGCGCGCGCATCGGCGACGCCGAGCTGACCCCGGGCTACACCCAGTACGACCGGCGGCTGCAGGTGCAGACGCTGGACCCCGGCCCGGTCGCGCCCGGGCGGCACGCGCTGGCCGTCGTCCTCGCCGACGGCTGGTTCCGCGGGCAGACCGGCGTCACGCGCTCGGCCGACCAGTGGGGCGACCGCGTCGCGTTCCTCGCGCAGCTGCACCTCACCCACGACGACGGCACCGTCACCGTGCTCGGCACCGGCCCGGGCTGGCGCAGCGCGACCGGCCACGTCACCGCCGCCGACCTCATCGCCGGCGAGCGGTGGGACCTCACGCGGCTGCCGCGCGGCTGGGACGCCCCCGGCTTCGACGACGCCGCGTGGGAGCCGGTCACCGTGGCCGAGCACGGCTCCGGCGGGCTGGTCGACAGCCCGGCCCCGCCGGTGCGCCGGGTGGAGGAGATCGTCCCGGTCTCGATGACCCGGCTGCCGTCCGGCGTCCAGGTCGCCGACCTCGGTCAGAACGTCAACGGCTGGGTGCGGCTGACCGACCTCGGCCCCGCCGGCACCACGCTCACGCTCACCCACGGCGAGTGGCTCGGCCCCGACGGCGACGTCACGGTCGAGCACCTGCGGCCCGACCTGCCGTTCCTGCCGCACCCGCTGCCGGCCGGCCAGGTCGACGTCGTGGTCTCCGCCGGGGCGCCCGGCGAGGTGTTCGAGCCGCGCCGCACCACCCACGGGTTCCGGTACGTGCGGATCGAGGGCCATCCGCGCGACCTCACGCCCGACGACCTGCGCGGCGTCGTGGTGCACACCGACCTGCGCCGCACCGGCACGTTCGCCTGCAGCGACGCCCGGGTGGACGCCCTCCACGAGGCGGCCGTGTGGAGCTTCCGCGGCAACGCCTGCGACATCCCGACCGACTGCCCGCACCGCGAGCGGCACGGCTGGACCGGCGACTGGCAGCTGTTCGTGCCGACGGCCGCGTTCCTCTACGACGTCGCCGGGTTCTCCACCAAGTGGCTGCGCGACGTGGTGGCCGACCAGTGGCCCGACGGCACGGTCGCCAACGTCAGCCCCTGCCCGCGCGGAGAGGGGCGGGAGAGCCCGGTGTCGTTCCTCAACGGCTCGGCCGGGTGGGGCGACGCGGTCGTCGTCGTGCCGTGGCAGCTGTACCGCGCCTACGGGGACACCCGCGTGCTCGAGGAGACCTGGCCGGCGATGGTGCGCTGGCTGGACCGGGCGGAGCGGATGGCGCGCGAGCAGCGGCACCCCGACCGCGCGGCCCGGCGGCCGGAGCCCGCGCCGCACGAGCGGTGGCTGTGGGACACCGGCTTCCACTGGGGCGAGTGGCTCGTCCCCGGCGAGGAGGTGGGTGACTTCGGCGCGTTCGTCGCCGCCGACGAGGGCGTCGTCGCCACCGCCTGGTTCGCGCACAGCGCGGGGCTGCTGGCGGAGATCGCCGCCGTGCTCGGCCGCGACGACGACGCCGCCCGCTACGCCGGGCTCGCCGCGCGGGTGCGCGCCGCCTGGCAGGCCGAGTACCTCGACGGCGACGGGCGGCTGGTCAGCGACACCCAGGCCGACCACGTGCGCGCGCTCGCCTTCGGCCTGGTGCCCGGGGAGCTGCGGCCCGCCGTCGCCGAGCGGCTGGTGGAGCTGGTGCGCGAGGCGGGCACCCACCTGGGCACCGGCTTCCTGGCGACGCCGTACCTGCTGCCCGTGCTGGCCGACGCCGGGCACCTCGACGTCGCCTACGAGCTGCTGCTGCAGGACACCGAGCCCGGCTGGCTGGTGATGGTCGACCGCGGCTCGACGACGGTGTGGGAGCACTGGGACGGCGTGGACGCCGAGGGCAGGCCGCGCGACTCGCTCAACCACTACTCGAAGGGCGCGGTCGTCTCCTTCCTGCACCGGTACACCGCGGGCATCGAGCCGCTGGAGCCCGCGTACCGCCGGTTCCGCGTCCGGCCCCGGCCCGGCGGCGGCCTCACCTCCGCCGTGGCCACCCACGAGTCCCCGTACGGCCGGATCGCCTCGTCCTGGCGGGTCGACGGCGACCGCTTCGCGCTGACCGTCGAGGTCCCCGCCGGCACGCAGGCCGAGGTGGTGCTGCCCGACGGCACCGCGACGACGGCCGGCCCCGGCACCCACACGTTCCCGAGCGCCCTGGAGGACGCCGCATGACCACCGCCGAGTGGGCCGGTCCGGCCCGGTTCCTGCCCCCGCCGCCGCCGGTCCGGCGCGCGGACGGCGCCCGCCACTTCTCCGGCGTCACCTACGCCGTCGCCTTCGGCTACCGCCCGCTGCAGCTCGACGTGTGGGTGCCCGACACCCCGGCGCCCGCGCCGCTGGTCGTCTGGGTGCACGGCGGCGCGTTCATGATGGGCGACCGCCGGTACCTGCCCGAGACGCTGCGGGTGGACCAGGTCTTCGACGCGTTGCTCGCCGCCGGGCTCGCGGTGGCCACCATCGACTACCGGCACGCGCTGGAGGCGCCGTTCCCCGCGCTGCTCCACGACGCGAAGGCCGCCGTCCGCTACCTGCGCCGGTTCGCCGGCGACCTCGGCGTCGACACCACCCGGATCGGCGCGTGGGGCGAGTCGGCCGGCGGGCACGTCGCTGCGCTGCTCGGCCTCACCGGGCACCGGCCCGACCTGGAGGGGACGCACGGCGTGGTCGGGGAGTCCAGCGCGGTCGACGTCGTCGTCGACTGGTACGGCGTCTCCGACCTCGCCACCATGCCCCGGCAGGAGCCGCCGCCGGAGATCGCGGCCCTGCTCCCCGAGGAGCTGCGGGGACCGCCGGAGGAGCACCTGGTCGCGGGCCTCACCGACGCCACCCGCGCCGACGCCAGCCCGGTCACCCACGTGACCGCGGACGCGCCCCCGTTCCTGCTGCTGCACGGCACCGCCGACTGGCTGGTCCCGTACGCGCGGAGCGAGGCGCTGCACGCCGCGCTGCAGGAGGCCGGCGCCACCTCGGAGCTGGAGCCGGTCGAGGGTGCCGGGCACATCTGGCTCGGGTGCGACCACGTCGACGGGATCGTCGACCGTTCCGTCGCGTACCTCGCCGACGCGCTGCTCGGGGACCGGGTCCGATGAGCGACGTGACCGTCGCCCCCGTCACCGCCGAGCACCACCGGGAGCCGCTGGGCATCGGCGAGACGACGCCGCGGCTGTCGTGGGTCACCTCCACCGACCTGCCCGGCTGGCGGCAGGTGGCCTACGAGCTGGAGATCGGCACCTGGTCCTCGGGCCGGGTCGACTCCGCCGACTCGGTGCTCGTGCCGTGGGACGCACCGCCGCTCGCCTCCCGGGAGGGGCGCACCGTCCGCGTCCGCGTGTGGGGAGCGGACGACGCCGAGCCGTCGGCGTGGAGCGAGGAGGTCGCCGTCGAGGCGGGCCTGCTGTCGCCCGCCGACTGGAGCGCGCGGCTGGTGCGCCCGGTGCTCCCCGCCCGGGAGGAGGCCGTGGCCCTGCTGCGGCGCGAGTTCGTCCTCGACCGGCCGGTGGCGCGCGCCCGGCTGTACGCCACCGCGCAGGGCGTGTACGAGGCCGAGCTCAACGGCGCCGCGGTCTCCGACGTCGTGCTGGCGCCCGGCTGGACGAGCTACCGGCACCGGCTCCGCTACCGGACCCACGACGTCACGGGACTGCTCACCGAGGGCCCCAACGCGATCGGCGTGCACCTGGCCGAGGGCTGGTTCGCCGGGTACCTCGGCTTCACCGGCAAGCGCGGGTGGTACGGCGACCGCACCGGCGCCTTCCTGCAGCTGGAGGTCGACCACCCCGACGGCTCGCGCACCGTGGTGACCACCGACGGCGCCTGGCGCTCGACGACCGACGGGCCCACCGTCCGCTCCGGCCTCTACTCCGGCGAGACGGTCGACTTCCGCCGCGACCTGCCCGGGTGGTCCGCGCCCGGGTTCGACGACGCCGCCTGGACGCCGGTCGAGGTCGCCGACCTCGACCCCGCCACGCTGGTGGCCCCCACCGGACCGCCGGTGCGCCGCACGCAGGTCCTCCCCGTGCGGGCGGTCACCACCTCGCCGTCGGGGAGGGTGCTCGTCGACCTCGGCCAGAACCTGGTGGGCCGCCTCCGGCTGTCCCTGCCCGACGGTCCGGCCGGCACCGAGATCACCGTCCGGCACGCGGAGGTGCTCGAGCACGGCGAGCTCGGCACCCGGCCGCTGAAGGCCGCCCGTGCCACCGACGTCGCCGTCCTCGACGGGCGCGGCCCGCGCACCTGGGAGCCCCGGTCGACGTTCCACGGCTTCCGGTACGCCGAGGTGACCGGCTGGCCCGGCGAGCTGCGGCCGGAGGACCTGCAGGCGGTGGTGCTGCACACGGACATGCGCCGGACCGGCACGTTCACGTGCTCGGACCCGGACGTCAGCCGGCTGCACGAGAACGTCGTCTGGGGGATGCGGGGCAACTTCCTCGACATCCCGACCGACTGCCCGCAGCGCGACGAGCGGCTGGGCTGGACCGGTGACCTGCAGGTGTTCGCGCCCACCGCGTCGTTCCTCCACGACACCACCGGCATGCTCCGCTCCTGGCTGACCGACCTCGCCGCCGAGCAGCGGGAGCTCGACGGCGTCGTGCCCATGTACGTGCCGTTCCTGCCGCTGCTGCCCTTCCCGCAGCAGCCGGAGACCGGGTGGGGCGACGCCGCCGTCGTCGTCCCGTGGGTGCTCTACCAGCGCACCGGCGACGCCGGGCTGCTCGCCGCCCAGTGGGACTCGATGACCGCGTGGATCGACGCGTTCGCCGCGCGGGCGGGGGAGCACCTCGACTTCCCCGGGGACGGGTTCTCCTTCGGCGACTGGCTCGACACCGCCGCCCCGCCGGACAACCCGGCCGCCGCCCGCACCCCCTGGCAGTGCGTGGCCACCGCCTACCTCGCCCGCTCGGCGCGCACCGTGGCGCAGGTGGCGGAGGTGCTCGGGCGCGACGGCGCCCGGTTCGCCGAGCTGGGGAAGCGGGCCGCGGCCCGCTTCCGCGCCGAGTACGTCTCCCCGAACGGCCGGGTCGCCTTCCCGTCGCAGACGGCCTACGCCCTGGCGCTGGAGTTCGACCTGCTCGAGCCCGGGCAGCGGGAGCACGCCGGCCGGCTGCTGGCCCAGCAGGTGCTGGCGGACGGGTTCCACATCGCGAGTGGCTTCCTCGGGACGCCGCTGGTCACCGACGCCCTGACGAACGCGGGCGAGCTGGCCACCGCCTACGAGCTGCTGCTGCAACGCGGCAACCCGTCGTGGCTGTACGCGGTGACGATGGGCGCGACGACGATCTGGGAGCGCTGGGACTCCATGCTCCCCGACGGGACGATCAACCCCGGCGAGATGACGTCGTTCAACCACTACGCCTTCGGCGCGGTCGCCGACTGGCTGCACCGCACGGTGGCCGGGCTGGCCCCGGCCGCCCCCGGCTACCGGCGGATCCGGTTCGCCCCGCGCCCGGGGCCCGGCCTCACCTCGGCGGCGGCCACGCACGAGACGCCGTACGGGACGGCGTCGGTGTCCTGGGCGCTGACCGGGGGCACGGCGTTCGCGCTCGACGTCGTCGTCCCGCCGAACACGACGGCGGAGGTGGTGCTGCCCGACGGCAGCGCGCCGCGGGAGGCCGGCCCGGGCCGGCACGCGTTCACCTGCACGATCGAGGAGCCGCGCCCGGTGGAGAGGCCGGCACTGTTCTTCGACCCGGACGCGCACGCGTGACGCCGCGCCCCGTCGTCGGCGGGTTCCACCCCGACCCGAGCGTCGTCCGGGTCGGGGACGCCTACTGGATGGTGCACTCGTCCTTCGAGTACGCCCCGGGCGTCCCGCTGTACCGCTCGGCCGACCTCGTGTCCTGGGAGCAGGTGGGGCACGTGCTGGCCCGGCCCTCGCAGCTCGACGTCTCCGCGGCGCCCGGGTCGGGCGGGATCACCGCGCCGACGATCCGCCACCACGACGGCCGGTTCTGGCTGGTCACCACCAACCTCGCCGACGGCGGGTGGCAGGTGCTCACCTCCGCGGAGGACCCGCTGGGGGACTGGTCGGTCCCGGTGCGGATGCCGGACGTGCGCGGCATCGACCCCGACCTCGCCTGGGACGACGACGGCACGCTGCTGGTCAGCTACGCCGGCTTCGGGGCGGGCGGCCCCGCCGGGCTGGTGCAGCAGGCGGTCGACCCGGCCACGGGGACGCCACTCACCGGGCGGCGGCGGCTGTGGCAGGGCACCGGCGGGCGGTTCCCCGAGGGGCCGCACCTGTACCGGGTGGGCGGCCTCTGGTACCTGCTGATCGCCGAGGGCGGCACCGAGCGCGGGCACGCGGTGACGATCGCGCGCGGCCCGTCGCCGGCCGGGCCGTGGGAGCCCTGTCCGCACAACCCGCTGCTCACCCACCGGGGCGTCGAGTCGCCGGTGCAGAACACCGGGCACGCCGACCTGGTGCAGCGGGCCGACGGCTCGTGGGCGGTCGTCTTCCACGGCGTGCGCCCGCGCGGCACCAGCCCCCAGTTCCACGTCCTCGGCCGCGAGACCTTCGCCGCCGAGGTCGAGTGGGCCGACGGCTGGCCCCGGCTCGGGGAGTGGCTGGCCCCGCCCGGCGGCGCGGTCGCGGTCACCGAGGACCTCGCGGGCCCGGCGTGGGCGGCGCCGCGGCGCTTCCCCGGCGACCTGCTCACCCGGGTCGAGGGCGGCTGGCGGCTGGCCACCGCCGACCCCGACCCGGCGTCGGAGGACGTGGCCTTCGTGGGCCGCCGCCAGGAGCACGAGCACGCGCGGTTCCGCGCCGTCGTGCGCGCCTCCGACGGGGTCGGCGGGCTGACGCTGCGGATCGACGGCCGCCACTCCCTCGACGTCGAGGTCGAGGGCACCCGGGTGCGCGCGGTGGCGCAGGTCGGCCCGCTGCGGCAGGTCCTGGGGGAGGCGGAGGTGACCGGCGGCGACGTGACCCTGGAGATCCGGACGCTCCCCGGCGAGGGCCACTTCTCCTCGACGGCGCTGGCGCCCGACGTGCTGGTGGCCTGCCTCGTCGGCGCGGGCGGCTCCGTCGAGCTCGGCCGCCTGGACGGGCGCTACGTGTCCACCGAGGTCGCCGGCGGGATGACCGGCCGGCTCGGCGGCGTCTGGTGCGCCCGCGGCTCGCTCGTGGTGCGCTCGTTCGCGTACGCCGGCGCCGACGACCCGCAGGAGCTCCCGTGACCGACCCCGCCGACCTGCCCCTCGAGCGGAAGGCGACGCTGCTGTCCGGGCAGGACTTCTGGTCGACGCCCGCGGTGGAGGAGGCCGGGCTGCCGTCGGTCGTCCTCACCGACGGACCGCACGGCGTCCGCCGGCAGGCCGACGACTTCGACCGGATCGGCCTGCTGCAGAGCCTGCCGGCCACCTGCTTCCCGCCGGCCGTCGCCGTCGGGTCGAGCTGGGACCCCGACGTCGCCGAGCGGGTCGGCGCGGCGGTCGGCCGGGAGGCGCGCGCCCTCGGCGTGCCGGTTGTCCTCGGCCCGGGTGTGAACATCAAGCGGTCCCCGCTGTGCGGGCGGAACTTCGAGTACTACTCCGAGGACCCGTTGCTCACCGGCGTGCTCGGCGCAGCACACGTGCGCGGCCAGCAGGCGCAGGGCGTCGGCGCCTCGGTCAAGCACTTCGCGGCCAACAACCAGGAGACGCAGCGCATGCAGGTCAGCGCCGACGTCGACGAGCGCACGCTGCGCGAGATCTACCTGCCTGCCTTCGAGCGGATCGTGACCTCGGCGCGGCCGGCCACGGTCATGTGCGCCTACAACCGGGTCAACGGCGTGTACGCATCGCAGGACCGCTGGCTGCTCACCGAGGTGCTGCGCGAGCAGTGGGGCTTCGAGGGCGTCGTCGTCTCCGACTGGGGCGCCGTGGACGACCGGGTCGCCGCGCTGGCCGCCGGCCTGGACCTGCAGATGCCCGGAGACTCCGGTGCGGGCAACCGGCGCGTGGTCGAGGCCGTCCGCGCCGGGGACCTCGACGAGGCGCTCGTCGACCGCAGCGCCCGGCGGGTGGCCGCGCTCGCGGACCTCGTCGCCGAGCCGACCGACGGCTTCGACGCCGACGCGCACCACGCGCTGGCCCGCGAGCTCGCGGCGCAGTGCGCGGTGCTCCTGAGGAACGACGGCGCCGTGCTCCCGCTGGCCCCGGGGACGAGGGTGGCCGTCGTCGGCGAGTTCGCCCGCACGCCGCGCTACCAGGGCGGCGGCAGCTCGCACGTCAACGCCACCCGGGTCGACGACGGGCTGACCGCGCTGCGGGCGGCGCTCCCGGCGCTGTCGTTCGCGCCCGGCTTCTCCCTCGACGGCTCCGGCGACGCCGCCGCGCTCCGCGAGGAGGCCGTCGCCGCGGCCGGCGACGCCGAGGTCGCCGTCGTCTTCGCCGGACTGGCCGAGGACGACGAGTCCGAGGGCTTCGACCGCACCACCCTCGACCTGCCCGCCGTGCAGGTCGAGCTCATCCGGGCGGTGGCCCGAGCCGCCCCGCGCACCGTCGTCGTGCTGTCCTCGGGCGGCGTCGTGTCCCTGGAGGGCTGGCACGACGACGTCGACGCGGTCCTGGCCGGCTTCCTGCTCGGCCAGGCGGGCGGCAGCGCGCTGGCCGACCTGCTCACGGGAGCGGTGAGCCCCTCCGGGCGGCTGGCCGAGTCGATCCCGCTGCGCCTGCAGGACACCCCCAGCTTCCTGACCTTCCCCGGCGAGCAGGGGCACGTCCGCTACGGCGAGGGCGTGATGGTCGGCTACCGCCACCACTGCACCGTCGGCCGCCCGGTGCGCTACCCGTTCGGCCACGGGCTGGGGTACACGACCGTGGAGACCTCCGGCCTGCGGGTGGCCGTCACCGGCGACGACGCGGCGAGCGTGTCGGTGACGGTGACCAACACCGGCGAGCGGGCCGGCCGGCACGTGGTCCAGGTCTACGTCGCGACGACGGCCGGCCCGGTCCGCCGCCCCGCCCGGGAGCTGCGCGCCTTCACGAAGGTGCCGCTGGAGCCGGGGGAGTCGCGGACGGTGGAGCTGGCGCTCGACCGGAGGGCCTTCGCCCACTGGGACGTCCGGGAGGGCGGCTGGGTCGTCGCGCCGGGTCAGTACACGGTGCAGGTCTGCGCGAACGCCGCCGAGGTCCTGGCCGAGGAGACGGTGACGCTGACCGGCGACACCGTCGTCCCGGAGCTCACGCTGGGCTCGTCGGTGGCCGAGTGGTTCGAGCACCCGGTGGTCGGGCCGCCGCTGCTCGAGGGGTTCCTCGCCGCCATGCCGGACGGCGCCGCGGAGATTCACGCCGGGATGCTGCAGATGATCGGGTCGATGCCGATGCGCCGGTTCGCCGCCGACTTCGGTGCCGCCATCCCGCCCGCCGAGCTCGACCGCCTGGTCGCCGTCGCCCGGGCCGCCCGCGCCGGCTGACGCGCCCGGGCCAGGGAGTGCTGGACCCCGGGGGCACGGGATCCGCACGGTGCCGGGCCACCGGGGTACAGCGGTCGGTCAGAGTTGCAAGTGGAGCCGGAGCGCGTCGTCGAGGGCGGCCATCGCCGCCGCGGGGACGCGGCCGAGCACGGCGCCCACGCGCTCGACCGCGACCGCGCGTACCTGTTCTGCCTGCGCCTTGCTGTCGACCCGGAGGCCGGTGTCCTCGGCAGAGAGCAGGGTCTGGAAGGGGAAGACCCTGGTGGTGTTGCTGGTGACCGGTACGACGGTCACCACACCCCGCCGGAGCCGGTCGGCCACCGCGTTCGCCCGGTCGTTGCTGACGACCACCGCGGGTCGGCGCTTGCCCGCCTCGCTGCCGCGGACGGGCTCGAGGTCGACGAGCCGGATCTCACCGCGGAGCATCGTCCAGCCCGTCGCCCGTCGTCGTCTGCCACACGGCCTCCTCGCCCGAGGTCTGCCACTCCTCCCACGCCGCGGCGTAGTCGTCCTCGAGGTCCGGATGGCGGAGCAGCCGGATCGCGTGGTGCAGGGCCGCCGATCGGGACCGCAGGCCGGCCGACCGGGCGTAGTCGTCGAGGACCGCGACGTCCTCCTCGGTCAAGCTCACGCTCAGCTTCACACCGCGATGCTACCCGGGTAGCACGAACCGCGGCGGTGGATGCAACCGAGGGGTGAGGTGATGTGCAGCCGGGGCGTGTCCGGGGTCCGCACCGCACCCCAGCCGCACATCCCCTCCGGTCAGGACGCGCTCAGACGCGCAGCTGGTCGTCGTCGCGGGGTCCGTGCAGGGTCGGCTCGGGCGCCGGGACGGCGGCCTGCGCGCCCGACCGCAGCAGCGTCGCGAGTTCCTCCTCGGACTCGACCGCCTCGCCGCGGGCGACCATGCCGGCGTGCTCGGCGAGCGGGATCTCGCGCAGCAGGAACGACAGCAGCAGCGCGACGGCGAGGACCGGCACCAGGTACCAGAACACCGGGGCGAGGGAGCCCGCGTAGGCGTCGACGATCGCCGTCCGCAGCGGCTCCCCGGCCGCGTCGACCGCCGAGGGGACCAGGGTGTCCGGCGAGCTGATGCCCGCGGCGGCCGCCTGCGGGGCGTTCGCGGTCAGCGCGCCGGTGAGGTTCTCCGCCAGCCGGCTGGTGAACAGCGTGCCGAAGACCGCGACGCCCAGGGTGGCGCCCACCTCGCGGAAGTAGTTGTTCGTGGAGGTGGCGGTGCCGATCTGGGTGGCCGGGACGGCGTTCTGCGCGGCCAGTACGACGTTCTGCATGATCAGCCCGAGCCCGCAGCCGAGGGCGAAGAACATCGCGCCGATCACCCACAGCGACGTCCCGCCGGTCAGCGTGGTCATCCAGACCATCGTCGCGAGGATGACCGCCACGCCAGCGACCGTGAACCGCTTGTACCGGCCCGTGCGCAGGATGACCGCCGCGGAGGACTGGATCGTGAGGATGATCCCGGCGGTCATCGGCAGCATGAGCAGGCCGGAGCCCGCCGCCGAGAGGCCGGAGCTCATCTGCAGGAACGTCGGCATGAACGCGATGGCCGAGAACATGCCGAGGCCCACGGCCATGCCCATGGCGGTGGCGACGACGAAGGTCGGGTTGCGGAACAGCGTCAGCGGCACGATCGGCTCGACCGCGCGCCGCTCGACGAGCACGAACACGACCGCGCAGACGACGAACGCCGCGGCGAGCGCCAGCGTCCACGGGTCGGTCCAGCCGTCGCTGCCGCCGAGGTCGGTGAACAGCACCAGCGACGTCGTCGTGGCCGACAGCGCGACGATGCCGGCGACGTCGAGCGGGGTGGTGCTACGCCGGCGCGGCAGCGACAGCGCGAACCACCCGATGAGGAACGCGCCCACGCCGACCGGCACGTTGATCCAGAAGCACCACTCCCAGCCCAGGGCCGCGGTGTCGGTGAAGAAGCCGCCGACCAGCGGGCCGGCGACGGCCGACAGCCCGAACAGCGCGCCGATCGGGCCCATGTACCGCGCGCGCTCCCGCGCCGGGACGATGTCGGCGATGATCGCCTGCGACAGGATCATCAGCCCGCCGCCGCCGAGGCCCTGCACGCCGCGCCAGAAGACGAACCAGCCGAAGTCGGGCGCCAGCGCGGCCCCGACGCTGGCCACGGTGAACAGGCCGATCGCGACGAGGAACAGGGTGCGGCGACCCCACAGGTCGCCGAACTTGCCGTAGACGGGCATGACCAGCGTGGTGGCCAGCAGGTAGGCGGTGGTCACCCACGCCATGTGCGAGACGCCGCCGAGCTCGCCGACGATGGTCGGCATCGACGTCGAGACGATCGTCTGGTCGAGGGCGGCGACGAGCATCCCGGCGAGCAGCGCCGAGAAGATCACGTTGATGCGGCGCCGGGTCAGGACGATGGGCGGGGCGGTGCCGTCGGGCGGCGGGTTCACTCGTTCTCCACGGGTCGTGCGACGGTGCCGCGGGCGCGCGGCACCGGGGGGCGAGCGGACGGCGCCGGCCGCTCGGGGGATCAGGGGCGCGGGGCGGGCAGCCCGGCGGCGAGCACGTCCCAGGCCTCGTCGACGAGGGCGGGCAGGGACTCGGTGAAGTCGCTGGCGAGCCAGGCGTGCAGGGCGGCGCGCACGGCCACCCCGGACACCGCGGCGAGCAGCGTCGGGTAGAGGTCGGCACCGACGGTGGTGCCGGTGCGGACGGCGATCGCCTCGGCCAGGGCCCGCTCGGCGGAGCCGAAGACCGCGTGCAGCCGGGCGATCAGGACCGGGTGCTCGTCGATGACCCGCAGCCGCAGCGGCCACAGAGTCTCGGGCTCGCTGGCCATCTCGGCGGCCTGCTGGGCGTGAACGGCGCGCAGCGCCTCGACCGGGGACTCGTGCGCCGGCCGCGCGGCGAACCGCTCGGCGGCCTGCCCGACGGCGGAGGCGTCGATCCCGACGACGGCGTCGTCCTTGGTCGGGAAGTAGTTGAAGAAGGTGCGCGGGGAGACGCCGGCCCGGCCGGCGATGTCGTCGACAGAGACGCCGTCCAGGCCGCGCTCGGCCACCAGCTGCAGCGCCGTCTGGTGCAGCGCCAGGCGGGTGGCGAGCTTCTTGCGCTCGCGCAGGCCGGAGGTCACCCGCTCATCATCGCCCGAAAGGTGCAGTCAGTGCAAAGTTGCGCGTACTGCACGGCGTGTCGATCGGCGTCCTGGCGCACCGCCGCGCGTCCTGGCTCACCGCAGACCGCGAGTCAGGACGCAGCACGATCAGGCCGCCTGATCCTGCTGCGTGTCGCTCAGTCCCGGTCGCGCTGCCGCTCGATCGCCTCGAGCACCGTCTTGCGGCCCTTCCCGAGGTCGCGCTCGGCCTTCTCCGCGCGGTCGAGCTGGGAGTCGCCGTGCATGCGGCCCACCGCGCGCTTCGCCTCGTCGGCCTTCGCGTCGAGCAGCTCGGCGGCCTTCCGCGCCTCCCTGGCGGCGTCGGTGTTGGCGACGTGCTGCTCCTCGCCGTGCCGCTTGCGGGAGTCGGTGGCGCGCTTCTCCTCGTCGGACAGCAGCTCCCAGGCGGCGTCCGGCAGGTACCGCTTCGTGCCACCGGAGCCGCGGGCGCGGTCGCCGCCGTCGGCGGTGTGCCAGTCCTGGCCGGTCCACTCCTGCAGGTGCCGCTGGGACTCGGTGCGCTCGCCCTCGTGCACGTAGCCGCCGCCCTGGGCCTCGTACTCGTGCGCGAGGAGCTGGCTCTTGCGGGCGCTCCACTGGCCGGGCTGCCCACCCCGGTCGCCGGCCTTGATCTCCTCCTTGAGCCGCTCGCGCAGCTCCGGGTCCGTGTAGTCCCTGGCGTAGTCCTCCGCCGACTTCCCGCTCATGGGCCGGGGGTACCCGATCCGGCGTGAAGTCATCCGGCGGAGCGCGACCGGTCCACCTCCACGTGCGGCCGGGACTGCCACCGCGCCCAGTCGGCGCTCACCTCGCCGGCGGTGCGCAGCAGCGCGGGCAGGTGCTCGGCGAGCAGGACCTCGGTGGAGGTCTCCGCGGCGTGCACGGTCACGTTCATCGCCGCCCGCACCGCGCCGTGCCCGTCGCGCACCGGGACGGCGACCGACCGGACCCCGGGCGCGAGCTCCTCGTCGGCCAGCGCCCAGCCGCGGGCGCGCACCTCCGTGAGCTCCTCGCGCAGCTGCTCGGGCGAGCGCCCGATGTAGGGCGGCAGGCCCGAGCGGCTCGGCTGGGCGAGGACGGCGTCCAGCTCCCCGGCCGGCAGCGCGGCCAGCAGCACCTTGCCCTGCGACGTCTGCGCGGCCGGGAAGCGCGTGCCGATCTCCACGCGCAGGGTGATCAACTTGGGCACCGAGACCCGGGCCACGTAGACGATGTCGGACCCGTCGAGCTGCGCCATCGACGACGACTCGCCGGTGCGCGCGACCAGCGCCTCCAGGTGCGGCCGGGCGACGTCCCACAGCCCCAGCGCGCCGACGTAGGCCATGCCCAGCGACAGCACCTTCGGCGTCAGCGAGAACGTCCCCCCGGCCGACCGGACGTAGCCGAGCTCCTCGAGCGTGAGCAGCAGCCGCCGCGCCGTCGGGCGGGCGAGCCCGGCGGCCGCGGCGACCTCCGACAGGGACATCGCCGGCCGGTCGGCACCGAAGGAGGTGAGCACGTCCAGGCCGCGCGCCAGCGCCTCGACGAAGTCCGGCCCCTCACCGCGTCCGGCCACCGTTCCCCCTCAGTGCTCCCCGGCCAGGTGCCGCTCGAAGGCCTCCTCGCGGGCGGCGTGCGTGCTCTCCGAGCGGAAGTCGGTGTACTGGTACGGGTTGTCGAGCACCTTGCCCTCGGGCAGCTCGGGGTCCATGCCCGACTGCCACACGTCCTCGCCCATGTCGGCGCGCAGGTGCTCCACAGTGGCCTCGACCTCGCGCCGCACGGCGGCCAGGTCGACGCCGACCAGCCGGTGCTCGGACTTCACGACCCGGCCGTCCACGAGCACGGTGTGCACGTCGCCGCGCTGGGCCTGGAACGCCACGTGCCCGTAGGGGTGCAGGAGGGGGGAGGACACCGGAGACGCGTCGTTCTTGAGGAGCACGACGTCGGCCTTCGCGCCCGGCACCAGTCGGCCGAGGTCGTCGCGGCCCAGCGCCGTCGCCCCGCCGCGGGTCGCCCACTCCACGACGTGCTGCGCGCGCAGCGCCAGGTGGGTGACCGTCTCGCCCTTGAGGTGGGCCTCGAAGTGCTCGCGGGAACGGTCGGCGCCGAGCGTCGTGCGCATCGCGGAGAACAGGTCGCCGCTCCACCACACGCTGGTGTCCATCGACAGCGACACCGGGATGCCGTGGGCGCGCACCTGCCAGGTGGGCGGGTAGCCCTGCCCGGCGCTCTGCTCGGACTCCGTGGACACCGAGATCGACCCGCCGGTGGCGGCGATGCGGTGGTAGCTGTCGGGGGACAGCGAGGCGGCGTGCACGTAGACGGTCTCTGGGGTGGCGAAGCCGTGCTCGTGCATGAGCCGGATGCCGTCGTCGTTGGTGGCGCCCCAGACGCCGGCGTGCGTGGTCACCGGCAGGCCGAGGTCGCGGGCCACCTCGAACGCCGCCTTCTCGGGGAAGGCCGGGTCGCCGGTGACGTCGAAGGCGAGCTGGACGTCGAACAGGTCGCCGGCACCGGTGCGGCGGCGCTCGAGGAAGGCCTGCACGGCCTTGTCGGCGGTCCACTCCCACGGCGCGGCCTGGATGTTGCCGTAGGCGAGCACGTACCGGCCGGGCACCGACTGCAGGGCGTCCACGGCGGCCTCCGCGTGGTCGACCGTCTGCAGCCCGTGTGACCAGTCGACGACGGTGGTGACGCCGGCGTCCAGCGCCTCCACGGCGGCCAGCCGGTTGCCGGCGGCGACGTCCTCGGGGCGGAAGCGGCGGCCGTGCTCGAGGTAGTACCAGACGAAGTACTGGGTGAGGGACCAGTCGGCGCCGTAACCGCGCATCGCCGTCTGCCACATGTGCCGGTGGGTGTCGATCATCCCGGGCATCACGATGCCGCCGGTGGCGTCGACCTCCTCGGTGCCCTCGGGGACCTCCAGCGCCGGCCCGACGGCGGCGATGCGGTCGCCGACGACGAGGACGTCGGCGTCGCGCAGCACGGTGCCGGCGTCGTCCATGGTGAGCACCGTGCCGCCGCGGAGGACGACGGGGCGGCCGGCCTGCGGGGCGGGGGTCTCGGGCTGGGTCACGGAGGTCTCCTCGGACGTCGGGCGACGAGAGCGGACGAGCGTCCGTCCAGCGGACGCGAGCTTGGATCGGCGTCACCCTGCGCGTGACCTGCCGCACATGTCAAGCGCAGGGTGGTGCGGTTGACACAGGTCAGGACCGGTGCCCAGGATCGGCGCCACCGGCGGACGCCCGTCCGTGCCAGCGGCACCCGAGCACGAGGAGCGCGGAGCGACGATGACGGCAGGACCGGCCGGAACCGGCGCACCGCCACCCTCGGGCCCGCTCGCCGGGCTGCTGGTGGCCGACTTCTCCCGCATCCTCGCCGGCCCCTACGCCACGATGTTGATGGCCGACCTCGGCGCTGAGGTGGTCAAGGTCGAGGGGCCCGGCGGCGACGACACCCGCACCTGGCAGCCCCCCGTCCGGGACGGCGTGTCCACCTACTACCTGGGCGTCAACCGCAACAAGCGGTCGGTGGCCCTGGACCTGAAGGACGACGCCGACCTCGCCGCCGCGCGCGAGCTCGCCCGCCGCGCCGACGTCGTGGTGGAGAACTTCAAGCCCGGCGGCCTGGCCCGCTTCGGCCTGGACTACGACTCGGTCGCCGCGACCAACCCCGCCGTCGTCTACGCCTCGATCAGCGGCTTCGGCAGCGGCCCCGGCGGGCGCTCGCTGCCCGGCTACGACCTCATCGTGCAGGCGATCTCGGGCCTGATGAGCCTCACCGGCGACCCGGACGGCGACCCGTACCGCGCCGGCGTCGCCGTCTTCGACGTGATGGCCGGGCTGCACGCCACCATCGGCGTGCTGTCGGCGCTCAACGCCCGGCACGCCACCGGGCGGGGCCAGCACGTCGAGGTCAACCTGCTCGCGAGCGCGCTGTCGGGGCTGGTCAACCAGTCGTCGGCGTTCGTGGCCGGCGACGTCGTCCCGTTCCGGATGGGCAACAGCCACCCGAGCCTGTTCCCCTACGAGCCGCTGCCCTGCGCCGACGGCGACCTCATCGTGACCGCCGGCAACGACGGCCAGTTCCGCAGGCTGTGCGAGGTGCTCGGCCTCCCGGAGCTGCCCGAGGACCCGCGCTTCCTGCACAACGAGGACCGCACGGCCAACCGCGAGGAGCTGCGGCCGCTGCTGGTCGAGCGGCTGCGCACCCGCACCAAGATGGAGTGGTTCCGCGACATCATCGCCGCGGGCGTGCCGTGCGGGCCGATCAACACGATCGACCAGGGCGTCGCCTTCGCCGAGGAGGTCGGCCTCGACCCGGTCGTCGTCGCGGGCGAGGGTGCGGCGGCCGTGCCGTCGATCCGCAACCCGATCCGCTTCTCCGCCACCGCCGCCGAGTACCGGCTGCCGCCGCCGGGGCTCGACGAGCACGGCGCGGAGATCCGCCGCTGGCTGGCCGAGGGGGAGGAGACGCCGTGAGCGCGGAGGAGGGCTACCCGACGGCGCTGGGCGCCTCGAGCCGGGAGTCGATCACCCTGCTCGGCACCGACCTCGCCCGCGACGTCATGGGCAACGTCGGCTTCGGCGAGCTCGCCTTCTGGCTGGCCACCCAGCGCCGGCCCACCGCGGGGGAGACGCGGGTGTTCGAGGCGGTGCTCGCCGCGCTCGCCGACCACGGCTTCACCCCGACGGCGATCGTCACCCGGCTGACCTGGCTGTCCGCGCCGGACTCGGTGCAGGGCGCGCTGGCCGCGGGCCTGCTCGGCGGCGGCTCGCGGTTCCTCGGCGTCACGGAGGACTGCGGCCGCTTCCTGCACGGGGTGCTGGCCGCCGCCGGGGAGCTGCCGACCGACGACGCCGGCTGGGACGCCCTCGCGCTGGAGACCGTCACCGCGCAGCGGGCCGCCGGCCGGTTCGTCCCGGGCCTCGGGCACCATGTGCACAAGGACGGCGACCCGCGCACTCCCAGACTGTTCGAGATCGCCGCCGAGGAGGGCCTGGTCGGCCCGCACCTGTCCCTGTTCGCCGCGATCGGCCGGGCGCACCCGCAGGTGCTCGGGCGGACGCTGCCGCTCAACGGCGCCGGCGTCTGCGGCGCCGCGCTGGCCGACCTCGGCCTGCCGCTGGAGCTGCTGCGCGGCTTCGCGCTGCTCGCCCGCACCGCCGGGCTCATCGGCCAGCTCGCCGAGGAGATCCGGCACCCGGTCGCCAACGAGGTCTTCCTGTCGGTCGACCTGAACAACCGCTCCGTCGCCCCGGACCCGTACGAGCCCGAGACCTTGGGAGGCAGTCGTGGCTGAGCTGGCCGCGGTCATCGCATCGACCCACCACCCCTTCTACTACCGGGCGAGCACCTCGACCGGCGCCGACCGGCCGCCCTTCGCCGACGAGTGGGTGGCCAAGATCGAGCGGTTCCGGGAGACCCTGACCCGGGCCGAGCCCGACGTGCTGGTGATGGTCGGCAGCGACCACTTCCACCAGCTGTGGCTGGACAACATGCCGCAGTTCCTCGTGGGCAAGGCGCCGTTCTTCGACGCCAACTTCTACAACGAGGAGCGCGAGTTCGGCCTGCCGCGGATGACGCTGCGCGGCGAGGAGGACCTGGCCGCGCACCTGCTGCGCGACGGCCTCGACCGCGACTTCGACCTCGCGTTCTCCAACGAGCTGCGGATCGACCACAGCATCACGTGCCCGATCATCACGCTGCGCCCGCAGGCCGACCTGCCGATCGTGCCGGTCTACACGAACATCTTCGCCCCGCCCCTGCCGCAGCCGAGGCGGTTCGTGCAGCTGGGCCGGGCGATCCGGGAGATGGTCGAGTCCTGGGAGTCCGACAAGCGGGTCGCGGTCATCGGCACCGGCCACCTGAGCCTCGAGCTCGGCGGCCCGCGCCAGTTCGGCGAGCACGGGCCCGACCCGGAGTTCGACCGCAAGGCCGTCGAGTGGATCGCCTCCGGCGACATCGAGGGCTGCCTGGCCGAGGTGTCGCTGGACTCCCTGCACCAGCCGGGCAACGCCACCCACGGCTTCATGGACTTCATGCTGATGATGGGCGTGGCCGGGGAGGGCCGGAAGGCCGACCACGTGGACACCCTCGACCTGTTCCACACCATGGAGGCGTACTTCACCTGGTACCCGAACGGCGTCCCCGGAGAGGCGGCCTCGGCATGAGCCGGTACCTGCTGGACAAGTTCCTCTACACCGTCGACCGCGACCCCGAGCTGGTCGAGCGCTACCGCGAGGACCCGGCCGGCACGGTCGAGTGGTGGGAGGCCGAGATGGCCAACCGCATCCTCAACTGCACCTCCGACGAGCGCTCCACCTGGCTGGAGTTCACCGAGGACGAGCGGCGGGCGCTGCGCGAGCACGACCACGTGACGCTGTTCCAGATGGGCGCCCACCCGTTCCTCACGCTCACGCTCTTCATCGCGATGTTCGAGCGCGACCACGGGCCGCTGGAGTACCAGAAGGCCTACGGGAAGGCGATGGAGCACATCACGCTGCCCTATCCCGACATCACCACCTGACGTGCGGGCGACCTGACGTGCGCGCCGCCGTCGTCCGCGCGCCCGGGACGCCGCCCGGGCACGCCGAGCACCCCGACCCGGCCCCGGCGCCCGGCCGCAGCCTGGTCCGGGTCACCGCGGCGCCGATCGTGCCGCTGGACCTGCTCTGCGCGTCGGGCACCTCCTACCTCGGCGCCCCGTACGTGCCGTACGTGCCGGGCGTGCAGGGGGTGGGGGTCGTCGAGGAGGGTGGCCGGCTGTCGGCCGGCACCCGGGTGTGGTTCGCGACGTCGGCCGGCATGGCCCCCGGCGACGGCGGCCTCGCCGAGCGGTGCTCGGTGGCCGACGACGACCTCGTGCCGCTGACCGCCGACCTGCCCGACGCCGCCGTCGCCGCGATCGGCCTGTCCGGCGTGGCCGCCTGGATGGCGCTGACCTGGCGCGGCCGGCTGCAGGCGGGCGAGCGGGTGCTCGTCCTCGGCGCGGGCGGCGCGGTCGGGCAGGCGGCGGTCGGCGCGGCGCGGGTGCTCGGTGCGTCCCGGGTGGTGGCGCTGGCGCGGTCGGCGGCCGGACGGGAGCGGGCCCGCGCGGCCGGGGCGGACGCCGTCGTGCCCGCCGGGGGCGACGCCGGCGCGCTGGCCGCGGCGCTCGGGGACGCGCTCGGCGGCGGGGCGGACGTCGTCGTCGACCCGGTCTTCGGCGTCGCCGCCACGGCCGCCGCGCGGGTGCTCGCGCCCGGCGGGCGGCTGGTCAACCTCGGCGGCGCGTCCGGTGACGAGGCGGTGTTCTCCTCCGCGGTGCTGCGCGGCCGGTCGGCGGAGGTGCTCGGGTACACGAACAACGCGCTCACCCCGGCGCAGCGCCGCACCGCGCTCGACGCCGTCCTCGCCGCCGCCGCGGCCGGGCAGGTCGCCGTCGCGCACGAGACGGTGCCGCTGGCCGAGGTGACCCGGGCGTGGGAGCGCCAGGCCGTCGGCGACGCGGGCACCCGCCTGGTCGTCGTCCCGGAGGGGCCTTCGTAGCGCTAATGGCCCTTCGGGGCGGCGCGGACGTGGATGCGCTCGCCCTGCGGGCCGAACAGCGCGAGCACCTCGGCGGCCCGGTCGTCGGGGTTGCCCAGCCAGTGCGGGGTGCGGGTGTCGAACTCGGCCACCTCGCCGGGGGTCAGGGTGACGTCGGCGTCGCCGAGCAGCAGCCGCAGCCGGCCCGACAGCACGTAGACCCACTCCCAGCCCTCGTGCGAGCGCAGCTCGCCGGGCTCTCCGCCCCACCGCGGCGGCAGCACCATCTTGTAGGCCTGCAGCCCGCCGGGGCGCCGGGTGAGCGGCAGGAACGTGGCGCCGTGCCGGGTGAGCGGGCGCAGGCGCACGCGGGGGTCGCCGGTCTCGGGGGCGTCGACGAGCTCGTCGAGCGGCACCTGGTGGGCGCGGGCCAGCGGCAGCAGCAGCTCCAGGGTGGGCCGGCGCTGCCCCGACTCCAGCCGCGAGAGCGTGGACACCGAGATGCCGGTGTCGTCGGCGAGCTGCTGCAGCGTGGCGCCGCGCCGCCGCCGCAGCTCGCGCAGCCGCGGGCCCACCGCGTCGAGGACGGCGTCGAGGCCCGGGTCGAGGTCGGTCACGCCGTCCAGTTTGCCGTTCCAGCAATGAAGTTTGTCAAGGCGGCACGGGCGGGTGCACCGTCTCGGGCATGGACGAGACGTACGACGTGGTGGTCATCGGCGGGGGAGCGGCCGGCCTGTCCGGTGCCCTCGCCCTGGGACGGGCGCGCCGCTCCGTGGCGGTGGTCGACGAGGGGACGCCGCGCAACGCGCCGGCGCACGCGATGCACAACTACCTGGGCCGCGACGGCACGCCGCCCGCCGACCTGCTCGCCGCGGGGCGCGCGGAGGTCGCCGGCTACGGCGGGGTGCTGGTGTCCGACACGGTCACCGAGGCCGGCGGGGAGGTCGGCGCGTTCACGGTGCGCACGGCCGGCGGGCGGACGCTGCGGGCGCGGCGGCTGCTGGTCACCACCGGCCTGACCGACGAGCTCCCCGACATCCCGGGCGTGCGGGAGCTCTGGGGCACCGACGTGCTGCACTGCCCCTACTGCCACGGCTGGGAGGTGCGCGACCAGGCCATCGGCGTCGTCGCCACCGGCCCGCTGTCGCTGCACCAGGCGCAGCTGTGGCGGCAGTGGAGCGCCGACGTCGTGCTCTTCCAGCACACCGTGGGGGAGCTGCCCGCCGAGGCCGCGGAGGCGCTGGCCGCGCGCGGCGTGCGGGTCGTGACCGGCGAGGTCGCGGGCCTCGAGACCGACGGCGGCCGGCTCACCGGCGTCCGGCTGGCCTCCGGCGAGGTCGTGCCGCGCGCGGCCGTCGTCGTCGCGCCGCGGTTCACCGCCCGCTCGGCCGTGCTGGCCGGGCTCGGCATCGAGGCGGTGCCCTTCGCGATGAGCGAGGTGGTCATGGGTTCCCACGTGCCCGTCGACGCGCGCGGCGCGACGTCGGTGCCCGGGGTCTGGGCGGCCGGCAACGTCGCCGACCTGGGCGCGCAGGTGATCTCCTCGGCCGCCCAGGGCCTGTGGGCGGCGGGGCAGATCAACGCCGACCTGGTCGCCGAGGACACCCGCTTCGCCGTCGAGGTGCTGCGCGCGCAGACCGACCCGGAGTTCGGCGAGCAGTGGTGGGAGGACCGCTACCGGTCCACCGACCGCGCGTGGAGCGGGCGGGTCAACGACGTGCTGGCCACCGAGGCCGCCGACCTGCCGCCGGGCCGCGCGCTCGACGCCGGGGCCGGCGAGGGCGGCGACGCCGTGTGGCTGGCCCGCCGCGGCTGGGCGGTCACCGCGCTCGACCTCTCCCGCGTGGCGCTCGACCGGGCCGCCGCGGCGGCCGCGGCGGCCGGGGTGCCGCTCGACACCCGCAAGACCGACATCTCCTCCTGGGAGCCGGGCGAGGAGCGGTGGGACCTGGTGACGGCGTCCTTCCTGCACTTCCTGCCCGCCACCCGCGACGACGTGCTGCGCCGGCTCGCCTCCGCGGTGGCGCCCGGCGGCACGCTGCTGGTGACCATGCACGACGGCAGCGACCTCTCGCACGGCGTGCAGCGGCCCGGCCTGCCCGAGTGGTACGCCACCGGCGAGCAGCTCGCGGCGGTCCTCGACGGCGAGGAGTGGGAGGTCGAGGTGGCCGAGACCCGGCCCCGGGCGGCGCGGGCCCACGAGCGCGGTGGGGACGGCCACGGCCACGGGCACGGCGAGGGCGGCCACGGCCACGGCGGCCACGCGCACGTGGCCGACGCCGTGCTGCGGGCGCGGCGGCGTCAGCCGGCCGTGTCGCCGTCCTCGCGCGGGTAGAGGAAGCGCAGCCGGGCCGGCGGGCGGAACGGCTCCCAGCCCTCCCGGGTCTGGGCCAGCCGGTCGGCGACCAGCCACAGCACCGCAGGGTCGTGCCCCATCCCGAGGTGGCTGGCGTGGACGCCGACGTTCTCCGCCCGCGGTCCGGCCTGCTGCCGGCAGGCCCGCCAGTCGACGACGCCGTCCCACCGCGAGTAGACGGCGGTGCTCGGCGCCGGCAGCCCGCCGCCGAGCCCTCCGCGCCCGCGGGGGACGGCGTGCAGGTGGCGGTAGCGGGCGTAGGCCCGGGCGCCGGGGCTGTCGTCACCCGCCCCGCCGCCCCCGCCGGCCAGCCCGAAGGGGGAGCCCAGGCTGATCACCTGGCGGACCAGGCGCGGCACCCGCAGCGCGAGCCGCCGGGCGTAGATGCCGCCGAGGCTCTGCCCGACGATGCTCACCGGCCCGGCGTGCCGCTCCGCCAGCCGCTCCACCAGGCGGGGCAGCTCGTCGGTGATCTCCTTCGTCGGGCCGCGGTTACGGCCCAGCTCCCAGCCGACGACCGGGTACCCGAGGCCGCTCAGCCAGCGGCGCAGGGTGACGGTGGAGACGTCGGAGGCGAGCAGGCCCGGCAGCACGAGCACGCCGTGCGGCTCACCCCTCGGGGCGCCGCGCAGCAGCGGGTAGGCGAGCGCCAGCGCGCCGGCGCTGGCGGCGGCCCGCACCGGCTCGGTGGCGGCGAGCAGCGTGCGGCGCCGGTCCTGGTCGGTCACGGACCTCCGCTACCCGGCCGGGGGGGGGGGGGGGGGGGGGGGGGGGGGGGGGGGGGGGGGGGGGGGGGGGGGGGGGGGGGGGGGGGGGGGGGGGGGGGGGGGGGGGGGGGGGGGGGGGGGGGG